>CAYNKW010000231.1:0-6879 GCA_964397845.1 uncultured Anaerolineae bacterium
ACCGACAGGTACAGGGTACAGGGTCGCTTCGCTCCTCAGAATGACAGGCTATCAATTGCTTTTACCCCAAAAACTTTTGGAACAGAGGTCTAGGCTGGGAATAGTGTAGTAAACCCTGGTCAAGGAGGACTAGAACAATGGAACTAAACCGTCGGGACTTTCTCAAGCTTACAGGATCTACGGCGGGGGCTCTTATTCTACCCCCCGAAGCCCTGCGAGTGGCCGCAGCGAGGGCCTTCCCCTTGCACAAGCCCATCGGCGAGACGCTTACCATCTGCTGCTACTGCGGTGTAGGCTGTGGAGCTATCGTTGCCTCCCAGTATGGCCAGGCAGTCAATATCGAGGGCGACCCCGACCACCCTATCAATCGGGGGAGCCTGTGCAGCAAGGGAATGTCCCTGTCCCAGATTCACACGGTGGACGGGGGAATTAACCCCCGCCGTTTGCAGAAGGTCAAATACCGCGCCCCAGGTGCCTCCACCTGGGAGGATAAACCCTGGGACTGGACCCTGGAGCAGATCGCCAGGCGCGTCAAGGCCACCCGAGACCGATACTTTGTCGAAAAAGACAGCGAGGGCCGCACGGTCAACCGGGTGGAGGCCATCGCTTCGCTCGGCGGCGCCTTCGCTGGACAACAAAGAGTGCTCGATTCTGATCAAAGCGTTGCGTTCGCTTGGCCTGGTATACATCGAACACCAGGCCCGTATATGACACTCCGCTACCGTTGCGGCTCTGGCAGAGTCGTTCGGTAGAGGAGCGATGACCAATCACTGGAATGACCTCAAGAACAGTGATTGTATCCTCATCATCGGCAGCAACGCTGCTGAGAATCACCCCATTTCCTTCAAGTGGATCACCAAGGCCATCGAAGAGAACGGGGCCACGCTGATAAATGTGGATCCCCGCTTCACCCGTTCGTCGTCCAAGGCAGATATCTACGCCAGGCTTCGCTCTGGCACCGACATCACCTTCATCGGCGGGATGATCAGGTGGGTGCTTGATGACATGGAGGTCCACCCCGAAAACTATAACATGACCTACGTCACCGAGTACACCAACATGGCCTGCCTGGTCAACCCCGACTTTGACCGCCGCCGAGAACGACGGCAAATTCTCTGGCTTTCTGCCCGGTGATGATCCCAATTTTGGCAAATACGACAAGGCCACCTGGAGCTTCCAGAGATATGCCAGCGGTATTGCCCTCAAGGACAAGACCTTGAAAGACGCCGGCTGCGTCTTCCAGATTCTCAAGAAACAGTACGAGCGCTACGACCCCGACACGGTGTGCGCCATCACCGGCACGGACAAGGACATCTTTGTGCGAGTCTGCGCCGAGTACGCCAAGACCGGCGCGGTGGGCAAGAGCGGTGCCATCATGTATGCCATGGGCACCACGCAGCACACCTACGGCACGCAGAACATCCGTGCCTACGCCATCTTGCAACTGTTGCTGGGCAACATTGGCGTGGCAGGTGGTGGCATCAACGCGCTGCGCGGCGAGTCCAACGTGCAGGGCTCCACCGATCACTGCCTGCTGTTCCACATTTTGCCCGGCTATCTCAAGCCACCGATGGCCGCGGAGGTAACCCTTCAGGATCACCTGGACGGGCGGGCGGCGGCCTTTGCCACTGCTGATCCCAAGAGCGCCAGTTGGTGGCTGAACTACCCCAAGTACTACGTCAGCCTGCTCAAGTCCTGGTACGGCGACAAAGCCACTGCCGACAACAACTTTGGCTACGAGTGGCTGCCCAAGCTCAACCCCGGCACCAACTACTCCCACATCTCCCTCTTTGAGGCGATGGGGGAAGGCGCGATCAAGGGGTTATTCGCCTGGGGGCAGAACCCGGCCGTGGGTGGCCCCAACGCCTGCGCCGAGCGACAGGCGCTCCATAACCTGGAGTGGTTGGTGGTCGCGGAGCTGTGGGAGACCGAGACTTGCGCCTTTTGGAAGGAGCCCGGCGTGAACGCCGCCAGCATCCAGACCGAGGTGTTCGTGCTGCCCGCCGCCTGCTCTTACGAGAAAGAGGGCACCATCTCCAACAGCGGACGCTGGAGCCAGTGGCGCTGGAAGGCAGTGGACCCGCCCGGCAAGGCCAGACCCGACCTGGAGATCATCACCGAGTTGATGCTCAAGGTAATCGAGCTGTACGAGGCCGAGGGTGGGCCCAACGCCGACGCCATCACCAAGCTGCGCTGGAAGGGCTGGTACGACAATCCGACGGCGCATCGTGGCGCAGAGAGCCTGGTAGACCTGGTGTCCCGCGAGATCAATGGCTGGGCCGAAAGCGACATCGCGGACGATAAAGGCATCCCACTCTACAAGGAAGGCCAGCTCATCGCTTCCTTCGGCCACCTCAAGGCGGATGGCAGCACGTCGTCAGCTAACTGGCTCTACACCCAAAGCTATAATGAAAAAGACGGCAACCGTCAAAAGTGGCGCGACAATCTGGACTACCACCTTGCCGACATCGGCCTGTATTCCAAGTGGGCCTGGTGCTGGCCGCTCAACCGGCGCATCATCTACAACCGTGCCTCGGTAGACCTGGATGGCAATCCGTGGGACGAGGAGAATTTTGTCGTGCGCTGGACAGGCCAAGAGTGGGAAGGAGATGTACCGGACGGGGGCTGGCCGCCGATGAATGTGGAGGGCACCAGATACCCCTTCATCATGAAGACCGAGGGCCTGGCCCACATCTTTGGGCCTGGCCTGAAAGACGGGCCGTTCCCCGAACACTATGAACCTCTGGAGAGCCCGATTGCCAATCCGCTCTCCGGCACACAGGTGAACCCCTGCATCAAGGTGTGGCGGCCGGAGGAAATCGGCACGCCGGACGAGTTCCCCATCGTGGCCACCACCTACCGGGTGAGCGAGCACTGGCAGGCCGGTCAGATGACCCGCAACCTGCCGTGGCTGGTAGAGTTGATGCCCGAAGTATTCGTCGAGATGAGCGAGGAACTGGCGGACAAGTTGGAGATCAACAACGGCGAAAAAGTCACCGTGGAGTCAAAGCGCGGGACGATTGAAGCGACGGCCATCGTCACCAGGCGCTTCAAGCCGTTTCATCTGAACGGGACAGAGGTGCATGTGGTTGGCATACCCTGGCACTGGGGCTTCAGTGGCTTGAGCGTGGGCGACAGCGCCAACAAGCTCACCCCACATGTAGGCGATGCCAACACCATGATCCCTGAGTACAAGGCTTTTCTGGTGAGAATCAAGAAAGGGAGTCGGTAATAATGAGAAAGGGAATGTTGGTTGACCTCACAAAATGTATCGGCTGCCGGGCGTGCCAGGTGGCCTGCAAGCAGTGGAATGACCTGCCGGCAGAGGAGACTCACAACTGGGGCAGTTACCAGAACCCACGCACCCTCTCGTCAAAGACCTGGAGCCTGGTCGAGTTCACGGAAATCGAACAAGACGGCCAGTTCCATTGGGTCTTTGCCAAACGGCAGTGTATGCACTGCCTGCATCCTGCCTGTGTATCGGCGTGCCCGGTGAGTGCCTTCCACCAAACAGAAGAGGGCGCTGTCGTTTATGACTCCGGCCGGTGCATAGGCTGCCGCTATTGCATGGTGGTCTGTCCTTTCGAGGTTCCAAAGTTCGAGTGGGAGAAGCCCCTGCCGTTCGTCCGCAAGTGTACTCTCTGCGTAGACCGCCTGGAAGCCGGGTTGGAGCCGGCCTGCGCGAAGACGTGTCCCACCGGGGCGATCACTTTTGGAGAGCGTGATGCTCTCATCGCCGAAGCGGAAGCGCGCATCCAAGCGCATCCGGAAAAGTATGTAGACCATATCTACGGTAAAGACGAATTGGGGGGCACATCGTGGATGTACCTCTCTGCGATCCCCTTTGAAAAACTAGGCTTCCCAACCCTGGGCTCAGAGCCGGTCACAGGGCTGAGTGAAGCGGTCGCCGTGTACGGTACGCCCAGCGTTGCTGTGAGCGTCGCTGCCCTCCTGGGCGGACTCTACTACTGGTTCACCAGGCGGGAAAAGAGGATTCAGGCAGAGGAGGCCGCCCGTAAAAAAGAGGAGGAGGTATAGTTATGACGACCCTGGAGAAGAGACACACATTCTCTGTGGGCTACTTTATCCTGGGGGCTCTGGCCGTGGCTGGGTTGGTAGTGGGCATCGTCCGTTTGATCTCCGGGCTGGGGGCCACTACCAATCTGAGTGATGTCTATCCCTGGGGCCTGTGGATCGTGTACGACGTGTTCTTTATCCCATTCTCGGCCGGGGCGTTCATGATTTCCGCCGTCACGCATATCTATAACAGGGAAGAGTACTACCCCATCGCGCGCCCGGTGGTCCTGGCCGGTTTCCTGGGCTACGTCTTTGTCGTCGTGATCCTGCTGATGGACCTGGGGCGTTGGCACAAGTTCTACAACATCCTCATACCCTGGTACTGGAACCTTCACTCGTTCATGTTCGAGGTCAGTTTGTGCATTACCCTCTACACGGGAGTGCTGATCATGGAAGTGGCGCCTGCTATCCTGGAGCGTTTCGATTGGCAGAAGCCGTTGCGGGCAATCGGGATTTCGACAGTTCTGATAGCGGGCGCAGGGATCGTGCTTTCGTCGCTGCACCAATCATCTCTAGGTTCGCTCTTCTTGCTCATGCCCTACAAGCTCCATCCCCTGTGGTGGACACCACTGCTCCCTCTCCTGTTCTTCACCTCGGCTGCGTTTAGCGGACTGTCTATGGCCATCTTTGTAGCCGTGGTCAGCTTTAGGGCCTTCCGCCGCCGCCTGGAGCTCGGTCTGCTCACCGACCTGGCCAGGATCATATCTATCATGCTGGGTATCTACCTGGTGCTCAAGGTGGGAGACCTGCTCCTCGCCGGAGAGATGGGGCTGGTGTTCTCCGAGGGCTGGTTGAGCGTTCTGTTCCTGGAAGAGATGGTCATCGGCGTGATCGTGCCCCTGGTTCTTTTCGGCAGGCGCAGGGTGAGGGAAAGCGCCTTCGGATTGTTCTGGGGATCGGCTTGCGTGCTCGTGGGTTTGGCTGTCAATCGCACCACCGTGCCCCTTTTGGCGCTGAGAGCACCGGCTGGGGCCACCTATTTCCCCCACTGGATAGAGTTTGCCGTCGCCATTGCCTCCGTCGCGGCCGGTGTTCTCATCTTTACCCTGGCAGCACGCTTCTTGCCCGTGTTCCATGGATCTGAGATGGAAACACCTTGAACGGCAGTAACCACTTCGCTGAGCTCTGGCTCAGAATGGCACCACCCAGGAAGAAGGATATCGGCAGGACGTCAAGACTTCAGGATCGTGCATTGACATTGACTAGGGGTGGTATTAGTCAGAGTAAGCCAACGCAGCCAGTTTTGCCTGAGACTGAAAGAACACGGGCCAGGAGCGTCCCTCCTGGCCCGTGCTTTTTTGCAGGATCATGCCCTGTCGCCTCAAGCGCTACCGCCCTCGTCCTTCGGTCCTGGCTGCACCGGTACATCCACGATGACCGTCGTGCCCTTGCCCGGCTCCGATTGCACTAGCAGTACCCCGCCCAGGAGTCGCGCTCGCTCGTACATGCCGATGAGGCCCAACTTGCCTATGGCAACCAGATCACCCGTCCTCTCCGGCACCGCAAATCCCCGACCGTTGTCGCTGATGATCATCCGGACCTTGACAGGACCGAACTCCACCTTGGTCACCACCTGCGAGGCCTGGGAATGTCGCCTGACGTTGTTCAGGGCCTCCTGGGCAATGCGGAGCAGCACCAACTCCTCCTCGGGTGTAAGGCGCCGCCTGTCACCCTCTACCCTGAGTTCTGCCTCTATCCCGTCTCGTTCCATCAGATCGTTGATCAATCCTTCCAAAGTTGGCACCAGCCCCAGGTGATCCAGGGTAGGGGGCCGCAGATCCTGGCTGAAGCGGCGCACGTCTCGCAGTGCGTTGCCGGTTAGCTCTCGCAACTGCTCCAAGTGTCGCGTCGCAGGTTCAGGCAGTTGTTCGGCGAGAGCAGCCAGCGCGTCAAGGCGACGCGAGAGAGCGACCAGCGCCTGAAGTGTGTCGTCGTGAAGCTCGCGGGCGATGCGTTTCCGCTCGTCCTCCTGAGCCCGGGTTATCTGTCGAGCGTAGAAGCGCATGTTTTCATAGAGGCGTGCATTCTCAACAGCTACGCCAATCTGGCTGCCGATGGAGACGAACAACCGCCTGTCTGCAGCGCCTGGCCGGTACGTGCCCCGCAGATACAGGAACATCACCCCCAGCACCCGGTTCCTTGACTTCAAGGGCACGACGATGTGGAAGTGGGGCTCTAACTCCCTGCATCTGGTGTGTCGAGCATCTTCAAAGGAATCGTCAGTGAGAAGCACTTCACCTGACTCGGCCACCAGCCCGCACAGGCACTCGCCCACCGCGATTTCCGCCTCTCGCCGGACAAACTCCGGTGACAATCTGTGGTGGGCTCTCAGATGTAATTTCTGGCCCTCCGCATCCAGCAGGAATACCCCGCCCTTTGCCTCCAACCTCATCACTTCCAAGACCTTGCTCAGAGCCTTATTGAGGATTTCGTCCAGGTCAAGCGATTGACTGACCGTGGCGGCAATGGCGTTCATTGTTTCCAGTTCCTCAATGGCCTTTTGGCGCAGTCTCTTCTCCCTCTCCTGAGTCTCGATCATCCAGATTACGAGATAGCCGATAGCGGCGACAGCAACCGTCTCCAGAATGGCATCCGTCGGATGAGGGGAAAACAGAAAGATGCGTGGAAGCATGATGAGGACGGCGATGGCCAGGGTGATCAGCCCACCTGACTGTCCGAAGGCAAAGGCCGCCCCGGCTATGGGTAGTATGAAGATGATACGCTCTACAGTGTGCCGGGTGAGAGGGAATGACGATAGAGGTAGGAAACGTACCTGCGGTGTAAAATAGTGAAGGAATGCAC
>CAYNKW010000232.1:0-6848 GCA_964397845.1 uncultured Anaerolineae bacterium
TGCCGTTCTGGGAATCGCCTGCTCATTCATCGAGTTGGACGTGCTCCAGACTTTGCTGATCGCTTTCGCCCCGGCTACATTCCTGTCAAGCCTGGGGTGTGCATCGGCTAACCTCACCACTGACACTAACGTAGGGTACCTGGTACCAGCGATATACTGGGTCGCAAGCTTTTGGTACGGCGATTTAGCTACTCACGAATGGGGCCAATACGTCTATCTGTTTAGTTGGGCACATCGCGCTCAGACTGAGACTGGTATATGGCAGCAGAACAAGTTACTCTTGTTGCTGGCGAGCATCTGCTTGTTGGTCTCTCAGCACTGGGTTCTGAAAGGCTACGAACGATTTGTAAAGGGATCGTCCTCATAGCAAAGTGACCGGCACTTGATTGATAAGATTGATAAAGCCCTGGTAGGAAGGACTATGATGTACAACAAAAGCGCCTGGCATAACCTGCGGCTGATTGGAATGATCCTCGTGTTGGCATTGACGAGTCTGGGAACGGGGTGCCGGACCCGGACGCCACCAGATGAGCCGGGAGAGGTGACCATTACCTTTGCCTGCCGCGAGTGGGCCCTCGGTGAGTACGAAGCGCTGGCCGAGCAATTTCAGGAGGAGAATCTGCACATCAAGATACGGCTGATATCCTTCCAAGAGATCCTGGGATCGGGAGAGGCACTGTTGAATTGGACAGAAGACAATTTGCGGCGGCTGGTCTCTACCGCGGATACCCTGACTATGCAGCCCTTCGTTCTCATTACTCGCCTGGGCCTGCTGCAGGATCTGACCCCTTTCATCGAAGCCGATCAGGGTTTTCACAGTGAGGACTTTTACCCCGCCGCACTGGAGAGCCTGCAATGGGATGGCGGCACCTGGGGGCTTCCCCTGGGCGTCAGCCTTGATATGATTTTCTACGACAAGGAAGCCTTTGACGAGGCGGGCGTGACCTACCCTGAACCGGGGTGGACGTGGGATGATTTCCTGGCCAAGGCCCAGGCTCTGACCAAACGGGAAGGGGATCAGGTCACCCGCTGGGGCTTTGCCCAGCGGAGTTTTAACCCCACGCCCTTTATCGCCGGCCGCGTCGCCCCCCTGGTGGACGATACAATCACACCCCTGACTCCGCTTTTGGATACACCAAAAGTCGCCCAGGCGGTGCGCTGGTACGCAGACCTGTACCTGAAGCATCAGGTTGCCCCCTTTTTCGAGCCAGGACAGCCAGAAGCATACAGGCTTGTCGAAGAAGGACACGCTGCCATGTGGAGCGAGACAGTTTACAATCTTCAGAGATGCAGCGGGGGCAGAGAAATCGGCATAGCGCCCTATCCAGTGGACAAACCCGCCGACGCCACCACTCCCATTTCGGTGGAGGGCTATGTGATGAGCGCCGGCACGGCCCACCCTCAGGAGAGTTGGCGCTGGTTGGACTTTCTCACCCATCATGCTACCCCCGGCACCTTTGGCCCTCCCGCTCTGCCGGCGCGCCGCTCTGTTGCTGCCGAGACGGGCTACTGGGAAACCCTGAGCGAAGAAGAAGCCGCTGCCTATCGCTTTGCCCTGGAACACGCTTATTCTGACATGCTGGCTTATGATTTTGCGGCTGCGTTCGCTCTACCTGGTGCTTTGAAATGCGTCCTCAAAGGGGAAAAGGATGTAGAAGAGGCCCTGGCCGAGGCCCAGATCGAGGCCTATGAGCTTCTAAGCAAACTGGCCGGGGCTTCCGAACCTCGACCCATAGCCGTGGCAACCCAGGAGCCCACGCCGGAAGAAGGGATGACGATCACCTTCTTTTCCTCTTTCGACCAGTCTGACTACAAGACACTGGCTCAAGCCTTCCACGAGAGCCACCCCAATATCACCGTCAAGGTAAAGGGCCCCTCCTCAGATCGCCTTGGCCTGGAAGAGATGGCAGCGGACAGCGACTGTTTTTTGGTCTGGGGTCGCCAGGTGGCCGAGGAGAAGACTCGGCGGCACATCCTGAACCTACAACCGTTCCTGGACGCCGAGCCGGCTTTTCCCCTGGCCGACTTTTACCCACCAGCCCTGGAAGCCTTTCGCTGGCAGAGTGACCTGTGGGGCCTGCCGGTCGATGTCTCTGTGAAACTTGTCTACTACAACAAAGATCTCTTTGACACCGCCGGTGTAGCGTACCCTCAACCTGGCTGGGACTTGGACGACTTTCTGAGCAAGGCCCAGGCGCTGACTTGGGGCAATGGAGAAGACAAGCAATCTGGCTTTATTTATTCCAACAACACTGTCGCCGATCTGTATGACTTTATCCACCTGTGGGGCACCTCTGTGGTAGACGAACAACAAGATCCCCCCTGGCCGCGCTTTGACGACCCAGCAGTGATTGAGGCCATGCGCTGGTACGTGGCCCTTTCCACAGTGCACGGAGTGACACCCCTTTTGCCGGATAAAGAGGCCGGGGAGAGACGATGGACTCTGCTGAGCGAAGGAAAAGTAGCGATGTGGACAGACATGAATTCCGCTTGGCAATCTCCCCTGCCCCTAGACTGGCTGGGTATTGCGCCATTGCCGCTCAATGAGGGGGGGAGTATAGTCATCTCGTCTTTGGATCTCCAGGGTTACTACATCTCAGCCGAAACCCCTTATCCCGATCAGTGCTGGACGTGGCTCCGTTTCCTCTCAGACCACGGTCAGCAAGTAGCTCGGAATCTTCCGGCCCGCCGTTCGGCAGCCGAATCGCCCGAATACGCGAAACAAGTAGGGGAAGAGATGGCGGCCGCCATGCGCTTCTCTCTGGAACACGGATTGTATGATTCCGTATCAGCCGAAGGATCCTGGTTCGTTCGCGCCTACAACTGGCTCGAACAGGCTCTCGAACAGGCCATGCAGGGGCAGGACGTAGCGCAGATCCTGGCGGAAACCCAGCGCAAGGCCAAAGTGTACGTCCTATGCCTGGAGAGCAAAGGTGGCTTCGCCGACGAAGAAGCGCAAAAAACCTGCGCCGAGGAGGTGGATTCTCGCTGATGTGCTACTGACGCTGGGCATGGTTCTGGAGCGAGCCAGCCACGCTGGTGCCAAAGCTGCCGAGACCGACTTTCACTTCGCTCTGGTGGACTACCGGCTGTCCAACTCTTGCCAAGAATAGAAGCTCTCTCTAGGCGACGGGGCGGGAAGATCAGTGCTCGCGCGACCATATCTCACCGGAATCCTGCGATTAGACAGGTCGTCGAGCATCTATCTTCTATCGGCTTTGCTAGGGTCTTTTGCGCGCCAGTATCATCAGCCTGTGGGGGCAACAACCTATTGGCGTTGACAGACGAAGACGTTGAGGTTATAATGGCAGAATACGAGCAGTTGGCAGGGAAGCTTATTGAGGCTATTCGACAGCAAAGGCCTTTTGCCTTTGGAGGCTTCCTGCGCCACCTAAGACGTATTCATGGCGCGCAAAAGAGAATGTACTCCTGCAGTGTCGGGAGAACCATGGTCACAGTAGATCCAGCGGGCGACGTGTATCCTTGTCACAGATTCGTGGGCATGGAAGCCTTCAAAATGGGGAATATCTTCACCGGCTTTGACGCGGATGCCTCGCGGCAGCGATTCCTGGAAGCTTCAGTTCTGTCGCTCCAGGACTGTCAAGACTGCTGGGCGCGCTATCTGTGCAGCGGCCATTGTCTCAACGAGTTCGCGAAAGCTGATGGGAGTTTTGATTCCCCGGATCGGCTCCACTGCCGCCTAGCGCGAAGGGAGATAGAGCTATCGTTGTTTATCTATGCCAAGATCAGGGAGGAGTTTCCAGAAATGCTCAAATGGCTGGCTGAGCCTGCCCCAACAGCCCCAAGGACGTGAACAATGCAAATTCAAGTCGAGAATGTGACCAAGATCTATGCCGGAGAGATTGTAGGAGTCAAGGACATCAACCTGGAAATTGGAAATGGAATGTTCGGTCTGCTTGGCCCCAACGGAGCAGGCAAGACCACCCTCATGCGAATGATCGCTACGTTACTCAAGCCGACGGTGGGGGACATCCATGTGGACGGCCACAGCGTGCAGGCTGATTCAATGGCCATTCGCAGGATGCTGGGCTACCTTCCTCAAGATTTCGGTGTCTACCCAAACCTGACCGCCCGGGAATTCCTGGACTACTTTGCCATACTCGATGGCGTCAAGGACGCCTCCAAGAGAAAAGAGGCTGTTGAGAGGGCGAGCGACATTGCTGGCCTGTCTGCTGTTGAGAATAGGAAACTCAAGACGTTTTCAGGAGGGATGAGACAGAGAGTGGGCATTGCCCAAGCCTTTCTACGATCTCCACAGCTACTCATCGTTGACGAGCCAACTGCGGGGTTAGATCCGGAGGAGAGAATCCGGTTCCACAACCTGCTTTCCGAGATCAGTGGCGACAGGCTGGTGATTCTGTCCACGCATATCGTTGGCGATGTGGAGACTACCTGCAATGATATGGCCATCATCAAGAATGGCAGCCTCCTGGTGCGTTCCACTCCCCCGAAACTGATCGAACGGGTGCAAGGGAAGGTGTGGGAGGTCATCGCCGCCGACGAGGCGCTTGAGGACATCAAACGGCGGCACAGGGTCATCTCTGTGGTGCGGAAGGTCGAGGGCATCTGTGTCAGACTTCTGGCCGAGAAGCGGCCAACCGAGAACGCCATAGCCGCATCGCCTACGCTTGAAGATGCCTACGTTTACTTTGTGGGTGGGGTGAACGAGCATGTTGGACCTGAATAGGATGCGCGGGATCGTGCGCTATGAACTCAGAATGCGCTGGCGTAGCTGGCGATACTGGATTGTGTTTCTTCTAGCCAGTGCTCTTGCTCTCTTCATGCCGACTCCTCTTAACTACCCCGGCCCCGACGATGCTCCCAAATTCTTCTCCAGTTGGTGGATGGCCAGCCAGGCGTTCTCCGGTCTAACGCTATTGATGACTCTCTTGGCCGCTTTTCTGGTCGCCGATCGCATCGTGCGTGACACCACGCTGCGAACGAGGGAGTCGATCAAAGTGAGAGCCGTCGGCGAGGCCGAGTATGTCCTGGGCAAGTACTTGGCCTCCCTGATTGCCCTAGCCCTGATCGCCGGACCTGTCTTCGTCGGCATCCCGATCACCAAGTGGGTGATCACCAGCACGCTGATGAACCTTTGGTCATTGCTGGCGGTCTTTCTGACCATGTATCTCCCACCCATGGCCTTCGTGGCGGCGCTGGCGTTGACGGCGACAACGCTCTTGGAAAATCCTCGCCCCTTCTACATCCCCTTCGCTATTCTTTGGTTTTTTGACTCCATGCGCTTTCGTCTATTGAATTCCTGGATACGAGGGGTTTTCAACTTCAGTGGAGCTAGTCCCTTCCAGGCTTTTTTTAGCTCTGTTGTTCTCTTTATGGCTAATGATCCTCAAATGCCTCAAATGTCACCAGCTGTGGCAGCGGCGAACATCTCCTTCCTGCTGTTCACAAGCGCCCTCTTGCTTGTTGCATTGGTGTACTTTGAAAAGAGACGCAGGGGAGCGTGGCGCAGAACTGGAGCCGAGGGAAGATAAGAGATGGTTATGGAGAAGAGAGGCAGCCCTCCCTGGTGGCTGGCCCTCCTCGGATACGAGTTGAAGATACTCAAGAGGGAAAACGTCTGGTTCGTCCTCATCAGTCTGTTTCTGGTGTCAGTGGTGTTGATCTTTGGATCATCCCGAAGCCGCAGTTATGGGATATCGGTGATGTTCTTTGAAAACATGGCCCCTCTGGTGATGCTGTTCAACGCAACCGCGCTGCTGTCAAACGATCACGATCACGGCACAATCGAGCGTGTGTTTGCCTCTCCAGGTCACCGCTCCGTGGTCTATCTGCGCCGATTTGCTATAGTATGCGGCGTAGACGTGACAATCCTTGCCACCCTGATTCTCCTCTGGCAGTTGGACTCGTCTGCCATCTCCATACCCAGAGCTTTGATGACTTCCATCCCCTCTGCGCTGTTCCTTTCCGGCCTTGCCTTCTTTGGAGCTGTGCTGGTGCGAGATTCCAACGTGGGCGCTGTGATCAGTGCTTGTTGGTGGGTCCTCAACCAGTTCGCTGCGAGGTACGGCAACAAAGGATGGTTTGGCTACATTTTCCTTTTCAAAGAAACCTACTATCCAGGCTCTTCCACTTTTGCTGCTAACCGGCTGACCCTGCTCCTGTTAGGAGTGACTCTGTCAAGTTTGATTCCCCTATTGCTCAGGAAAGTGGAACGATACCTGTGAGAGAGTTGGGCCAGGTTGCCTTGCTGACAGCGATTCTGCTGGGCACGTGTATAGATATCTTTAGCTGGCTCGAACAGGCTCTCGAACAGGCCATACAGGGGCAGGACGTAGCGCAGATCCTGGCGGAAACCCAGCGCAAGGCCAAAGTGTACGTCCTATGCCTGGAGAGCAAAGGTGGCTTCGCCGACGAAGAAGCGCAAAAAACCTGCGCCGAGGAGGTGGATTCTCGCTGATGTGCTACTGACGCTGGGCATGGTTCTGGAGCGAGCCAGCCACGCTGGTGCCACAACTACCGACGCCGCTCACGCTCTTCGCCAAGCCGCCGAGACCGACTTCCACTTCGCTCTGGTGGACTACCGGCTGTCCAACTACACCAAGGAAGGCCTGGAGTCGGACACCTATCTCTTAAGCTGGAGGTACGCCCCATGCCAAACCGCAAACCGCGCGTGCTGATCGCCGACGAC
This sequence comes from uncultured Anaerolineae bacterium, assembly GCA_964397845.1. Classification (GTDB taxonomy): domain Bacteria; phylum Chloroflexota; class Anaerolineae; order CAYNKW01; family CAYNKW01; genus CAYNKW01. The sequence goes on from CAYNKW010000232.1 coordinate 6,671, forward strand.
GACATGGACACGAGGATAATGCTCTCGGACTATCTGACGCACGAGGGCTACGAGACCATCACCGCCGCCAACGGGGAGGAAGTCCTGGCCCTGGCGGCGGTGCAACTTCTGAAATTTTGACCACCATTTGCAGGTATTGGCTGAGCATGGCCCAGCGGACTGACACACTATTCCGCGA
>CAYNKW010000233.1:0-6806 GCA_964397845.1 uncultured Anaerolineae bacterium
TAACCCTATCCCCTCAGGCAGAGGAGAAAACAGGCATGATCGTGACCCAGACCATCCAACTTCGCACGCGGGGCAACGGCGATATCCACGACATCACCGGCGAGGTGACCGGTGCCGTGCGGGCCTCGGGCCTCAGCGACGGGATCGTTACCGTCTTTGTCCAGGGCTCCACCGGCGCGGTGAGCACCGTCGAGTACGAGCCGGGTCTGGTGGCCGACCTGCGCGACTATTTCGACCGCGCCATGCCGCCAGACATTCCCTACCAACACGACCGCCGCTGGCACGACGGCAACGGCCACAGTCACGTGCGGGCCACGCTGCTCGGCCCCTCGCTGACGGTGCCCTTCGTCGAGGGTCGCCTGACGACGGGCACGTGGCAGCAGATCATATTTGTGGATTTCGACATCCGTCCCCGAAGCCGGAGCCTCATCGTACAGGTTATGGGCGAGTAGGAGCGAGACAAGCGGAGAGAATCTCCTGACCACGAAAGCTCTTCCAATCCGCTTGCCTTGCCTCTAAAGAAACACGAAGGAAAAACATCACGTGGCCAAAGTCGTGACCCCCGATTGGGTCAAAGACACCATCTTTTACCACATCTTCCCCGACCGCTTCGCCCGCGGCCAGGCCGTTCCAAAACCGGCCAATCTCCAGCCGTGGGGCGCGCCGCCTACCCCTTACAGCTTCCAGGGCGGCGACCTCATCGGCGTCATGGAAAAGCTGGACTATCTGACTGACCTGGGGATCAACGCCATTTATTTCAACCCCATCTTTCAATCGGCCTCCAACCACCGCTACCACACGCACGATTACTACCGCGTTGACCCGCTCCTGGGCGGCAACGAGGCGTTTCGCCAATTGCTGGACGCCGCCCACGCACGGGGCATGCGGCTGATCCTCGACGGTGTGTTCAACCACGCCAGCCGGGGGTTCTTTCAGTTCAATCACCTCCTGGAGTGCGGGCCAGAGTCGCCCTACGTGGACTGGTTCCACGTCAAAGGCTACCCCTTGCACGCCTACGACACTTCGCGGAAGCCCAACTATGGCGCCTGGTGGAACCTGCACGCGCTGCCCGAGTTCAACACCGATAGCCCTGCCGTGCGTCGCTTCATCTTTGACGTGGCTCGCCACTGGATCGAGTTAGGCGCCGACGGCTGGCGACTGGACGTGCCGGCCGAGATTGACGACGACGACTTTTGGCGGGAATTCCGCCGCGCAGTCAAAACGGCCAACCCAGAAGCATATCTCGTGGGCGAGATATGGGTGAACGAGGTGAATTGCACCGGCGAACGCTGGCTGCAAGGGGATCAATTCGACGCCATCATGAACTATGGCTTCACGGCGGCGTGCATCGGTTTTTTCGTCGGCGATTGGCTGGACCCGGCATTGGTGAAGGGGCAGGGCTACGAGCCGGTTCGGGCGCTCGACGCTGAGGCCTTTGCCGATCAGATCGACACCATGTTGAGCCGCTACGCGCCAGAGATCGTCCATGCGCAGCTCAACCTGCTGGACAGTCACGACACGGCCCGTTACCTGACCGTGGCGCGGGACGATAAGCGCATCCTGGAACTGGCGACCCTGTTCCAGATGACCTACCCCGGCGCACCGAGCATTTACTACGGCGACGAGGTCGGCCTGCGAGGCGGGCGCGACCCCGACTGCCGCCGCGCCATGCCCTGGGACTCAGCCCAGTGGGACACCGATCTGCTCGACTTTTTCAAGAAGGTGATCGCCATTCGCAAAGCGCATCCGGCGCTGCGGCGGGGCGACTATGCGCGGCTCTTTGCCAGCGCATCCCTGGGCGTTTATGCCTTCCTGCGGTTGATGGACGAGGAGCGAATCGTCGTCGTCCTCAACGGCCGCGACGCTGCCTGGCCGGTGGACGTGCCAGTTGAAGGCCACCTGGACCACGGGACTATGTTGCGCTGCCTGATGAGAGGGGAAGTATATGAGGTAAGGGAAAAGAGACTGCGTGGCCCGCCGCTGCCGCCTCGCAGCGGCGCGATCCTGCTGGCGCAGTGAATTTCGTCTTTGCTAACTTTTTTTTCACACTGACACAAGGAGTAAGAAAAATGGGAACGATCCGCAGGTTAGTGTTAGACACACTAAAGCCTCACGAGCCGAGCATCATTGACATGGCGGCTCAAATCAGTGAGTTGCAGGGGGTCTCCGCGGTCAACATCAGCATCTACGAGATGGACCGCAAGGTGGAAAACGCCAAGATCACCATTGAGGGGGAGGACCTCTCTTACTCTCGCGCGTTGGAGATCATTGAGCAGATGGGTGGGGCGGTCCACTCCATTGACGAGGTAGTGGCCGGCAAAATGATCATTGACGATGCCGCAACGTTGCAGGACTGACCGAGCCATATAGCTTGAGAGGATTGACAAAGTGAGTCCATTTCGGGATGTTCTGCAACGCATTCAAGAGTACAACAACCTGGCCAACATCGGCGAGATTGGCCGTCGCTACTTTGCCATGAACGCCTTCGATGGGGTGTTGACTATCATCGGGGTGTTGATGGGCAACCTTACAGCCGGAGTGGACGAGCCGCAGATCGTGGTGACCACCGGCCTGACCACCTGCATCGCCATGGGCGTGTCGGGGTTGTGGGGCGCCTATCTGACCGAGGCAGCAGAGCGAAAGCGGGATCTGGACGAGTTGAGTCGCCATACCCTGACCGACCTCAATCATACCCGCATCGGCCGGGCTGCCCGGGTGGCAGTGGTGACCGTGGCCGCGATTGACGGCCTCGCCCCCTTTCTGGCAGCACTGATCGTCCTGATCCCCTTCTTCGCGGCCGGGCTTTTCCCTGCCGTCACCTGGGCCTACTACACTTCGCTGGGGATGGCGTTGTTGACCCTGTTTGGCCTGGGGCTCTTCCTGGGGCATATCTCCCGTGGCAACCTGATCCTCTACGGGGTCAGGACCGTCGTGGCCGGTTTGGTGTCCATCCTGATCAGCTTCCTGTTGCGTGTGTAGGAACGTACAACGCTAGCCACAGACGTGGCAGAAGCTCCAGCGGCCACCCCCACACCAGCCCTACCAACCCCGACCCCAGTGGAAGTGCCGCCCAAGACAATTCTGGGGCTCCTATTCGACGCCAATACAGGCGAGCCGCCGGCTGGTCAGTTTAAAGTGGTAGCAGGTTGGGACTTTGAAAGATCCGCCTGGAACCCAATGTCATTAAGTTAAGACCTGACAGGTTTCCAAAGGTGCTGTTTTGAGCCAGATTCGACCTGATCAAGGGCGCATTTATGCCAAAAAGTGGCCTGTGAAACCTGTCAGGTCTGCGATGGCCTCCTTATCTTAATGACATTGGCCTGGAACCATTTGTATTGACAGTGTGGCTCGGCTGTGTTATCATAGGAGCCAAAGAAGGTGCAACATGAGCAGTCATGACATTTCCACTGAAAGCCCAAGGGGTGAGTTGCTTTTCCCCTCTTCTCTCTCCCCAACAGAGCAGGCGGCGTTGGGGGACTTTCTTGACGCTGTGCGAGGTTCCCTTGGGACTGAGGTTGTGGATATGCAACTCTTTGGTTCCAAAGCACGAGGGGATGCTACGCCAGAGTCCGACGTAGACGTGTTGGTCGTGGTGCGACGGGATGAGTCAAGGCTAATAGACGCACTCTATGACCTGCTTCTGGACGCCTGCCTTGGCCACGATGTCTATATCTCGCTCAAGGTCTTTTCCGAAACAGAATACGAACGGCTGAACCATCCCCGCACGCCATTCATGCAGAATGTTGCCAGGGAGGGGGTGGCGCTGTGGAGGTGACGGCCCGAGACCTGGCCAAATACCGTCTGGAGCTGGCGGAAGAAAAACTGGATGTAGCCGTGAAGCTTCTCGATGATCAAGCTTGGCGGGATGCAGCCTCCAGGGCTTATTATGCTATGTTTCATGCCGTGCGTGCCCTGCTGGCCACAAAACGGTTGGACTCGCGAAAGCATTCTGGGGTGATTTCGCTGTTCAACCAGCACTTTGTGAAGCCTGGCCTGGTGAGCCGTGATCTGGGGCGCATCCTTATGACGGCTAAGGACTTTCGCGAGCGCGGGGACTATGACGAGTTCGCACCGATCCCGGAAGAGATAGCGCGGATAACGGTGGAGAATGCCTCCCGCCTGGTGGAAGAGATCAAAGGCATCCTGGCAGGTCAGTGGGTGACTCTGGCTGGTGAGGGTGACACGGCAAAGAGCTTTCCAGAGCAGTGAGCAGGGGGGGTAAGGATCGAGAACGACAGCTCAGAATCCTCTTTATCCCCGGCACTCCGATCGCGCTTTTCGTGCTCCAGGATCTTATATCCACAGCCGGTAGACGCGGTAGCGCTTATAGACTTTGGCTCCCATCCGCTCAGCAAGGATGGGTGTATGAGGATTGTCAGCCGACGTGAGCGACAGATCAGCCCACCTGTACCCCTTGGCCAGAGCGCGCCTGGTCATTTCCTCAAAGAGCAGCAGGCTGACGCCGGTATTCCAATACTCGGGCAATACCAGGACGCTCTTGATGGCCAGGCACCTGGGTTGGCGGCGCATGTACCACCACAGCTTGATGTAATCCCAGGGATAGCGCAGCCCGTTGGCGTGTTGGAACGCCTCGTTCAGGTTGGGAACGCCGGGTAACCAACCCACAGCCTTCCCATCCACCTCTGCAAAGAGGACCAGGTCGGGGTCGACGATGTCGCGAAAGGGCTCCAGCAGGGCCTGTAACGCATCACGGCGCCAGGGAATGTGATCGGCCGCGTCAGCCAGGGCAGTGAGAAGCAAGTGATGCACCCGATCGATCTCATCTTCCCAGTGCGCCAGGTCAGCCCCACGGACGGTGATCTTTCCTCGCTTGCGCACCCTATCTGCCAGGCAGGAGAGTCGCTGCCAGGCGGGCGTGTCCTCGTCCCGGTCTATGGCGAAGGCCAGACTGTCTCCCCGCGCCGCTTGGAAGCCGAATCGCTCCATGAAGTGCTGGTAGTACGGAGGTGTGTGCCCGCAGAACAACGCTGGCGGACGGTCTCGCCCCTCGACGAGCACCCCGTAGCCATCCTCATAGTCCAGGTTAAACGGGCCAAAGAGCGCGTTGAGACCACGCTGTTCGGCCCACCCCATTACGCGATTTAGCATGGCCTGGGCAACGCCATAGTCCTCTATACATTCGAAAAAGCCAAACAGACATTCTTGCTTATGACGCGCCTCGTTGGTTGGCTTGTCTTCTGCCGCGCAAATGGTGCCCACCGGTTTGCCGTCCCTCCAGGCGATAAAGAACTCGGCCTGGCCGCGCTGGAAAAAGACGCCGCGTTCAGGATCAATCGTCTTTGCGCGTTGGGGAAGCAAAGGAGGCACCCACAGCGGGTCATCACGGTAGATGCGCCAGGGAAAGGTGAGAAAGGTACGCCGTTCCCTGGCCGTGCGGATGGATAGAACATCAAGGGTGCTCATACAACCTCCTCGTTATGCCTGGTTATGCTTGGCTCGCCGGCTTTCCAGTTCTTGAACAACTTGTACGTACCGCTCTCGACTCAGTGGATATAGGATGGCAAACAGAATACCTGCGCACAACAAGACAGCGGGAATCGGGCCGACTACGATGCGAATGCCCAGAAGCGCATTGGCCGGCTGCCGGGCAGAGTTGGGCACGTACCCTGTGACCTCGAGAAGCAGGAGGGCGAGCGGAATGGCTATCGAAGAAGCCACCTTTCTTATCAGCGTGACCAGGCTGTAGAACATGCCCTCGTGCCGCTCCCCGGTTTGCCATTCACCCCACTCGATGGCATCGGGGATCATAGCCCAGGGGAGCACGTGTGCCGCTGCTACGCCAATGCCAGCCAGGACGCATAAAAGCAAGACAAGTGTGATGCCCGTCGAGGCACTCACGGTGATCAGCACGAGCTGCACTACCGCCCAAAACGCGATGCCGGCGACATAGGCCCACCGCTTGCTCCATCGCCGAGATGCCCATTCCCAGAAAGGCAGAGCAAAGATGGCCGTGACAAAGATCGCGGCCATGATCAAGTCGCTTTCCGCTTCACGTTGGGCAATATACTTGATGAAATAGAGCAACGTGGACTGGATCACATCAACCGAAACCCAGGTGAGCAAAAAGACGGCCATGCCAAAGACAAAAGGGCGATTTTTCATCGCCGCCCGCAACGACTGGATCAGAGTAGGCCGTTCCTGCTCCATGTACACCTGGCGCTCTCGTGTGCCGAAAAAGGTGAGCAGTAAAGGCAGTGCGCTGGCCAGGCCAAAAATCAAGCCCATCGCCAGCACCCGAGGCGCGTTTTCCGGCGCGAACGTGCCGACTATGGTCAGCGGAATGGTGAACGCTACCAGGCTGGCCAAGATGGAAAAAAACATGCGATAGGAGGTCAGTGCAGTGCGCTCGTCATAGTCCAACGTCAGCTCAGGAGTGAGCGCATAGTAGGGCATGTAAACAAAGGTGGCCGAGGCATCAAAAACGACGTACGCTACGGCGTAATAGACGGCCAGAGCAAGCTCCTTCTCCCACGGCGGGCGCCACCAGAGCATGGCAAAGGCCAGGGCAAAAGGCAATGCCCCGAAGAGCAAAAAGGGCCGCCTCCGCCCCCATCGCGTCCGTGTGCGGTCAGAGATGTGGCCGATGAGAGGATCGTTGACGTAATCCCAACTCCGCCCGATAAAGATCGCGGCCGCGGCAATGCCTGGCGAGATGCCCACGACGTCGGTCAGGAAAATCGCAAAATATGCCCCGATGATGGTAGTAGTCAAGCTGAATCCGGTATCCCCGCTGCCGTACGAGAGCTTGCTACGGCGGGATAGACGATCTACGCTCATCCGCGCTC
>CAYNKW010000234.1:0-2529 GCA_964397845.1 uncultured Anaerolineae bacterium
GCCCTCGGCCTCCAACTCCGGCGTGATGACCACGTCCACACCGACGACCAGGCCGCGCTCTTCGGCCACGGCGTAGCCCTCACGGGGCTTGAACCGCACTTCGACCTCCTCCGGCAGTAGGGTGACCGTCTGGCCGTCCACCTCCACGTCCGCGGACAGACCGCTCTGGAAGACCAGCGCCAGGGCGCCGGCGTCCAGGTTCGCCACGGCGGCGCGGAGTTTGGGGAACAGCGGGCCGTGCTTCTTGCCCAGGGCGTTGGGTAGCAGCCCGATCTCGTATTTCACCAGGTCGGCGGTCTTTTCAGCAAAGTCCAGCGCCTTGACGTTCAACTCGTCCACCACCAGGTCAGCCAGACGAGAGAGCCGTTCGCGCTCGGCTTTACCGGCCACGACCGCGGCTTTGGCCAACGGCTGGCGCAGTTTGATGCCGGACCTGCTCCGTGCCGAGCGGCCCAGGCTGCTCACCTGGATCGCCAGCTCCATGTCGGCCATCAGTTCCTCGTCCACCAGGGCAGCGTCTGCAGACGGCCACTCGGTGTGGTGGATGCTCTCCGGCGCGCTGTCATCCACTGTCCGCACCAGGTTCTGGTGCATCTCTTCGGTGACAAAGGGGACGAACGGGGCCAGCAGCCGGGTCAGCGTCGTCAGGCAGGTGTAGAGCGTCGTGTAGGCGGCGTGCTTGTCGGCGTCGGCCTCGCTCTTCCAGAAGCGCCGCCGTGAGCGACGAACATACCAGTTGCTCAAGCCGTCCACAAAAGCCCCAAAGTGGCGGGTAGCGGTGTAGGTGTCATAGTTGTCCAGGCAATTGGTCACCTGCTGGATCAGCACTTGCAGACGTGACAGAATCCAGCGGTCGAGCAGGCTGGTAGACTGGTAGATTGGCAAGTTAGTAAGTTGGTGCCCCATCTCCCAATTTACCAATTTCCCAGGTTCCCAATTATCCAGATTGGCATAAGTGACGAAAAAGCTGTAGACGTTCCACAGCGGAATGAGAAATCGCCGCCGGGTCTCGTCGGCGCCGTGATAGCCAAAGATCAGGTTGTTTTCCGGCTTGTGGGTGCTATACATCCAACGCATCACGTCCACGCCCATCTGCTCGGCGGCGTCGTCGAACCAGATGGCGTTGCCCCAGCTTTTGTGCATCTGCCGGCCGTCCTCGGCCAAGAGGAGCGCGTAGCTAAACACGGTGTCAAAGGGGCGTTGCCGCTCCATGATGGTGCTCAGCGCCAGCAGCGAGTAAAACCAGTTGCGAAACTGACCAGGAAACGATTCGCTGATCCAGTCGCCGGGGTACCACTGTGACCAGTATTCGCGGTCCGAGTTGTAACGCAGCGTGCTGAATGCGACGATGCCTGCATCGAGCCAGGGGTTGCCCACGTCCGGGATGCGAGAGATGGTGGCTCCGCAATTAGGGCAGGCAACCTTGACGGCGTCTATGTAGGGCCGGTGAGGCGTGTGGCCCTCGAACTCTTGCCAGCCCTCGACGGCTCGCGCCTTCAGTTCCTCGTAGCTGCCGATTACGTCAAAAGCGCCGCACTCGTGACATTCCCAGATGGGCAAGGCCAGGCCCCAGTACCGCTTTTTAGAGATCATCCAATCGTGCATGTTGCGCAGCCAGTCGAGCTCCCGCTTGCGGCCAAATTCCGGGATCCAGCGGATCTCGTCCGTGATGTCCATGATCTGGTAGCGCAGGTTGGCCTCTTTTTCCTCCGGCGTGACCTCTTCCAGCGGCTTGTCGAACTGCTGGCCCATAAAGATGAACCATTCGTCCACCAACCGGAAGACGAGCTCGCTTTCGCAGCGCCAGCAGACCGGGTAGCGGTGGGTGTAATCTTTGGCCTTATAGAGCAAGCCCTTCTGACGCAGGCTCTCGGAGATGGGCTCGGGCGAATCGCAGACGCGAGTGCCGGTCAAGAAGCCAAGGCCGTCCACAAAGACGCCGTACTCGTCCAGCGGCGCGATGGCCGGCAGGTCGTATTCTCTGCCCAGTTCCAGGTCCTCCTTGCCGCAGCCGGGCGCGATGTGAACAATGCCAGAGCCTTCGACTTCGCTCACCTCATCCCACAGGATGACGCGATGGGCCGCCGGCCCGCCGTGTTTCTGCTGGATGGGCAGTTCGTCGAAGGGACCATCATAAGTCCAGCCTTCCATATCGCGGCCCAACAGCTCACCCAGCACCTCGTAATCGCCTTCCAGGGTGGGCAGCAGGCCCTTGGCCAGGTAGAGTACCTGGTCGTTGTGACGCACCTTGACGTAGGTCAGGTCAGGGTGGACGGCGGCGGCTACGTTGCTGGTCAACGTCCAGGGCGTCGTCGTCCAGACGAGCAGTGACTCACCTGGCCGCTCTCGAAGCGGGAAGGTGACGGTTAGACTGGGGTGGGTCAGTTCACGGTAGCCCTCGGTGACGATTTCGTGCTCAGAGAGAGCGGTAGAGCAGCGCGGGCACCACGGCATGACGTCCTCGCCTCTGTAGATCCAGCCCCGCTCGTGGCACTTTTTCAGCGCCGTCCAGATGGTATAGTTATTCTC
>CAYNKW010000234.1:2629-6653 GCA_964397845.1 uncultured Anaerolineae bacterium
CATAGGCCTCGATATCGCGCTTGGACTCGAAGCCGAGTTCCCTTTCCACCTCGACCTCGATCCAGAGTCCCTGGCAGTCAAAGCCCTGCTGGTAACGCAGATCGTGGCCCTTCATGGCCTGATAGCGCAGGAACAGGTCTTTGTAGGTGCGTCCCCAGGCATGATGAACACCCATAGGGTTGTTTGCGGTAATCGGTCCATCTATAAAAGAGAACCTGGGCTTACCTTTGTTCTTTTCCCACAGCTTGCGGAAGGCGTCGGTCTCGCGCCAAAAGTCGAGAACGCGATGTTCCAACTGCGGAAAGTCTACCTTTGTAGGCACCTGTCTAAACATAATCTACCTCCTCAGACAACGCATTCCATGATTTATCGAATGGAATTCGTCATTTGTCGTTTATCATTTATCATTTGGCCATTTATCATTTAATCATTTATCATTGGTCTGCGCCCCAGCCGCCTCCGCCTGGCGTCTCAATAATCACCCGGTCGCCGGCGTTGAGCTGTGCGGCGTATTTGCTGCCGGCGACCGTTTCACCTTCCTCTCGCACCACTCGATTGCTCCCCACCTGCCCCGGTTCACCGCCTTGCAGCCCATAGGGTGCATAGATGCGCCGCTCGCTGTTGACGGTAACCGTGACAGGCGACAAGAATTCATATACCCGGCGGATGCCATCGCCGCCGCGATGTTGTCCTTTGCCCCCAGAGCCATCGCGCAAACTGTATTCTACTATCCGCACAGGCAAGGCATACTCCATTGCCTCGACCGGTGTGTTTCGCGTGTTGGTCATGTGGCTGTGCCTCCCGCTCAGGCCGTTCCCAGACGGCCCTGCGCCGTGTCCCCCACCGACGGTTTCGTAATACACAAAGGGCCGGCCATCTGCGACGCCGCCAAAGGTAACGTTGTTCATCGTCCCCTGGCTGGCGGCCGGGATGCGATCCGGCATGGCCTGGGCCAGCGCGCCCAACACCACGTCCACGATGCGTTGGCTGGTTTCCAGGTTGCCCAGGACGACCGCTGCCGGGAAGTCAGGATCGAGCAGACTGTGGGCGGGCGTGACCACAGTCACCGGCTGGAAGCAGCCATGATTGACTGGTACGTCGTCTTGGGCCAGCAGGCGCACGCAGTACCACGTCGCCGAGTGGACAATGGCCTCGACTGCGTTCAGGTTGCCCGTGACTTGCGCCGCACTCCCGGCAAAGTCAACGGTCATCTGTGAACCGGCGACAGTGATCGTCACCCGAAGGGGAATGTGACGCTCGTGCTGACCGTCGCCTTCCAGCGCGTCTTCAAAGCGGTACACGCCGTCGGGGATGGTGGCGATGACTGCCTGGGTCATGCGGAGGGAGTAGTCCAGCAGGGCCTCAGCATGTTCCAACATGCGAGCCAGGCCGTGAGTCTCGGTCAGGGCCAGCAAACGTCGCTCGCCCACGCGATGCGCCGCCAACTGTGCTTCCAGGTCTCCCAGACGTTCGTCGGGCGCACGGCTGTTGGCCGTGATGAGGGCCAACACCCCCTCGTTGCGCTGTCCGGCCTCCATCAGCTTGACCGGTGGGATGATGAGCCCTTCCTGGTAAAGCTCGGTGCTCAACGGCAGCGACCCCGGAGTCATCCCGCCAACGTCGGCGTGATGGGCGCGACTGGCGACAAAGAAGCGCGCAGCATGGCCGATGAACACCGGCGAGACCATCGTCACGTCGGGCAAATGGGTTCCGCCATGATAGGGATCGTTTAGAATGACCACGTCTCCAGGCCGAAAGATGCGGACAGCCCGCAGCGCAGAAGCCACCGACGCCGGCATACTGCCCAGATGAACCGGGATATGCGCCGCCTGGGCCACCATCCGCCCCTCAGCATCGAACACCGCGCAGCTAAAATCCAGCCGCTCCTTGATGTTGGGGCTGAAACTGGCGCGTTGCAGGGTGACGCCCATCTCCTCGGCCACCGAGGCGAACAGGTTTTTGAACACTTCGAGACTGATGGCGTCTACGGTCATCTTGTCCGCTCCAAAAGGATGTTGTAATATGCATCTACCCGCGCCAACCACCCTGGTGGGATGAAAACGGTGCTGTCCAACTGGAAAACCAAAGCCGGACCGGTGAACATTGCGCCCGGTCGCAGTCGCACTCGATCATAGAGTACAAGCTGGTACCAGTCGTCGTCTACAAAGGCTGGCTTGTGCCCCAGGAGCGCGTCCGTGCCGTCGTTTTCCGAGACTGGTTCGGGAGTGAAGCTTGGCTTTTCCACCAGGCCGGTCGCCTGCAAGCGCAGATTAACCGCCTCGACCGTCCGCTCCGGCATGGCATGACCGTAGCTGCGAGTGTGCGCGCTGTGGAAACTGGCCAGAATGTCTTCCGCAAAGGGGATCGTCAGTTCATAAGACTGGCCCTGATAGCGCATGTCCAACAAACCCTGGAAAACCATCGCATCTTCTGAGATGCCTTCTCGCTGCAAGTCGGTGCGGGCCTGGGCGGTCATCTCATCCAGTTGGGCCTTCAAGTGAGCGGGTATCTCGGCCGTGACCGGCTGTAGCACAGCCCGGCTGTAGTCGAACACGACGTCGGCCACCAACAGGCCCAGTGCGCACAACACCCCTGGGTGGCGCGGAATCAGTACCCTCGGAATCTGCAGCCCCGCCGCTACCTCGCAGGCGTGCAGCGGTCCGGCCCCACCGAACGCCAGCAGGGTGAAATCGCGGGGGTCATGGCCGCGCGCAATCGTTACCCGGCGCAGTGCACGGTCAATGTTGACGTTGGCCACGTCAATGACGCCCAGCGCGGCTGCCTCGCTACCAAGATTCATCGTCTCGGCCAGCGACGCCAGGGCGACCCGCGCTGGTTCCAGGTATAGTGGCATTGTCCCACCCAGAAAGTGCTCTGCATCCAACCGCCCCAGGACGGCATTGGCGTCGCTGACCGTCACCTGTCGTCCGCCATGCCCGTAGACAATTGGGCCAGGGTCGGCCCCGGCGCTCTCTGGCCCCACGCGCAACGCACCACCCGCGTCCAACAGGGCAATCGAGCCGCCTCCCGCGCCAATGGACTCGATGTCCAGCATACGCACCCGCAGCGGCAGGCCGTCAATCTCGGACTCGGCGCGTCGAATGGGCTCGCCGGGACACAGCGACACGTCGGTGGACGTGCCACCCATGTCCAGCGTGATGATGTTTTCAAAGCCTGCCAACTGGGCGAGATGGAACGCGCCGATGACGCCCGCCGCCGGGCCGCTCAAGACCGTCTGGACGGCTTGCTGCCGGGCACGCCGGGCGCCGATCACGCCGCCGTCTGATTTCATGATGCGTAGCAAAGACGTCGCCGGCAATGCCTCCTCAAGGTGCTGCAGGTAGCGGCTCACCACCGGGCGGACGTAGGCGTCCAGCGCGACAGTGCTGGCGCGCTCGTATTCGCGGAACTCGGGCAGTACCTCGCTGGAGAGCGCGATTTGCCAATTCTGCAGCAAGCCACGCTCCAAAATGCGGACGCGCACAGCTTGCTCATGTGCCGGGTTGAGGTAGCTGTACAGGAAACAGACAGCCACTGACTCAGTGCCCTGTCCGGCGATGTCGTCCAGAATGGCGTCGAGCGCTGACATGTCCAGGGGTGTCAAGACCGCGCCGGTATGATCCAGTCGCTCAGGCACCTCGTAGCACCAACGTCGCGGAATCAGCGGCGGCGGCAATTGCGGTTGCAGCGCGTAGAGAACCGGGCGGTTCTGTCGCCCAATAGCCAATACGTCGCGAAAACCTTGCGTGGTGATGAGTGCGGTACGCGCGCCTTTCCGCTCCAGGATGGCGTTCGTCGCCATCGTCGAACCGTGTGAGACTCGCGTGATCGCCGAGAGGTGCTGGAAACTCACGGCTGCCAGGCCAGCCAGCATGGCCTGCGCGGGGTCTTGCGGCGTGCTCAATAGCTTATAAATCTGCAGGCGACCATCCACGCTCAGGACCAAGTCGGTGAATGTGCCGCCGATATCCACTCCAGCAAACATTAGAACTCCTATTGACAAGATTGCTCAAACCAGTTACAA
>CAYNKW010000235.1:0-6642 GCA_964397845.1 uncultured Anaerolineae bacterium
ATACACCACTTTTGCCAATTTGGGAAGCCGAGCAATGAATTGCCCGGCTGAGACAAAAAATGCGATAAATCGCATTCGTTTTGAATCCGTTTCAACGGATTTCCTGTATCAGCCGAGGTCTTTAGATGGGTGCATTTCAGTTTGGGGGCAAGTTGGACGTCCCAGCTTGCTGGGGGGGAACGCGGCAAGCCGCGACGTCCAACTTGCCCCAAGGATGAAATGCACCCCTTCAGACCGAGCGCTTGAGCACATTCGAGTATGGTGGTATAATACGCCGGCAGCATAAACTCTGACAGAAAAGCACTCAACCCTTATGCGTTTTGCGTTGAGCAAAGGAGCGGCCCATGCCTGAATTGCTGGAACTCTCTATCCGTTTTACCTCCGACGAAAAAGACGAAAACTCGCCCATCAGCGTCTCGTTGTTCCGCCCCGACAGCGGCGTTTCGACCCACCTTGTATCCTTTGAGCCGCCGCTGGACGACGCAGAGTTGGCCGACCTGGGCTGGTACCTGGAGGTCTTTTGGGTTTGGCCGAGCGGGCCGGATTACGTGCGCGCCGAAGGCATTGAGGCCCGGTTGGAAGATTGGGGCCGCGCCCTGCTGGAAAGCGTCACCCCTGGCCGCGAGTCGGCCCAGTTGTGGCGGCAGTTCGCCGACCAGGAGACCGATGGCAAACTCCTGACCGTGGACGCCACCGACCCGCGCGTGCTGCGCCTGCCCTGGGAACTGCTGGCCGGCGAGGGCGGGCACATCTTTTCCCAGGGCATCGGCGTGCGGCGGCGGCTGCAAAAGGTGATCGGTGCTCCGGTCAAACCCTTTGCCCTGCCGGTGCGCCTGCTGGCCGTCGTCTCCCGGCCCGACGACGCCGGCTTCTTTGACCCGCGCGCCGACGCGCTGCCGCTGCTCGACGCGCTGGACGAACTGGGCGGCCGGACCGAGGTCGAGTTTCTCTACCCACCCACGCTCAAGGCGCTGACCGCCCGCCTGCGCGACCGCCAGGCGCCGCCGGTGCACGTCGTCCACTTTGACGGGCACGGCATCTACGATGTCACGCGCGGCCTGGGCTATCTACTCTTTGAGAACGACCGCCACCAGAGCGACCGCGTGGACGCCAACCGCCTGGGCACGCTGCTGAACCGCCGTGGCGTGCCGCTGATGGTGTTGAGCGCCTGCCAGAGCGCGGCGCAAGAAGAGACCAACCCCTACGCCAGCGTCGCTGCGCGGCTCATCCGCGCCGGCGTGGGCAGCGTGCTGGCGATGAACTATTCGGTGCTGGTGACGGCGGCCAAGATATTCGTCGCTGCCTTCTATGGTGGCCTGGCCGGCGGCCTGACGGTGGGCCAGGCGGTGGACGAGGGCCGCGTTGCGCTGCTGGCCGACGAGCAGCGCCACACCCTGACCCGCCGGAACGCCGGGGGGCAGTTGGTCGAAGAGACGATCCGCCTGCGCGACTGGTTCCTCCCCGCCCTGTACCAGCAATCCGCCGACCCGGTGGTGTTTGCGGAACGGGCAGACCTCTCCGAGGTCTCACCGGCCTTGCCCCTGGCGTTGACCGACCCCAATCTCCCCGGCGGGCTGCCCCCTGACCCGCGGCACGGCTTTCACGGCCGCGCCCGCGAGATGCTCCGGCTGGAGCGCGCCCTGGCCGAACGCGCCGTCGTCGTGCTGCACGGCTTTGGCGGCATGGGCAAGACGGCGCTGGCAGCCGAGGCGGGCCGCTGGTTCCACCGCACGGGCCGCTTTCCCGGCGGGGCGGCCTTTGTTTCCTTTGAGGGCGGCGGCTCGCTGAGCCAGCTCTGCTCCTGGGTGGGGCAGGCCGTCAGCGGCGACCCCGACTTTGTGATCGGCCGCGGCGACCCCGTGGCGCGCGTGGCGGCCCTGCTGCGCGGGCGGCCGGCGCTGGTCATCCTGGACAACTTTGAATCCGTCCTGGGTCGCGAGCCGCTGATGCCGCCGGACGAACTCAAGGCCGTGCTCGATGCGGTCTGGACGTGGGCGGCAGGGGCGAACGGCCATTCACCCCGGCCACGGGTGTTGATCACGACGCGGGACACGACGTTCAACGACGCCCGTTTTGCCCCCTCCAGGGCGTGCGCCCACGTTGAGTTGGGCGGGCTGGCGCGGGGCGACGCGCTGGCGCTGGCGGCGGCCGTGCTGGACGACCACGCGATTGACCGCGCCGCCGTGGACCGGGGCGAGCTGGTGGACCTGATGGCCCACCTGGGCGGGCACCCGCTTTCGCTCTACCTCGTGCTGCCGCACCTGCGTGATTACACCCCGGCCGAACTGACGGCCCGCTTTGAAGAGCTCCTGCCCGGCTTTACTTCCGGCGCGGCCACGGAGCGCAACGAAAGCCTGGCCGTCTCGCTCGAGTTTTCCCTGCGCCGCCTGGGCGACGACACCCGCGCCGCCCTGCCCGCGCTGGCCGTGTTCCACGGTGGGTGTCTGGAGTCTGAATTGTTAGCCATCACCGGGATTGACCCCGACCTCTGGCAGGCCGCCCGCGCCGAGCTGGAACAAGCGGCCCTGGTCACGGTTGAGTCGCTGCCCGGTATCACTCCCCCGTTCCTGCGCTTTCACCCCACGCTGGTGCCCTACCTGGCTGCCCAACTGCCGGCCGATCGGCGGGCCGAGCTGGAAGAACGGTACTGGAAAGAGTACTATGCCACGGCCAATTACCTGTACCGCGAAGACACCCAACATCCCCACCAGGCCCGCGCCATAGCCCTGCGCGAGATGCCCAACCTGCGCCGCGCCCTCGACCTGGCCATAGCCGCCGCTTCCTCCCCCCTGCCTGGCGGGGGGGACCGAGGGGGGGCTGTGACGGCGGCGGTGGACTTTGCCACCGCCATTGCCAAGTTCCTGGACGACTTTGGTCGCTGGCGGGAGCGCGACGTGATGATGGGGAAAATTGCGAATGGCGAATTGCGAATTGCGAACGGGGAGGGGGTGACGAAGGCGGAGTACTTGATGCTGAATCAGCGAGGGGACGCTTTGCTGCAGGGGGGCCGGGCGGCGGAGGCGGAGGAGGTGTTCCGCGGGCTGCTTGAGCGGCTGGAGGCGGGCGCGGCCTACGATGCGGCGTATGACCACGCCATGACGCTTGTGCGCCTGGGCCGCTGCCTGGAGGCGCAGGGGCGGCCGGCGCAGGCGATAGAGTGGCACCGGCGGGCGCTGGGGGAGTTTGAGCGCCTCAGCGAGTCGAGCGAGCAAGCGAAAAGGATGGTGGCAGCTTGTCACGTTGACTGGGCAGACAACCTGGCAGTGATAGGGCAATTTGACGAGGCGCAAAAACAATATGAAGCAGCGTTACCGATATTTCATGAGATTGAAGACCACCGGAGTGTTGGCGTCACCCTTGGCCAACTGGGCACGCTGGCGCTGGAGCGCGGCGACCTGGCCAGGGCGGGGCGGCGCTACACCGAGGCGCTGGAGACCTTCCGCGCGCTGGGCGAGCCGCAGAGCGAGGCTATCATCTGGCACCAGTTGGGGATGGTGGCGCAGGAGGCGGGGGATTGGGACGAGGCGGAGCGCTGCTACCGGGAGAGCCTCAAGCTCAAGGAATCGTACAACGACCTGGCCGGCGTGGCGCGCACCTGCAACCAACTCGCCATCGTCGCCCAGGGCGCTGGCCGGCCCGACGACGCGGAGCGGTGGTATTTGCGGGCCTTGGAAGGGTTTGAGCAGACAGGGCAACTGCAATATGCAGCGTTTGCTTCTAGCAACCTCGCCAACCTCTACCTCTCCCAGGGCCGTCTCGGCGAGGCAGCGCACTATGCCCGCCGGGCGGTGGAAATCGTCGAGCAGCATCAGACACAGACCGAGGTGTGGAAAATGTATGGCATCCTGGCCCGAATCGCCGGGGCCCAGGGCCGGGCGGGCGAGGCGGCGGCGTGGCGGCGCAAGGAGCAGGAGAGCTACGCGGCGTATGCGGGCGCAGCGCACGAGATGCAGCAGTATCAGCCGTTGATTCAGGCCATCGTCGCGGCGTGCCAGGGAAGTGAGCAAGCGCGAAGCCAGCTTGAGCCAGTCTTGCAGCACATGGAAAATACGGATGAGGTCAATCGCCGGTTTGCACAGGCAACCCGTCGCATTCTGGACGGCGAGCGGGATGCTGAAGCGTTAACAAGAAACTTGGAGCGCATTGGCGCAACTATGGTTCGTGCCATCCTGGCCGGGTTGGCGGGGCCTGCCTAGTACTACAACGTGCCTTTGTCATTCTGAGGAGCGTAGCGACGCCTGTCCTGAGCCCTTTGTCCCTGGGCCAAAGGACCAGGGGCGAAGTCGAAGGGAAGAATCTCGTTCGTGGCCAGCAGGGAGCCTATCTTACCAGAAACGAGACTCTTCGCGGAGTTTATCCTGAGCGTAGCCTGCCCTGAGCCCAGTCGAAGGGTCGAAGGGCTCAGAGTGACATAACCTAATGTGACATTGTCAAACTACTCACCTGCTCCTGCTGGACCACAGACTTCGGCGAGCTCGGTCGAGCCGTCCAGCAGGCTCCAGTGGCCAATCGCGGCTCAACCTTGTGCATCCAGCGGCGGATAAGGTTTGTTTTACTCCCACAACACTACAGCGAATTGAGAAACAAACGAATTTTCCTCCTACTCTGCCATTCGTTTCATTCCAAACTTGTACTGAGCCCTTTGTCCCTGGGCCCTGTACTTAGGCCGCACCTGTCCTGAACCGACAGGTACAGGGTACAGGACTAAGTGCCAAAGGACCAGGGGCCTGTCAAAGTGTTCGTTGTTGTGTCCTAACCCGGCCAAGCCGTAACCAAATAGGGGCATCTTACCCACCAAGGCACGAAGACACAAAGATTAAGAAAGAACCTGGTGTCTTTGTGTCTTCGTGGCGAATTTCATTGAAGGAGATTGAAGGAGATAGAGCGGCTCGTTGACAGGGCATGGCAAGCGTGCTATAATTCAGTTGCCCTCGACTGGTCGTTTTGATCGTGCGGCATCTAGACTCCTTGAGGGCGCAAATACTTTACAAGCCAGACAAGATTTTGGACACGGATGCACACGGACAAACACGGATGGAAATTTCAAAAATCTGTGTTAATCCGTGTCCCATTCCTCTTGTCGGTTTAGCCTTAACTTAATGACATCAAGTAAACAGCTTTAGCAAAGGCCCCATAAAGGTGAAGGTTCAGAACGATCCCTCAAAGGGGCGGGTGGTGCAAAATCGTGGCACGTGGTTAATCGTTACCCTGCTCGTTACTTCTCTACTTGTGTCGTTGCTTTCCTGCCAGGCCACTCCTGCACCCTCTGCTACCCCATCCCCAACGTACACCCCAACCCCCAGGCCGGCTTTTACGCCTGTGGTGGGCACCGCCGAACCGCCGACCCCCGTCCCCGACTACCTCTCGCTGTTTGTCCTGCCCCAGGACGGCAGTGAAGTGATCCTCGACGCCATCAACGACGCCGGGGACGCGGTTGATTTTGTGATGTACCTCGTCACCAGCCGCGACTTTATTGACGCTCTCAAGGCCGCCGAGGCGCGCGGTGTCGAGGTGCGCGGCATGATGGAGTTGAATCCCTACGGTGGCGGCTCATCCAACGTGGATGTTCTCAGCGAATTGGCCGAAGCGGGGGCCGAGATGAAATGGGATCCCCGCTCCATCAAGTACCTGCACGAAAAGATGATCTTGATAGACGGTGAATTGATGTTCGTCATGACCTGCAACATGACCAGCTCGGCCTTTACCGCCAACCGCGAGTACGGCCTCATAGACACGAACCCGTCCCACATCGCCGAGGTGGCCAGGGTCTTTGAAGCCGACTGGAACCGCCAGGAGCCCGACTGGGGCGACCCCCTGCTGGTGTGGAGTCCCGTCAATGCCCGCGCAGAGTTGCTGGCGTTGATTGGCGGCGCCCAAAGCAGCGTTGACCTGGAACAGGCTTCGATGCTGGACCCTGAAATCGAGGAGCACCTGATTGACGCGGCACAACGGGGCGTGACAGTGCGCTACCTCTCCACGCCCGATTGGCCCATTGAGGACGACTATGACGAGCCGGCCCGCGAGCGGATGCGCCAGGCGGGCCTGCTGGTGCGCTACCTGGACGATCCTTTCATCCATGCCAAGGTTTTCCTGGTAGACGGTGTGCGCGGCTTTGTCGGCTCAGAGAACATTTCGACCAACTCCTTGAACAACAACCGCGAGTTGGGGGTGATCTTTGAGGATGACGACTCGGTAGAGCGGCTGGCGGCCCAGTTTGAGGCGGATTGGGCCGTGGCTACCGGGGAAGCCTTTCCCGCCGGCGAGCTGGCGCTGCCGGAGAGCGGCTACATTGACCACTCGGACGCCCACAAGTTCTTCTACCGCCAGGCGACGGTCGAACTGCCGGTGCTGTACGTCTACAACAGCGGACGGGTGGCCTGGCTCATGCCCAACAAAGACAGCGATGGCAACTTTAAGGTGGTCATCTTTCCCGGTGATTTCACCAAGTGGCCGGAAATGCCCGACGTTTACTACGGGGGTAAGGTCATCCGCGTCACGGGCTTGATCGAGAAATATCGCAGTTGGCCAGAGATCATCGTTCACGAGCCTGAAGAGATCGAGGTTGTGGGTGAGACGGGCCAGGAAGCGGGCCGGATGCCGGCCGATTAAATAAACCACGGCGTGAACAGCGCCAGGTTGGAG
>CAYNKW010000236.1:0-6604 GCA_964397845.1 uncultured Anaerolineae bacterium
CAGAGATGCAAAGTTGTTTTTGGACAAGTGCTATGTTCCAGAAAGCCGGTAGAGTTCCTCAGCCAGGTGCGTCAGGTAGGCCCGTCCTTCCAGCGCGTCCAGCCAGTGTGGGGGGATGCCGGCCAGCCCAAAGTCGGCCCCGGCCAGCGCCCCACAGACCGCACCGATCGTGTCGGCGTCACCGCCCAGGTTGATGGCCGTTACCAACGCCTCCTCAAAGCTTCCGGCGTGCCACCAGCACCACACCGCTGCCTCCAACGTATCGAGCACAAAGCCGGCCGGCTTGAGGTCAGCCAGGCTTTTCCTCTTTACCCCGGCCAGCCGCTGCGTGACGGCCGGGGCCAGTCCGCTCAGTGTCTCTATCGCCACCCCAACCGCATCCCGACGCCGGCCTTGCAGCAATTCGGCGACGATGAGGTTGAGCGTCGCCGCGCCGTAGCAGGCCAAGTCGTCCCAGTGCGTCACCCGTGAGCTGTCCACCGAATCGGCGATCAACCGGTGGTAGTCTCGCCAACGGTAGAGCGCCACCGGTGCGCAGCGCATGATGCTGCCATTTCCGGCGCTCCGCCCGCCCGCCCGCCGGTGGGCGACGCGACCCGCCTCCTGCCAGGGAACACCCCGTTTCAACTCGGCCAGCGCCAGCCGGGTGATGTTGCCAATGTCCTTGGGCTGGCTGTCGTACCAGGCCACAAAACGGCGGGCGACGTCGTCCATGTCGAAAGCCCCCTTTTCGACAATGCTTTCGGCGATGCAAAGGGTCATCTGAGTATCGTCGGTGTACTCGCCGGGGCGCAGGTGCAGCCAACCACCGCCCACCATCTGCCGCACCGGGCCGCCATACTGGGCAACGATCTCGCCAGCGCCCATGAACTCCAGTGGTCCACCCAGTGCGTCCCCCACTGCCAGCCCCACCAGGCAACCCTGAAAGCGATCCAGGAATGGCGAATTGCGAACTGCGAATTGTGGGGTCAAAGCTCCTCACCCTCCCGAAGCGTGAATTCCCAGGCGCAGTACCACTCGTCGGGATGGGGGTCTGGCGGACAGCCAATGCAGCGCGTCTCAATGCGCGGGTCAATGGTGCGGGCAAAGCCGCTGTACTCGACGACGCCCACGGGCTTGCACGGGAAATCGGGCAGCCCCTTCCGCTTGCGCGCCGATTGCACACGGCAGTCGTTCATGCGAAAGACCAGGCGCGCCTCGGTTTGCTCGACGATCTCCTGTCTGTTGATGAAAGCGTAAAGCCGCCACCCCAGGGCTTTGGCCAACGCCGGGATGCCGCCACCCGGCTCAATGCCGTGCCGCTTCATGATCCGCTTGGCCTCAATGACGGTAAAGCTCTCCCAGGCTTTGGCGTCCAACTTGATGGCCGCCTCCATGCCGAACTGGTCCTCGACGGCCAGGAACCACAAGCCATCGTGGGCCAGCCAGTTGAGAGCGGCGTCGCGTAACATACCTTCTAGTTCTTTGCGAGAGAGTTCTTCAAACATTATGCCTCCGGTGGGAAATTGCAAATTGCGAATGGCGAATCGTGAATGGTGATATGCTCATCCTAGTCCCTGGGCCGGGAGTTGTCCGATACGAGACCGTTATAGTCATCCAGGGTGCACTCACAGGCGGTGCGGATGGCGCCGCCTCTAGTCAGTGTGCCGTCGTAGGCGCTCTGGCCTTCGTGGGCCGTCCACCCAGAGAGGACAAAGGGGACCGGACCAGCACCGGCCAGGATCCACTCGCCGTTGAAGCGGCGAGCGATGTGGAGGTGCGTGGCATCGGCAAAACCGCCTTCGCAAGAGGGATGCCCGATGTGCTGTCCCTGCTCAACCCACGTTCCGGCAGGTACTCGACCCTCAGAAGCAACGTGGAGGTAAGTGATGACCCAACTGCTCTGCTCGTAGCCGTCGCCGTCCGGGTCCACGGCCACCTCGCCGCTTTCGCTAAGGATCACCAGACCGCTGGCTGCCGCCGTGACCCACTCGCGCGATGGCAAACAACCGCCGGTCATGTCGCCGGGCACAAAGTCCAACGCCGCCCAGGCGCTGCCCCTCCCCCATCCCTCGTGTGGGCCGCCGGTGAGGTACCAGGTGTCGCCGGCCGGCCAGGGAAGACGCATCTCTGGCTGGGTCAGGTCAGAGGGAACGAGAGGCTCCACGGTGTAGGCAAAAGGATTGCCAAAGAGGCGCTCGTAGGTGGCAGCGAAACCTTCCGGGCCAACCAAATGCTGCCACTCCTGCCAGTCGCTCACTGAGGCCAGGTATTTCTGGATGCCGGCCGTGCCAGCGTTAATGCCCGGCGCGAAAGCCACACACTGACCGTCAGTCAGGCGGGCCGATGCACTCCCCTCTCGCCGCCAGTGATAGTATCCGGCGTTGAGTTCTGCCGCCGTCCACCGAAGCTGCTCATAAAGCCCCCGGCGACGGAACTCGACCTTGCCCAAAGGATAGGTCAACGTGTCTTCCGGCGGGTCTGGCTCCGTCACCCAGCCAGCCTGGAGCTCCAGCAGGGTCAGTAACACGCGCGGCCCCACGCTAAACCGCCGGGCCACAGTCTGGACGATCTCGGCGCCGCAAAGTCGCCGTTCCTCTACCCCCTCAATGTAACTCGCCAGGTAGCCGCCCTGCCGGGCCACAAAGCCAGCCAGGTCAAAATGGACGTATGCTGGGCCGTAAACCAACTCGCTGTCGGGAACAAGCTTGACCGCAGGGCCAGCGAGCGCGGGAGCCAGCGGAATCGTCAACCGTTGCCCAACGCCGATCGCGTCGGCGTTGGGCAATCCGTTGGCACGGACGATCTCTTCCACTGTGCAATCAAAAGCCCAAGCAATGCCGCTCAGCGTGTCGCCAGGACGGACGACATACACATCCAGCGCTGGGCGGGCTGAGGCACCGCTTCGGGTGGGGTCTGGTGTAGGCGTGCCGGCATAGATACCGGGATAGGCGGGCGTTGGCGTGTTGACGGGAGCCGGCCGGGGCGTCGTCGAGGTGGAGGTGGCGTCGAGTGTCGCCGGCAGGGGAGTGATGCCTCGTGCAACACTCGCGGGTGTCAGCGTTGCAGCGTTGCGCGTGCAGGCGGCGGTCAGGAACGCCAGCAGCATCCCGCAGGCCAGGACCGGTGGTCGCAGTCTCACGATCATTCTCACTTGTCTTGCTCTATGCCATCTGCTCTGCCAGCCAGTCGAGGCCGCCACGAGTTTGTTGCCATCCCTTGGAGAATCGAATCACGTACGCAATGGCCTCGTCTTCGCCTCCCCAGGTAATATAGGGGGGAAACGAGCAGGGCAACCTTTTGCGCCTCAACAAATAACCTGGCACGTGGGGGTTCTCTTCCAGAGCTTCCTTCACGAGATTGCCCTCCTTTGACAGGCGTGGTATAATCAAAGCCCCTCCTGCAAGGGGAGGGGCACTACGCCACAGATGGGGTGAGTGATGGGATTCGAACCCACGATCTCCTGGGCCACAACCAGGTGCCTTGGACCACTCGGCTACACTCACCACGGATAGGCTGTATTCTATCACAAAAGGCCCTCCCTGGCAAATGTGAGGGACAGCTTTCCGTGGGATTGAGGAGGAAATCATGACATTTCAAGCCGTGCCGCGCCGACGATACCCCGTTCGCATTTACACCTCGGAATTGATCCTCGATGGACAATTGGAACCTATCGGCCACTTGCTGGACGACTTGAACGATTCATCGAAAACCGGCTTCCTCCTGCACGATGCCCACATTGCTCCACTCGTTGCCGATTCGGACTTGCGTCCCTTTGCCCTTCAAAAGGTCACCGTCGACAAGACCGACTTTCATCTGATTTACCTGTCCGACGCGGACAACCGCGACGGGC
Organism: uncultured Anaerolineae bacterium; assembly: GCA_964397845.1. Lineage (GTDB taxonomy): Bacteria > Chloroflexota > Anaerolineae > CAYNKW01 > CAYNKW01 > CAYNKW01. Next base: position 3,833 of record CAYNKW010000236.1, read on the forward strand.
TGACCTTGATGAAGCGCACGGAGTTGATGATCGTCTACACCTCCCGCTTTGTGGTTCGAGGTAACTTTCACATGGGCGGCGAAACCCGCCTCCGCGACTTTGCGGACGGTCTCATCAGCACCTTTCTGGGCGCCAGCGAGGCCACAGTCTATCCGCTCTTCCAGCCCTCGGTCGCCATCCCTAAAAACTATCCTCTCCTGTTGATCAACAAGCGACAGATCCGGCTCTACCACCCGCCGACGAGCAACCAGGCGGAAGAGTAGTTAGACGGCCTTCACCTCGGTGGTTTCAGAGTGTACGCTGCTCAGGGGCACCTGCTCCTCGCAGGCCAGGCACTTGGCCACGCCCTTGCCGGCGTCGGTAAGCATGCCACCACAGGCAGGACAAGGTTGTGGGATGGGGCGGTTCCAGGCCGTGAAATCGCACTCGGGATAGTTGGCGCAGCCGTAAAAGAGCCGCCGGCCCCGCCGGGTGCGCCTCTCGTAGATTTCGCCGCCACACCGGGGGCAGACGACGCCCGGCAGCGGAATCGGTTTGCTGAAGCGGCACTGAGGGTAGTTGCTGCACCCCACAAAGCGCCCGAAGCGCCCGGTCTTGAAAAGCAACAGACTGCCGCACTCGGGGCAAAGCTCACCGGTCGGTTCGTCGGGCGGCCGAGGAATCGTGGGCATCTCGACCCTGGCGCGCTCCAGCGTCTCGTGGAAAGCGCCGTAAAACTGGCGAATCATCGGCCGCCATTCCTGCTCTCCGGCGGCGATGCGATCCAGTTCCTCTTCCATGCGGGCCGTAAAGCCCACGTCCATGACGTCGGAAAAATGGGCCACCAGCAGATCGGTGACGGTGAAACCCAATTCAGTGGGACGCAGCCGCCTGTTGATGCGCTCCACGTAATTCCGGGCCTGAAGGGTCGTCATGGTTGGCGCGTAAGTGCTGGGCCGGCCAATGCCCAGCTCTTCCAGCGTGCGGATCAACGACGCCTCAGTGTAGCGCGGCGGCGGCTGGGTAAAGTGCTGCTCCGGCAAAAGTTTCAGCAGGTCCAGCAGTTCTTTTTTCTCCAGCGAAGGCAGCCACTTGTCCAGAGCCTTATCCGGCGGGGCATCCTCGTCGGGGGCTTCCTGATAGACGATCAAAAAGCCCCGAAAGCGAATCCGCGATCCGGTGGCCCGAAAGAGGTAATCGGGCTTTTTGATTTGCCCCTCCGGCACCTGGCTGTTCTTCAGCATCGCTTGAGGCACGGCGGCAATATCCACTCTCAGGGTGTCAAAGATAGCCCTCGTCATCTGGCTGGCCACGAATCGCTGCCAGATGAGTTTGTACAACCGATATTGATTCCGATTGAGGTACTTTTTGACCGTCTTGGGGGCGCGGTACACCGATGTGGGCCGGATGGCCTCGTGGGCCTCCTGCGCACCTTTGGCTTTGGTCTTGTAGAATGGCGGCTTTGGGGGCAGGTACTTTTCGCCGAATCGGTCGCGAATGTACGCCCGGGCCTGCTGTTGGGCGGCGGCGGCCACGTTGACGCTGTCGGTGCGCATGTAGGTAATGAGGCCGACTTCGCCCTCGCCCCCAATAGCGATGCCCTGGTAGAGTTGCTGCGCCACGGCCATGGTTCGCCGGGCGGTGAAGCCCAGGCGGCGGTTCGCCTCCTGTTGCATGGTGCTGGTGGTGTAAGGTGGCGACGGGCGGCGGCGGCGCGTGCCTCGTTTGACACGGCTGACGATCCAGACGGCCGATTCCAACGCCTCCACGATGGCCATCGTGTCCGCCTCGTTCTTGAGGTCCACCTTCTCGCCCCCCAGGCGATGCAGTTTGGCCATAAAGCTGCGGCGCTTATCCCCCGCTTCTTCTTCCTGCCTGGCCAACTCTGCTTCCAGCGACCAATATTCCACCGGCACAAACGCCTGGATTTCCCGCTCGCGCTCGACGATCAGCCGCAAGGCGACGCTCTGCACCCGCCCGGCCGAGAGCCGTTTGCGCTCCATCTTTTCTCGCAGCAGCGGACTGAGGGAATAGCCCACCAGCCGGTCGAGGATGCGCCGCGCCTGCTGAGCGTCCACCCGCTGCATGTCAATCTGGCGAGGCTGGGCAAAGGCGTGCTCGACCGCCGGCCGGGTGATCTCGTGGAACTCGACGCGGTGTATCGGCAGCAGGTAGATGGCACGCTCTAATGCATGAGTCAGATGCCACGAGATGGCCTCGCCCTCGCGGTCGGGGTCGGTGGCCAGGTAGACCGCCGAGGCTTTCTTGGCCTCCTGCCGCAGCTCACGCACGACCTCCTTCTTTTTGACCGGGATGACGTAGCGCGGCTCAAAGTCGTTCTCGATATCCACCCCCATGCGGTTGGCCGGCAGGTCGCGGACGTGGCCCACCGAGGCGACCACCGAATAACCTCTACCCAGGAAGCGACCCACCGTGCGCGCCTTGGCCGGTGACTCGACGATGACCATTTTGGGACCATGAGCCAGCCGTTCCCGCTGGGCTTTGGAGACGACGGTGTGCTCCGCCACGTCCAGCCCCTCGTGAGCGGGGGTGCGCCCGATGCGGAACATTTTAGTGCCGCAGACGGGACAGACCCCCTGGGTGGCCGGGCTGCCGTTGGCGCTGAAAACCGGCCGGGGGTCTTGCATCTGGTGTTTGGCCTTGCATTTGACGCAGTAGGCGGTGATGGGTTCGCTGTTCAAAGTTTCTCCACCAACTGGTTATATTCGTTCACACTCAGCCCCATGTCACGGATGATCTTGCGCAAGAGCGGTCGGACAATAACCCGGTGAC
>CAYNKW010000237.1:0-6593 GCA_964397845.1 uncultured Anaerolineae bacterium
AGGAGGTCAATTCTACACATTACCTACTGGTGCAACTTTTTGGGTAAATATCCAAGACACTGAAGAACGAATCGAATGGGAGACCCCCCAGGTCTTCCAGGCCATTGTGCTCGACAACCCACCGCTAGACTCAACCAACTGTGGGACGTGTTACGACGCTTTCTAGCACATCCCGAAGACCAGGCCAGGGCTCTCAACCAGGGCCCTGGCCTACCCCTTACATAGGTGGCAGCCATGTACGTTGATATCTTTTTCCGGTTAGCACCTCGATTACGTGTTCTGGGTGACGCTCGGCAACCAGTGCTCTTTAATCCGGACTTGCCGGCGTGGACGCGTTTGAACAAAACCGGACTGGCGGTTCTGCAACACTGTGATGGTCACACGTCTGTTGCGGAGCTTGCCAATACCCTCTCTACCAAGTTTCGTGCGCCGCGAGCGGCTGTGGAACGCGATGTTGCCGTGTTTATGGAGAGGGTGTTTCAGTTAGGCTTTGTTTATCAGGACGCGGATGCCTGGGCACGGCGGATGCGTCGGGTGAACTATCACCGTCAGCTAACCTTTGAAGAATACCGTGATATGCCGACTCAATCCAAACGCCTGAACCTTGAAATAACCCAGCGTTGCAATCTACATTGCGTTCATTGCTACGCAAACGCCGGGCCAGAGGCAAATGCCTCCCTGCCCCCCGACGTGATCTCCCGTCAACTCGACGCCCTAACCGAGTTGGGTGTTGATAGAGTCTCCCTCAGTGGCGGTGAGCCACTTATGCACCCCGACATCTGGGCCATCATTGATATACTTCAAGACGCTGGTTTTCTAGTCGGGATAGCCACGAATGGGATACTCGTCACCGAGCAAGTTGCCCGCAAGCTAGCTGCCACCAGTGTGGGAGTACAGGTCAGCTTTGACGGAGCCACACCGACCACGCACAACGCCGTCCGTGGCCCTCGCGCTTTTGAACGCTCGCTACGAGCGATCCAGAACCTGCGCCATGCCGGCATATTGGAGCGTGTCACCCTGGCATTTACCCCTCTTTCTACAAACGTTGCTGAGATTGATGCCGTGGTAGAGTTGGCCCTTTCCCTCGGCGTGCCAACGCTGCGTATGAATCGGTTGTGCAACAACGGCCGCGCGGCAGATGGAAATTTTAGACCGGCAGAAAGTGCGGCTGTAGATTTCTACTTGCACTTGCAAGAATTCCAAAAGACCTACTCCAACCGCATTTCGATTAAGGGGGACTTGCTAGAGAGTGTTCGTCTCAAGCGCAAAGAGGCAGCCTTTTCAAATTGTGCACTGGGTGAAGCACTCAAGATTGACCCTGAGGGATACGTGTTCGCTTGTGCTCAGTTCACTGATCGTCGTTTTGCCCTGGGCAACATACACTGCAAGCTGCTCACCGACTTGCTACCGCACAATCGCGTGTTACGTCGGCTGCGCACTATTTGGTACCGGCGTTTTACCAGCCGCCGTTCCGCCTGTACTGCCTGCGACTGGCGTTTGATCTGCAAGGGAGGGTGCATGGCCGAGGCCTATGCCGAACATGGCACTTTCTGGGCGTCTGATCCACTTTGCGCAGCGCGCAAGGCAACCATCGAGGCTGCCTTGCTTGAGGCCGCGGGGTAGTCGCTGTGATTGGAATGTGGCTATTGGTTGGGGCCGTTTCGGCAGCATTGTGGCTGCGATGGGTACAAACCTCATACCAGGGGATCAACAGTGATGCAGCCGACTATGCGCAAATCGCCCGGCACGTTGCCCGGGGCCATGGATTGCAGACCAGTGTACTCCGTCCAATGCGACTGGCAATACTTGATGACGCGTCTGGCCCCCATCCCGATGTCACTCGCCAACCGCTATATTCACTCATCTTGGCTGCGCTTTTCCGTCTCTTTGGCACGTGCGACCGAACCGTGCTGTTGGCTTCCGGACTGTCGTATGGGTTGACAGGACTCGCTACATTTTGGCTGGGGGCACATCTATTCGGTTCAGGGGCGGGATTGGTTGCTACACTGTTCACATTGACAAACTTGGAACTCCTGGACTGGGCGGTATCGGGTTATTCGGAGACGTTGCTGAGCTGGCTATGGACATTAGCTCTCTTGACACTACTTTACGTGGCAGACCAACCGTCAATGGCGGTGTTGGCGGGCGGTATGTTGGCTCTGTGCTATCTCACGCGTGCCAACATGATGCTGGCAGTTGTGCCCTGCAGTCTGCATGCCCTGTGGACAGGTGGACTGCCAACGGCTCTAGCTCTTGTTCTAGGCTTTGCATTGCTTGCCGTACCCTGGTGGTGGCGGAACTGGCGGATCACGGGCGACCCGTTGTTCACCGATGAGAAGGCTATCCTGTTGTTCAACATCCCGGCTTTTCCTGGCGAGACACTGTGGCAGCGATTGGAACACCCTCAGCTCGCCAATCTGATGTGGAAACATGCGCGCGCATTGTGGCAAAAGGCGCGCTTTCACTGGATCGAATACCGACATACCTTGCCACGACTCACACCATTGTGGCTGCCAGCACTGCTTGGCATCGCTTTTCAGCGGCTGTCTTGGCCACTAGAGAGCTGGCGGCTGGCATTTATTGCTACCTTAATCCCACAAACACCCTTGTTCTTGCTATTACACCCTTTCGCCCGCTACTTTGTACCCTTTGTCCCACTCGTGGACATACTAGGCGTCGCCGCTATTGCACATCTTTCAACCATGCTCAAATTGCCACTTGTCTTCTCTTGCATCGTCCTACTCGTAATGTTCGTTCTATCACGCCGTCACACTTGGCAAGGACTTGTCGACTCACGACGTAAATATCGTATCCTTTCCAGCAACCTGGATAATGTATACGCCCATCAAATGCGTTGTTTGAGAGGGAAGGGGACTATTGCTACCGACATACCCTGGGCAGTATCATGGCACGCCGACTGTGATGCACTGTTATTGCCCATCGAGACCGATGCCATAGAGGCTTTGGAGTGCAATGGTTTGCAGCTGGAAGGTTTCTATTTTTCTGCATTCATGCGGTGGTGGCCAGAGCCTATGTGCAACACGTGGTTGTCGCTAGCCGAACAGCAACCAGAAAGCTTTCAAATCGGCGGCCTGACCTTTGTCCGAACGCACGTCTTTGAACGCAAGGAGTACTGTGACAATCGCATCGCTCCGGTCTTTTATCGGCGAAAAAGTGTCGAGAGCAAAAACGGATGAGAATTGCAATGAATTATCCCTATGCATTGCGTCCGCTGGCCGTTCAGCCCAGGCCAGATGGCACCATAGAGATTCGCAACCAAGAATCTGGAGACCATTTATCTGTAAATCCGACTTTTGCTCGTATCCTATTGGCCTGCGATGGTCAGAGTACCGTAGATGAAATCGTCCAACGGCTTGCACACCTTCACCAGATTTCACCTGACAGGATACGAGCGGATGTGACCGGCGTTTTGCAGCAATTGGCAGAGGCTGGATTTCTGGCTTTTACCTCCTCTCCTTGTGCCAGTCCCATTTTTTCATTTCCCTCTCCCCTAGATCCGCCCTTGCGCCTTGTATACTTGGAGTTGACCAATCTCTGCAATCTGCGCTGTCTACATTGCTATAACGAATCTGGTCCGAATGGGGCTTTGCCTGAAGTGGATTGGCAGCAGATCGTGGCACAACTCAAGCGGCTGGGAGTGTTGATCTTGGTCCTGACGGGGGGGGAACCGCTCATGTATCCAGGCCTGCCGATTCTAATGGAGACGATCAAGGCACAGGGTATGGCCTTTGCATTATTCACAAATGCGTTTGCGTTAACAGCAGAACGTCTGGCCGAAATGCAAAGCTGCCGACCTGAAATACTCTGTATCAGTCTGGATGGTGCTACGGCGGCAACACACGATTACATTCGCGGCCGGCCTTGCTTTGACCGGATCATAAAACGTGTCCGGCAGGCGGTTGACGCTGGATTCCGCGTCCGGCTGGGCGCTGTTTTATACCGTCACAATATCAATGAAGTGGCCGATCTGCTGCGCCTGGCCAGCGAACTTGGAGTGGCTGAACTGCGAATGGAGACGTTTATGGCCTGGGGGCGCGGGCTTGGGAACATGGACCTGCAAGTTCCGTTCCGGAAAGTTCGACAAATTGCCACCACAGTGACCGAAGCGGCCAAACAGCTTGTCGCAGAAGATCGTTACTTGCCTCGCTTACACTTTGACGGCATTGCCTGTCTTGGCTCAAAATGCGATACGCAGGACATCGTTTATCCATTCTGTGGTGTAGGTCGAGAAATCTGCCTGATTCAACCCAATGGGGACGTAATACCCTGTGCGCTACTTCGTGATTCACACTTTGTCGCCGGTAATGTGCTCGAACATTCACTAGAGGACATTTGGGAAAACAGCCCGGTGTTCGACGCACTGCGACGTCACGAACTTGCAGACATCCCACGTTGCCGAACTTGCACTCACATGTCCACGTGTCGCGGGGGATGCCGCGCCAAGGCCTATCTGTTCCACGGGGACCTTTGTGCCCCCGATGACTATATGTGCTATAGTTTGGGTGTGCTCCCAGGTGAGGCAACATAAACTGTGTGGCCTGGGAACTGCTGGAACGCAACGCCAGCTCGTCTTTGCTTAAAGCCGAACTTTTCAATCGAAGGAGTTGTTATGAAAAAAGAAAAAGGCAAGTCACAATCCACCTGGCAGTTTCTGGTCCGCCGAAGCGACTTTACGAAACTGGTAGCGGCGCGTCATATTTCGGTACTTGGAGATCAGATACACACGGTTACAAATATGTGGTTAGTGCAGCAATTGACTGGATCTGCTTTGGCAATGGGTTCCGTCTTTGCCGCCAACACGATTCCTAGGATCATATTCAGCCTGGTTGGCGGTGTTTCAGTCGATCGCTATAATAAGAAACTAATACTCATCATGTCCGATGTGCTGCGTGCATTTGGCGTATTGGTTATGGCCTTGCTGGCGTTGACGAATCACTTGCAGGTATGGCACATTGCCTTGTTCGCTGCACTTAACGGGGCCGTTGCAGCCTTCTTCGGACCAGCATTTAGCGCGACTGTACCCAATATCGTTGAGCAGGATGAGTTGCAGAGAGCAAATGCATTGGGCGGAATGATCGTGCGAATTGCCAGCATCTTGGGATCGGCGCTCGGGGGACTGATCATTGGTGCCGTCGGGACAGGGGGAGGCTATCTGGTTGACGCTGCCAGCTATGTGCTATCCGCTCTATTCATCTTTAGCGCGACAATTCCGAAACCGGCCCGAAGTGATGCCCTGCCGCCAGCGCCTGGTATTTCTGGTGTGTGGCAAGATCTTAAAGAAGGCTTGCGCTACATTCTTGCCCAGCGTGCATTGTTGTCGATAGTTGCCCTTTCAGTAGCAGTGACCTTTGTTGCGATCCCCGTAGCGCAGCTACTTCCTTCCTTTGCAGAAAACGCATTGCACCTGACAGACGCAAAACAGGTTGGATTCCTTTGGTCTGGCATGACCTTGGGCTTGTTTCTGGGTGCTCTCTTTTTGAACTCCATCTACGAGATGCCCAACAAGGTACTGGGCGTGCTCATATCTGCGTTGCTCTTTGGCGGCGGTTCAGTTGTGTTTGGCCTGTCGCATGTCTTTCCTGTTGCCCTGGGCAGTATTATTCTGATGGGTTTCGGCCTTGGTCTGTCCACCGTATTGACGACGACGTTGTTTCAGACCCTGGTTGCGAAAGAGATGCTGGGACGTTTCTTCGGCAATATCGGATTACTAACACTTGGTATGCAACCACTGGTAATGTGGTTAGCGGGATTCGCAGCAGATTCATCCAGTGCAGCGAGCGTTCTCGCAGTACTCGGTAGCTTGTTGCTGATATTCAGCCTGTTCTGGATGTTGCAATATCAGACCATCACGAAGGCTATTCGCAGACAAGAACAAGAAGCCGCTGCGACGAAAGTGGAAACTGGAGAGATTGCCAGTGAGTGAATCCTTTACGCTAGGTTTAGGAGGCTCGATCCACGATTTCTCTGCCCGCCTGACACGTATCATAGGCAACTACTTGGCCTAACTCAAAGAGATGTCATCCGATCAACTTGCTGATGAGGACTGATATGAAATCACTGTATAGCATTCAGAGCGCAATTGCAGATTATGAACCAGAACCGGGATTGACCGCACGCCGGGTAGGCGATCACCTCGTTATCATCAACCCCGCCAACGGGGCGTGGGGGGAGGGTAAACTATGCGAGTTGGCCCCATTGCTGAAGGGACGCCGGCTGTCTCATGAACTTGGGGAATGGGCTGTGCGCCACGGCTTAGCAAGACGCACTGGGATATCTGCTGTGGCTCCGTTTATTCCGAGCCAGGACTTAAACAGACTCACAATCACCTACAATGTCACGTCGGGTTGCAATTTGCATTGTGTGTACTGCTGCGCCGATGCTCATGCCGATTCCCCCCAAGAAACGGCATCCACAGACACCATCAGCCACATGCTGATGGATCGGGTTAGCACTTTCTATCACCACAACCCCTGGCCGTTGCTGATCGTGTTCTGTGGTGGTGAGCCATTGCTGAACTTTGCCCAGATCCGCGAGATAGTGCTCTATGCCAAAGAGCGTTATCCGAGTTTGCC
>CAYNKW010000238.1:0-2697 GCA_964397845.1 uncultured Anaerolineae bacterium
CCCACAGCAGGCGCGCCCCAAAGGCCCCGGCCACGATCACTGCCGCCAGTCCGCCGCCTAGTAGCAATGGGAGTGGGATGTCCATAGACCCACTTGCGGTTGGAGGCAGCACACTGCCAAAGTCCGGCGTCGGTTGTGGGGTCACCGTAGGTGTGGGCGTCGGGAGCGGCGTCGCCGTGGGATGAGGAGTAAAGGTCGGCGCCGGGGTCACGACCACCGTCGGGACTGCCCGGCCGGTGTGCCACAGGTACACTTGCCTTGTCTCCCCCTCCCCCTTTGCCTCTCCCCGGAAGGCGACGTCCAGCCGGCCCAGCGCTGGCAGCAGCGCAGCGACCGCACCGGACTCACCGCCCTCGTCTAATGCCAGGCGGAACATCTCTCGCTCTCCCCAGTTCTCGCCATCCCATGTCATGTACAACAACGCGGGCTCTCCGGCGTCGTCGCGGCCCAGGCCGGTCAAATGCAGCGTTCCGTCGCCGTCTGAGGCCAACCCTACCGGCCCCGGCACCTCCCCAAAGCCTCTCACCTGCTCCGGCCGCGTCCACCCCTGTCCTGAGCCTTGTCGAAGGGCTTCCCCGTCATTGGTGGACCACTGGTGCCACCAGGCGCGCCCGCCGGTCGCTTCGTTCCACAGCAGGTGCACCTGGCCCGGGCCGCTCGCGGCCACCTGGGGCCAGGCGTAAGCCCCCTCGGCGACTTTCACCGGCTCCGACCACGTTTGCCTTCCGTCGCTCGAGCGGGCGTAATAGATGCCCTGCGGCAGTCCCCTCCCCGGCAGCGCCGCGCGGACCCAGACGACGTGAAGCACTCCCTGCCTGTCTACGGCCAGGCGAGGATAGTCGGCCATCGCCCAGCCTGCCGCTGCCGCGTCAAAGACCTGGTGCGCGGGAGACCAGTTCTCGCCGCCGTCGTCGGAGCGGATGTAATAGATGCCCCGCCCTTCGTTCAACGGCAGCGCATAGACCACGTGCAGGGCGCCGCCAAGGTCGGCGGCGATGTCGGGCCAGCTTCCTGTTGCTGCCGGGGCCGGCAGGGGCTGCAGTTCGCTCCATCCCCCAGCCGCGTAGGCGTCTCGCGCGAAAGCACGGCTGTAAAAGATCTGCCCGTTCTGGCCGCCGCTCCACACGGCGTGCAGGCGATCGCCCACGACTGTCAGCGCTGGCTCCTCCGCCCCACCCTCGAGAGACTGTAACACCTTGGCCGGGCGCGTCCACTGTGTCCCATTCCAGCGGGCGTAGAACAGCGCCGTCCCGGGCTCATCCGCCGCTGGGGCTTCGCTCCACAGCAGGTGCACCCGCCCCTCTGCATCGGCAGCCATGGCCGGCAGGCCGGGCAGCGCCTGGCTCTCGGAAAAGTTGACTGCCGCCGACCACGGTAGGGGCGGGGCAAAGACCATCTTTAGTGCGCCCATCTCGCCGGTGGTGACCCACACGTCGCCTTTCCCATCGGTCCCCACGGCGATCAGCGCCTGGTCAGCCAATTCCTCTCCGTTTAGAGAGAGCTGCACCAGCGCCGCCTGCAAGTCGCTCAAGTAGACTTGCTCTCCCAACTCGGTGTCCTCAAAGCTGAAACTCAGTCGTCTGGGCTCCGACCATTGGCTCCCATCCCAGGCTGCCAGAGTCAGTGCATCGCTCTCGCTGCCCGCTACCATTAGTATCAGCCCTTCACCGGCCGGCAGAAACCGCTCATTATCCGGACAGGCTGTCAGCCCTTCCAGCACCCGCTGACCTGTACCATCGGCGCCGGCCGGCAACTCGTTCACAGAGGCCTGCAACAGGCTACACCCGCCCCCAACACAGGCATCCTCCCACAGCAACAAGACCTCGCCACCCGGCACGGCGACGACCCGGCCTCGCTGCGGCTGTCCATCGGGATCACCGACCGGCCCCAGCGTCTCCCACGTGGCTCCACCGTCGCCCGAGTGAGCGAAGGAGGCCCGTTCCAGGCGAGGGTCGTCCCAGGTGACGTATACCCCGCCCGCGTCGCCGGCTGCCAGGCGCAGGCGAGCGGTCTCGGACGAGAGCGGGCGAAAATAGCGCGACTGGTGAAGCGCCGTCGCTGGACTCCAGGTCAATCCGCCGTCGTCCGAGCGCCGGTAGTAGAGGCCGGCCGGGGCACCTGGCGTGTGCTGCGCGCGCAGGTAGGCCAGGTGCAACGCGCCCGAAGCGTCGGCCGCCACTTCAAAGCTCACCGCCGATTCGGCCGCGACGCCGGCCCACGACCAGGAAATGCTGTCAGCCTCTAACCTGCTGTGCATCAGTGGTTGGGCATCTGTCTCCCCGTCCGCTTTCCCCAGCCAGAAGGCGTGAGCCCGGCCGGCCTCGTCGGCCTCAATGTGGGGCATGGTATCAATCGGTGTGAAGACGAACTCTTCCAAGGTCCCGCTTTCTGAGGTTCTGTTCTGTACGGTTTCGACGAGAAAAATCGGCGCTGGCGCCGGATCCGACCAGATTTCAAGCGTCGTACTGATCTCTTTTGTTCCGCTCAGCACAGATGAAGCGAAAATGACCCCATCGGCAACCATCAGCCCATCAAACTGGTCCCACCAGAAGACACGCAGCGTGCCATCCGCTCCGGCCACGATAGCTGGGCTGGAAGCCGCTCCGCTGCGGGATAGATTGACCGGCCGCGGCGGTCCTGCCTCCACCTTACTTTCCGAAGGCGTTGGCAGCGTGAGGCGGGGTGTGGGCGTGGGCG
>CAYNKW010000238.1:2797-6564 GCA_964397845.1 uncultured Anaerolineae bacterium
GGCGTGGGCGGGGCAAAGATCGGTTCCAGAGCCTCCACCTGGCTGTTCGTGATCCACACCTCGCCGTTGTCGTCAATTCCCACCACGATCAATGTCTTGGCTGCCTGCTCACTCTCTTCATCTGGAGGAGACGGCACCAGCGCCGCCTGCAAGTCTGCCAGATGAACCTGTCTCCCCAACTCTGGGTTCTCAAAGTGAAAGCTCAATAGCCTCGGCTCCGACCACCGGCGTCCATCCCAGGCAGCCAGGGTCAGGGCATCGCCGCCGGTGACTGACACCATCAAGGCCTGTCCTTGGCCCACCGGCAGAAACCGCTCGTTCTCCGGGCAGGCCGCCAGCCCCATCAACACTTGTTGTGCTGTCCCTTCAGCGCCCGCCAGCAGACTGCTCACCGAAGCCTGATACAAGCCGCACCCTCCCTCGACACGGGGTTCCTCCCACAACAGTAAGGTTTGACCGCCCGGCACCACGACCACGCGACCTCGCTGCGGTGCCCCGTCGGGGGCACCAACCGGCTGTGGCTCTTCCCACGTCACCCCGCCGTCGGCCGAGTGTGCCAACAACGCTCGTTCCAGGCGCGGGTCGTCCCAGGTGACGTACACCCCGCCGGCGTCGTCGGCCGCCAGTTGTAGGTGGGCGTCCTCGGGTGTGAAGAGGCGAAAGTAGCGCGACTGGTTGATTGCCGCCGGCGTGCTCCAGGTCGCTCCACCGTCGTCGGATCGCCGGTAGTAGAGGCCGGCCGGAGAAGGTGCCGTGTGCAGCGCGCGCAGGTAGACCAGGTGCAGCGCACCCGAAGCGTCGGCGACAGGGTCAAAGCCCACAGTCGATTCGGCTACAACGCCAGCCCACGACCAGGAGGTGCCGCCAGCGGCCAGCGAACTGTGCATCAGCGGGCGGGCGCCTGTCTCGTCGTCGGTTTCCCCCAGCCAGAAGGCGTGAGCGCGTCCAGTCGCGCCGGTTACAATTCGTGGCATGGCCTTAATGGGCGTAGAGATATACTCGACCTCTTCAGTTTCGCCCTCTATGGTTTCGACGAGAAATATCGGCGCGGACACTGGCTCTGACCAAACCCCGCTAGTCGCTTCGGCGACCATCAACCCGTCGAACCGATCCCACCAAAAGATGCGCAGGGTGCCATCCGGTCCGGCCACGATGGCCGGGCTGGAGGCTGCGCCACTGTGGGAGAGGTTGATGGGTGTGGCCCAAATATCTTTGTCCGCCTGGGCCAGGGCCTGGAAGGTGAGGCTCATGAGGGATGGGCCGAGAAGAATCAGAACAGCGAACAGCCATCGCGTGCAATGGCATCTAGCGTTTGCTTGTGCTGCCTGCGGAGTCCTCGACATTATTGGTTTTTCGCTCTTTCTTCTGCCGCTGCGATCGACTGTGCTGCGCGTTCGTTCTTCGGGTTCAGCTCTACCACCGCGCGCCACGCATCGGCGGCCCGGCGGTAGTCTCCACCCACCCAGTAGCGGGACCAGGCCTGGCCATCCAGCCGTCCCTCGGCCCACTCCAACCCGCGCACGACTTTGGCCCCTGCCTCCACTTCGCCGGCGGCCACCAGCGCGTCGCCCAGCAGCAGCCGCGTCACCCGGTCGCGATGGCCGGCGTCCCAGGCCGCCTGGGCGTGAGCCAGCGCCTGGCCATATTGCCCCCGGCCCAGTGCAATCTCGGCCAACCGCGTTCGGGCCGTCACCTGGCCTGGGCTCAAGGCCAACGCCCGGGCAAAGAATCTCTCCGCTGCCGTCAAGTCCTCCCGTCCCCGGATCTGGTCCAGAGTGGGGTCACCAAAGTGATTGGGATCGTAAATACCCAACTCGGTCCACGTCTGGTGCACAGCACCCAGGTTGGCATACCAGGCTGCACCCACCGGTCGCCAAAAGAAACCAAGCAGGGCTAATCCAATGACGGCAGCTAGGCCCACCCTTGATCGCATGGCTGATAGGGGTTCGGCCGGTATCCCCCGCCAGCCTGCGACCACCAACCCGGCCGGAAGCCACAGCAACATCATTCCCCGACTGCTGTACAAGGGGTCATCCACCAGGCCGTGAATGGCCATGATCGCCAGGGAGAACAGTCCAGCGATCAATGCCGGCTCCGGCTTCTCTGTGCGCACCAGCGCCTTCAGGCCCAGGCAGGCCGCCCCGCCCATCATGCCAACCATCGCCAGGGCTCCAAATATCCCTTGTCCCAACGCAACGTCAAGGAACAGGGAGTGAGCATGGGGAAGGGTGGGGACGTGGATCATCAGCGCGTAGGTCGAATGTACCAGAGCAAACTCTCCCAGCCCAATGCCGGTGAACGGATAATCCTGCAGCAGGAGCGCTGCCTCGTAAAAGAGACTCGGGCGGTTGGCAAGGCCCAGGTTCTCCTGCAGCACAGCCTGCAGCGGAGAGAAGAACGCGATGATTGCGCCTCCGGCCACTGCCCCCAATCCGACCAGCCCGACAAAGGCCCTTAACCGTCGCCGCCCACGGCCCAGCCTTCCGGCCAGCCACCATACCGCTCCCAGCGCCAGCCCGCCCCCCACTGCCAGCCAGGCCCCTCGCGAGGTCGTCAAGAACAACCCGAACGCCATGCTCGTCCCCGTCGCCAGCCCCCAGATGACCCAGGGCCACCGCCGCTTCCAGCCACGGTTAAAGGCCGTGGTCGTCAGCCCCAGACTCAGGGGCAGGAGAGTAGCCACTATTCCTCCGGCGATGTTGGCGTTCAACCGATGGCCGGCCAACGCGGGCAACCCGGCCTGGATGGCCTTTCCCAAGCGGGTGATCATTGCCAACTTGGCTGGATTAGCCGTCCAGTCGTTGGTGGCGGTGAACCAGGCAGCTATCGCCGCCCCAAAGCCGGCCAACAGCGCCAACGCCCAGCGATGCTGGGTCTCCGTCCCCAAGGTCGCCAGGGCGTAAAAGATCAGCACCGCCAGGGCCAATCCCCACAGCGCCCGCCACCCCGCCGGTGTGGGCTTGGAAAAGATGACCAGAGCGCCAGAGCGGTCGTAAGCGGCCCACACACCAATCCCGGCTGTAAGCAAGAATATTCCCAACGGCACGTCCAGCGGCGTTCGTCGGATCGGCATCCGGCCAGCCAAAACCCTGATGGCCCACGGTGCCAGGGCAACGGCGAGGGTCCATCCTCTCGAGGGGTCCTGGTACCATAGCCCCCAGGCCAGCGCCGTCCCCCCGAGCAGGATGAAAGGGAACCCCTGGCTATCTACGATCCTGCTCAGCACTCCTCCACGGCGTTTAGCCGGCAACTGAACTGTCTCCCGATTCAAACCATCCTCCGACACCAACCCTTGCCATTTCAAAAGCGGTCCCTGGCCGCACCGTCCACCAGGCAGGCTCCGCCCTTCCGACATAGACGGATATCGAAACGTCACTGGTGTTACGCCGTTTATTCTCTTGAGCGAATCAGCTCAATCTGCCTGAGCGGCAGGAGAAAAGCCCATCAGGTGCGAGCTGTACCCTGTTTCAGAGACTAGCAGCCGCCCCACGCCTGGGACCCACTTTATGGCGGACAAGCCAACCTGAGCCAGGTCAACGAGCACGAAAAGATAGCCGGGGAAAAAGGGGCGCATCTTGCGAGCCCGTGGGTTGATAGGCTTGACCCGGAGAGCAGGTAAAAAAAGTTCGCACGCCTGCGATAGAAGTCAGGGCGTGGCAGGCAAGGAATTCTTGGCGCGGATTGGATTGAACAGCGTACCACTCTTCCATTGAAAACCGTCTCCTCGGTGCTTTCCCAAAGAGGCTCGCAGTACCTTTGGGCACTAG
>CAYNKW010000239.1:0-6559 GCA_964397845.1 uncultured Anaerolineae bacterium
TGGAGTACACGCCGTTTTACGAGATGGGCGGGCCGGTGCGGGTGTATGAACTCTTTGGGGCGGGTTTGACCGCCGTTTTGGCGGAACTCAACGAGGTATTGGTGGCATGATGGGAGAGGGAAACGGCCTGCCTGAGTTGCCCCAGAGATGGGTATGGACAACGATTGGGGAAGTAACCCAGTCGGTTGAGAAAGTCAAGCCCAAGGAGAATCCAGACACTCAGTTCACCTATCTTGACATCTCCTCAATCGACAATCAAATCAATAGAGTGGTAAAGCCGAAGACATACTATGGCTCCGAAGCTCCCTCACGAGCACGCCAATTGGTCCAGGCAAATGATGTTTTGTTCTCCACTGTTCGAACTTACCTGAAGAATATCGCTTTGGTGCCCGAAATACACGATGGACAAATAGCATCAACAGGCTTTTCTGTACTACGCGGTGAATCAGATATCTCACCAAAGTACCTATTCTACTACTCCCTCACAGACCAATTCATAAATCCTCTGAGCAAACTGCAAAGGGGTACGAGCTATCCGGCGGTTAGAGATAGCGATGTCCGTGCACAGCCTATTTCCCTTCCCCCTGCCGCCGAGCAGCGACGCATCGTCGCCAAGATCGAGGAACTGTTCACCCAACTGGACGCGGGCGTGGCGGCGCTGGAGCAGGCCCAGGCCCAGTTGCGGCGCTACCGCCAGGCGGTGCTCAAGGCAGCGGTGGAGGGAGAGCTTACGAGGGAATGGCGAGAGGCACATCGGGGAGAGATAGGGTCAGCGTCGGCGTTGCTGGAGCAGATACACGAAGAACGGTTGAAACAGGGCAATAGCAGGCCCAAGACAATACCGTCGACGGATTTATCTGAATTTCCCCAACTGCCAGAGAAGTGGATATGGACGGATATATCAGATATCGGGAAAGTGATCGGTGGCCTTACAAAAAACAGGAAACGCAAGAAATACCCCCTCCAGATGCCCTACCTCAGGGTCGCCAATGTTTACGCTGATGAGCTACGCTTAGATGATGTCAAAACCATAGGAATCAAAGAAAGCGAGCTTGAGAGAATTCTCCTAGAAAAGGGAGACCTATTAGTCGTTGAAGGAAACGGAAGTATCAAGCAGATAGGACGAGTAGCTTTATGGGATGGTAGGATCTCTCCCTGTGTTCATCAAAATCACATTATCAAGGTAAGGTTCAATCCAGTTGAGATCGGGGAATACGTTCTTTACTGGCTGCTCTCCAACGACGGGCGAGAGCAAATCACTCATGTAGCAAGTTCTACCTCCGGGCTCTACACGCTGAGCCTTTCCAAAGTCTCCGCCCTTCCAGTTCCGCTTCCTCCGCTCTCCGAGCAACGGAAGATCGTTGAGGAAGTCGAACGTTGTTTTTCTGTGATTGACGAAATGGAAAAGGCTGTGCAGCAGAGCCAGAGGCAAGCCGAGCGGCTGCGCCAGTCGGTGCTCAAGCGCGCCTTTGAGGGCAAACTGGTGCCGCAGGAGCCCAGCGATGAGCCCGCCTCCGCTCTCCTGGCGCGCATCCAGGCCGAAAAGGCCCGGCGTGAGGCAGAGAAGAAGGCCAGGAAAAGAAGCCGGAAGAAGAAAAGCGCGGCACAGTTGGAGTTGCTCTGAAGCCGATATGACAGCCAATCGGGAGGATTAAGCGAATAAGTGAATCAGCTACGTCGTGCAAGGCGCTCCAAACCCTTGCGAAGGTTAGGTGATAGACTTGTAGACAAACGCGCCTTCGATAACCAGCAAGTGTCCCGTTGAGAGTGCTTTTTGTAACCTTCGCAAGGGTGACGGTGAAAGAAAAACATTCGTGACATTCGTATATTCGCCCTGTACCCTCAGTCCTGGGGGCCTGAGGACCCAGGGCCTGTCCGGTCCAGGACAGGTGTACAATTCGTGATAAAGGTTTGGTCGCTTGTGGGTGAACGTCAGAGAGCAGGAGGCAGGAGGCACGATGTCGAGCAAGACGGCAAAAACCGGCAAGGCGCTAGAGCGGCGGGTAGCAGATGCTTACCGCGCCATAGGCGCGCGGAAGGTTGAGCACGACGTGGAACTGGCCGGCCACCAGATCGACGTCTACGTCGAGATGGAGACCGCCGACCGCTCGCGGCACCGCATCGCGGTCGAAGCTAAGGACTATACCAGGCCGGTCGGCATCAAAATCGTGGCCGACTTTGCCGTCGTGGTGAATGGCCTGCGGGCGCTCAAGCTGGTGGACGAGGGCGCAATCGTTTCGGCCGCGGGTTTCAGCAGACAAGCCCGCAACGCGGCCAGGCTACACGGCCTCCGGCTGCTGGAACCGGCCGACCTGGAGGCGATGCCGGGAGGACGAGACACGGCCGCCGATGCTCTCGTTCGAGCTTCGTCTGTCGAGGCCGCCGCCCCGTTACCTGGCGATCGTGCTCCGCTGGGGCGTGCGTCAGGCTCGCCGTTTGTCGTCGGGCGACCGCTCCGCGCCAGCGAACCGATCTTTGGCCGCCAGGCCGCGTTCCGCTTCGTCGCCGGTGAGCTGGCCAAGTTCAGCTCGGCCAACATCGTCGGTGAGCGAAGGATGGGCAAGACATCACTACTTAATCACCTGTTATGCCGCCAAACAGCAAAGCAAAGGTCGAGTTTTCTGCCCTAACGAGGAAGGATGTTCAAGATGCCTGTTGTTAACCCATACTCTACCGGAGGCCTGGTCAAAGACCCGGCTATGTTCTTTGGCCGCAAAGAGGAGTTGAAGCGCATCCGCGAACGACTGCGTAAGGGCGATTGTACCTCTGTGGTGGGACTGCGGCGCGTCGGCAAATCGTCGCTGCTGTATCAACTGGCCCATCAAACCGACGAGTTGCCCGAGGGCATAGTGGCCATCTATCTCGATTTGCAGGACGCCGTCCACCACCAACCGCTGGGTCTGCTCAACTCGGCCCTGAAGCGTCTGAACGAACGGCTGAACGACCGCTATGACTTGCCACCGCCTAAAAGTATGAGTCTGGGCGCGTTCTCGACTGCCGTCAAGCAGATTGCCGCCGACGACTTCCGCCCGGCGCTGTGTTTGGATGAGGTAGAGGAGTTGACCGACCGCGACGCTTTCGATGATGATTTCTTTGAGGCTTTGCGCTCGTTGGGCAATCAAAGGTTGCTGGCCTACGTCACTGCCTCCGGCGAGTCGCTGGACGTGTTGATCGAACAAGGTGGCCGCTCGTCCGAATTCTACAACCTGTTCGCCAACCTCGACTTGGCCGGGCTAAACGACGCGGCGGCGCGCGCCCTGCTAACCGAGCCTTTCCGCACCGCCGGTTTCTCTCCGCCTCCTGACGACCACGTGGACTATGTCCTAGAGTTGGCCGGGCGTCATCCTTTCTACCTACAAATGGCTGCTTACCATCTCTTTGAGGCGCGGAAAAAAGGCGGCGCCCTGAACCGCCGGGCGCTGTACGAGGACTTTGTCCGCGAGGCCAGGCCGCACTTCCGGAACCTGTGGAAGCGCCTGAGCACCGACGAGCAGAGCGGGGTGAAAAAACTGGCCGGAGCGACGGCTGCGGTGCGCGACTGGGACCGCACCAAGCCCGATCTCATCCGCTGCGGGCTGGCCGAAGGAGACGCCGTGTCGCCGCGATTGTTCAGCCGCGTTTTCGGCGAGATGGTCAAGTCGGGAGGAATTGAACGCAAACGCGCGCCGCGGCCCCGGCGTCCCCGCAAGCATCAGCTCAAAGGAGAATCTCCCACGCCGACCATCTATAAATACGCCCTGGTCGCCCTCGCCTCGGCGGTGGTCGCGCTGTTCATTGCTCTGCTCCTGCCCCGGGATCGCTTCTGGCCCTTTCTTGTCGCTCTGACGGTGGTGTTGACCTTTATCCTGGTCCTGGCCGATAGACTGAGCGGCGAGCAGTTCCTGGGTTGGCTGTCCAAATTGTTGGGGAAGCAAGGATAGAATGTTGACCTTTGTGCGCGAATCTCTCCAGTTGCTTCATTATGCTTATTTCAAGCCTTCCGCGCTGCGAGCAAGGCTGAACGGGGCCACGCCACGGGGTGAGGGAGACACTAATTTCGGGCAACTCTCATTAGATATTTTTGACACTCCCGGCGCGCGGCGTCTCGTGCTGCAATGCGCCCTGTGGTGGCTGTTGGGGTTGCTTCCCTTCTGGTCGCTGGCGTGGAATCGGATCCCCTGGCCGGGAATGTTCTTCGTCGGCGGCAGTCTCTTGCTGGCGGGCTGGGGCCTGGCGATATTTGACCTGCCATTGGGCCTGGCTTTTCCCTTGCTGGGAGGTCTGGTGTGGGGGTTGCAGCCGGCTTTATGGGAGATGGCGCTGGCTGCGCTCGCTCCCTGGCTCGACAACCGGTACGTTGTAGGCGTGCTGGTGGCCGACCTGATCCTGGGGGCAGTACTACTGGGGGGAGGGGGGGCAGCCTGGGCCATGAGTCGGGGGCATAAACGGGTAGCCGCATGGGTAGCTGGCCTGGCGTTCGTGGCGTTCGTCGTGGCGTTCGTCGTGGCGGGCGTCGTGGCGTTCGTCGTGGCGGGCGTCGTGGCGGGCGTCGTGGCGTTCGGCGTGGCGGTCGTCGTGGCGGGTGTCGTGGGGGGCGTCGTGGCGGGCGACGCGACGCTCCCTTTGATCCCGGCCCTGGCGTTGACCATGACTTTGGGACTGGTGGCAAGCCCGCGTCGTTCCATCTGGCCCGGTCTCGTTTTGGCCGCCCTCTGGGGCGTTGCTTTCATCGAATCCCAGGGCTGGCAAACGGCCGACCTGGTGCTGCTTTCATTCCTGGTCGGCTACTTGCGGCTGCCGCTGTACCCGGCGGAATTGCTAACCTCGGTTGCAGCGGCCGCTCTGGCTCGTTTTGGAAAAAGGGAAGCAAACGTACTGGTACGCCTTTTGCCGCCGTTTAGCGACGAGATTGCGCGCTATCGCCTGTTTGGGTTGGACAAGGTTTTGGTCGCTGCTCTCAAGCAAAACGCCGGACAAGGGCGCGAGGCGGTCGAGACTGTGGCCGCCTCGTTCCGCCAAGGATGGGCCGCCCGCGCGGCGCTGCTGGAATGGACGGCTCACGCAATTGTCCGCTATCGCGCGGTGAGTCAAATCCCGAACGCGCCACAGCAATTCGATTGGCTGCCCGACGAGCCAGATAGATCGCTGCGCGACACGGCCGAGGTGCGTCGGCGCGTGGAAGAGATCGCCCGCCAGGTCGAATCGGCCCTCTCTGCCACCAGCGACTATAACCGCCTGCGGCGGCTCAGTCAGGCCCAGGCCGGCGTTGGGGAAATGCGCAAGTCGTTCGCCGCGCTGGGAAGGCGAACGACCCACCTCTTTGGCCCCGTCGCCGAGCGCTGGCAAACGCTCATCGGCGCCGAGATTGGCCGTCTCTCTGCAGAAAGCGAGGTCCAGGCCGACATTCCCAACCCCTACATCATCAGTCCCCTGCAGGCGGACGAGGCGTACATATTCGCCCCGCGCCCCGATTTGGTTCGTGCGGTGGAGAACGCTCTGACCACCGAACACGGCAAGCCGACGCTGGCCCTCTACGGCCCGCGCCGTATGGGCAAGACCACGTTCCTGCTCCACCTGCCGCGCCTGCTGCCGGACGAGATCGTGCCTGTCTTTGTAGACTTGCAGTATGCGGTTCAGGTCTCCGGCCCGGCCGGGCTGTACTACAACTGGGCCGCCGCCGCTCACGAGGCCGCGCGGAGACACCGGCGGCTGGATGTGCCCAAGCCTGACCTCGCTGCTTTCGGCGTGGAACCGGCCATTGCCTGGCGGGAGTGGCTGGACACGGCAGAAGCGAATCTGAAGGGCCGCAAACTCTTCCTCGCCTTCGACGAGTTCGAGCGATTGGTGGACAAGGCCGAAAGAGAACCGGCGCTGGAAGGCGCTTTCGACATCCTGCGCCACCTCAGCCAGCACCGCCCGCGCGTCTACTTGCTCTTCGCCGGGGCGTATCGCATGGAGGAACTGGCCCCGGCCGGCCG
Source organism: uncultured Anaerolineae bacterium (assembly GCA_964397845.1). GTDB lineage: Bacteria > Chloroflexota > Anaerolineae > CAYNKW01 > CAYNKW01 > CAYNKW01. Next base: position 5,958 of record CAYNKW010000239.1, read on the forward strand.
CTGGCACGATTACTTTATCAACGTGCGCGGATTGGATGTCTCCTACCTGGACGAAAAAGAGGCTCGTCGCTTGCTCACCAATCCCATTCCCGATTTTCCACTGGATTATGCCGAGGGCGCGGTGGATGAGATCGTCCGCCTGACGCATTGCCAGCCCTACCTGGTGCAGTTGATGGGCTCAGTGTTGGTCGATTGGCTCAACAGCCCCCGACGGCGCGAGCAGGGGGACTGGCGCACCGCCTCGTTGGAAGATGTGGCTCACGCTGCCGAGGAGATCGTTCGCGTTGGCCGTCCCTACTTTGCCAACCTGTGGGATGGGGCAGATGAGACGGGCCGGCAGGTGCTACGAAAGATTGTCTCGCAGCCGGACGCTGTGCCGCAGGCGGCGCTGGCGCAAGAGACGGCCCTACTCGAAGACGAACTGCGGGCGCTGTTGAGGCGGCTGGAGCAATACCGGTTGATTGAGCCCGTCGGAGGCCGTTGGCGGGTGCAGGTTGAATTGACACATCGGGCTTTTGTGGGATTTCTGTGAAATCACGGGCTGGCAGCATAACAAATGGTCTAGAGCGAGCCTCACAGAGGCTGTTGCACAATCGGGGAAG
>CAYNKW010000240.1:0-6513 GCA_964397845.1 uncultured Anaerolineae bacterium
ACCGTGGCGTGCCGGCCCTGGCCCTGTGGCTGGCGGCGCCTGTCCTGGTCGTCTACCTCATCTCGCTGGGCATGCCGATCTTTACCGATCGCTATCTTATCTATGTGGCCCCGGCCTATGCTTTGATCCTGGCGCGGGGCCTGGTGGCGATAGGACAGCGGTGGCGGCTCGCACAGGCCCTGATCGCTGCCCTGCTGGTTTTCTCTTTGGCACAGAGCTGGTGGACGCAGGTCAATTACCCCATCAAGTCCGATTTTCGCGGCGCGGCGCGCCTGCTGACGGAAGGCCACCAGCCCGGCGACTTGTTGATCTTTCAGATTCCCTATGGGCGCTACACCTTCGAATACTATTACCACCGGCCGTTCGAGGGAGACGAAGGGTTGTACACCAACCACGGCCTGAGCGAGGCAGAAGCTGACCGGCAGATGCAGGCGGTGACGGCTGGCCGGCGGACGGTGTGGCTGATCGGCAGCGAGATGGAGATGTGGGACCAGCGTCACCTGGTTTTGCAATGGCTCCAGGCCCACGGCCAGCAGACGCAGGAGGCCGGCTTTGCCCGGGTGACGGTGTGGCGCTTCGAGATGGAGGAGTGATCAACGGGGCAGTATCATGCACCCATTCGTCTGGTAAGACAAGCTCCGCATTTGGTCGGTGCATTTCAGTTTGGGGGCACACTTGCCATAACACATCCCGACGGCCCGAGTTTCTCGCAGATGAGGTAGATTTCCTGGACGTCGTGGCCTTTGGTCCCTGGGCCCAAAGACCAGGGGCTTGCCGCGTTCCCCCAGCAAGCCCCTGGTCCTTTGGCCCAGGGACAAAGGGCTGGGACGTCCAACTCGCCCCGAAGTTGAAATGCTCCACATTTGGTCAAAGAGTTGCTTCCAGGTAAGACCTATGGTAGAATGGTAGGTAGCTTGACAATGTTAAATTCCGCAGATGTTGCCTCCTCCAGGTGTCATTCTGAGGAGCATAGCGACCCTGTACTGACCGTCCAGGACAGTGCGAAGAATCTCGTTCATGATCAGCAGGGGGTCCTCTCTTACCAGAAACGAGACTCTTCGCTCCGCTCAGAGTGACATAACCTAATGTAATATTGTCAAAGTAGCTATATCGTAGCGTGGCTCACTGTGCACAAGCTGAGTCTGGCAAGGAGGGACAGACTTGCCCGGTTGACCCGCAGTCCGGTCCACACCGAACTGCACACTATTATCGTCGGGGCACCCGATTTCCGCAGGTAGGTTTAGGTCGTTAATGTGCAAGTAGACCATGGGAGTATTATATACAAGGAGGGAGCAAAGCCGGTGAGTGATTGACGGCCGATCCCTAACCCTGAGCGATTCCGGTGGGTGATCGGTTGTTTGCTAGTCAGGCAAGCCCCAATGAGAACCTGAAATGGCTAATGGAAAAGCTGTGAAAGAGGAGTTTGCCGGGAACGAGAAACTGGAGACACAGATTCGAGGGCACCTGGAGGAGTTGGGCCGTGAGTATTGAAGAGCTTTTGCGGGATAAGCGCGAGGAGATCCTGCGTCTGGCGGCGCAGCGCGGGGCATACAATGTGCGGGTTTTCGGCTCCGCGGTGCGGGGCGAAGCCGGCCCGGACAGCGACGTAGATTTTCTGGTCGAGATGGGGGATAATTCATGACCGAGAGGTCTCCTCGCCAGAAATTTGAGGACTTTTACCTGCTCATCTCTCCAGGTGAGGCTGGTTCGTACCCTGTCACCGTCGTCTCCTCACCTGGCGGAGAGGCACGCGGGGCGCTGACTCTGGATCCTGGTTCAGATGAAACCCAGCGAGTGCTGGCGCGCATCGAAGAGGGAGAGACTGACGAAGAGTTCCTGTTGTCTTTTGGCAGACGCCTGTTCGATTCATTGTTCGCCGGCGATGTAGAGGATGCCCTCCGCGACAGCCTGGGCCGGGTCAACGTCCTGGGAACGGGCCTCCGCCTTCGCCTGCGTATAGATCCACCGGAGCTAGCCAGCCTCCCCTGGGACAGGCAAGTCCAATATCACCGCCAACTTTTCCACCCTCCTGGCCATGGAAGGGCGGCGCGTCAGCGTGATTGACACCGACGTCCAATCGCCGGGTATTCACGTCCTGTTCGGCCTGCACGAAGACGAGATCACCCACTCGCTCAACGATTATCTGCGGGGCAAGTGTGACATCGAGGATGCTGCCCTCGACGTGACGTCGCGCATGGAAGCAGACATTAAAGGGCAAGTATTTCTCATCCCTTCCAGCATCAAAGTCGGCGAGATCTCCCGTGTGCTGCGCGAGGGCTATGACGTGGGCTTGCTCAACGACGGCTTTTACGAACTGGCCGACAAGCTAGAGTTGGACGTGCTGATGATTGACACCCACCCTGGCCTGAACGAGGAAACGCTACTCTCGATCGCCGTCTCCGACGTGCTGGCCGTCATCATGCGCCCCGACCAGCAGGACTACCAGGGCACGAGTGTCACAGTAGACGTGGCTCGCAAGCTCGATGTGCCTGACATGATACTGATCGTCAACAAGGTGCCAGCCGTCTTTGACCCGGACAAAGTCAGATCGCAGGTGGAGCAGATCTATGGCTGCCAGGTCGCTGCCGTGCTGCCCCACTCCGACGAGATGATGGTCCTTGCCAGCGCAGGCATTTTTGCCCTGCACTACCCGGACCACCCGATAACAGTCGCACTCAAGCGAGTAATCGCCATGTTGCTGCCGTAGGTGCGGGCGATTGCCTGGCACGGCACAAGAGACGCTCAAACCGATTGCTCTCCTCAGGAGTCTTTTTCCTCCTCAGAGGGCCAGCAGATCCAAACTGCTGGCTTTCCTTTATTTTTCAGACGGCCCCCTTGTTCCTGACCGACGAGTTGTTTCCGAGAGGTATACGTCAAAAATCGCTAATCTTCTTTGACGAAATAGAAACCAAAGAAAGCCACAGTGGCCAGAGCCGCCCAGAAAACAAAGGGTAGGCCCAGATCAACATCAGCCAAGCTGTTGCCCAGGGGAGGAGCAATCAGATTACCGATCCTGGAAGCAATCATCACCAGCCCCATCGCTGTCCCGGTAAGTTCGGGACCAACTCCTTCTGTCTCTGTGATCATGGTAATAAAGAGAGCCATGAAACCATCGCGGACCATGCCTGCCAGGATGACAGCGATCCAAATCGTAGTGCCATCAGCGACGGACAATAGACCCACTCCAACGGAGGTCGTCAGGCTGGCGATTATCAGAATCACTTTCCGCAAGCCAATCCTGTCCGATAGCATGGTGATTGGGATGGCAGATATCATGCTAATTCCGTGGAAGGCCGCCAATGCACCATCAGCACCAGCCCCCGTCCATCCAATCTCCCGCAAATAGAGGGGCAGGTAGCCAAGCATTGCTTGGACACAACCTCCTACACCCAGAATGGCCAATCCGAGAAGCCACACATTCCTGAGACGAACTAAATGTGACAGTGCCTGCCGTAATGACATTGTGCTTACATCACTGGCTGATGACTCAACATCACCGGGCGCGGTTCGCATTAAACGCCAGAGGACGCTGACTGCAATGGAGATGGCGCCATAGAAGAACAGGACATTTCTCCAGCCACCAAGCCAGGGGGACAACACCGTGGCGCTGATCATTGATCCCACCATAAACCCAAACGCCATGCCCGTGGCTACGACGCCATTGGCCAGCCCCAAGCGCCGCCCCGAAAACCAGACGCTACAGGTTTTGTGGACGTTCATCGGTATGACTGGACTCAGAAGGCCAGACAGGAAGACCGTTGCCGCCAAAGCAACAAAGCCGCCTGAGAGTCCCCTCAGTGCACCAGTTACTCCGGCTAATAAACAGGCTACACTGAGTGTGCGGTTCGTCCCAAACCGATCGCCAATTGACCCACCAATCACGCCAGTAAACATGCCAGGCAGGGCACCCATGCCCCATATCGCGCCAATCTGAACCAGGCTTAACCCCAGGTCCTCGGATATCTCTTTGAAGAGAACAGGCATGCACATCGCCGGCATGGCAACCGCAAAGGTGTGGGTTAGTGCTGCCAGGGTAAGTACATACCACCTGTAGTTTGACTCGCCTTTTCTCAAACTCATCCAAGCCACCATGATCGATGAATACTTTTCGGATGAGATAGCTATGGCTTCCCCGCGACGTTCCCAGAAGCAGATACAGAAACAGCAGGAGCGCCAATATTTGCACCATCTGGCGAAACCGCCGCCATCTTTTTGGAGCTTTTCACAGGTTTCTTTGGTTTCGCACTGTCTTGGGTCAAAAGTCCAGCCCAGAACTAACCTTGTAGCTCGGGAAGGATCTTTTCGTAGTAATCCAGCGACTCTGGGTTGACCAGAGCGTCCCTGTTCAGTACCGGCCAGCCATTGACGATGTTTGTGACGGCGCTTTCGACCTTCTTCATGCTAAAGGTGTAAGGAACATCTGTCACCTCTATGATCAGAGCCGGAACGTGCCGGGGGGAGGCATTCTCCCGGAGCGCCTTCTTTATTTTGTTTTTCAGATCCTCCGTCAGAGAGAAGCCCTCAGCCACCTTCACGAAAAGAATGATGCGCTGATCGCCCTGCCAGCTCTGTCCTATGGCAACACTATCTGCAACCTCTTCTATTCTTTGCACGATGTCATATATTTCGGCCGTACCTATGCGCACTCCGGCAGGTTTCAAAACGGCGTCGGAACGGCCGTAGAAGGTTATGCCGCCTGTGTCGCTGTGTATCACGATGTAATCCCCATGACGCCATACGTTTACATCGGGGTAGAAAGTAAAGTAAGCGTTTCTGTACTTCTGGTTATCTGGATCGTTCCAGAAGTAAAGCGGCATGGAAGGGGCGGGAGCCTCACAGACAAGCTCTCCTTGCTGATCGAGTATGGCATTGCCCTCTTTGTCATAGGCCTTTACTTTCATGGCCAGGGCCGGAGACTGCAATTCGCCGGCGTATACCGGGCTGATGGGACTACCTATGGCAAAGCAGCCGTTGATGTCTGTACCGCCCGAGATAGAGTTGAAATGCAGGTCTTGCTTGATCTCACGGTATGTGTATTCAAAGCCTTCGGCCGAAAGGGCCGACCCGGTCTGCGATATTTGTTTCAAAGATGACAAATCGTAATCCTGACCGGGCTTAACCCCTTGCTTTTGGAGGTAATGGATGTAAGTTGCGCTGGTGCCGAAAACAGTTATTTTTTCATCTTGAACGAGTTTCCACATAGCCCCCGTATCAGGGTAATTGGGGTTGCCGTCGTATAGAACCACGGTAGCTCCGACCGCCAGGGAACTCAGCAGCCAATTCCACATCATCCAACTGCAGGTCGTGATGTACATGATTCTGTCTTCGCGCTTCAAGTCGGTGTGCAATATGAGCTCTTTCAGATGATTGATCAGAACTCCGCCAGCTCCCTGCACCATACATTTAGGCTTACCAGTAGTCCCAGAGGAAAACATGATATACACGGCGTGATCGAAAGGCAGTTGTTCGAATTGGATGCCGGGTTGTTTTTCCCTGGCCGAGAAGTCCTCATAGTGTACGGCGTTGGGGATAGGGCTAATGTCGGGCTTCTCTGTCGCGTAAGACACTACAATAACCTTTTCCAGTGAAAGAATTCCCTTCGCGACTTCCGCGGCGTTTCCTCGGGTGTCAAAGAGCCTGCTCTTGTAAAAGTAACCGTCTACAGTAAAGAGAACTTTTGGCCCCACCTGGCCGAGACGGTCCAGGGCTGCCTGAGGACCGATGTCCGTAGCGCAAGAAGCCCATGTGGCACCGATGCTGGTCGCAGCAAGCATGGCGACGGCCGTTTCTATCAGGTTGGGCATATAAGCCGCCACCCGATCTCCCGGAGCGACCCCTATCTCGCGCAGCGATTGGGCCAGGCGCGCCACTGTGTCATAAAGCTCTGCATAGGTCATTGTGGCTGATTTTTGGGTCTCTCCTTTGAATATAAAAGCCAGGTGGTCATCTCTATACCTCAAGAGGTTCTCGGCAAAGTTCAACCTGGCGCCGCTGAACCACTTTGCGCCGGGAAACTTGTCCAGGTCATCAATCACCTCAGTATAGCCTTGGGAAGCTTTAATCTCCCCAAATTCCCACATGGCCGCCCAGAAATCCGGTATGTTCTCAACTGACCAATTGTGCAATTGGGCATAGGAACTAATTTCAAGACCGTGTTTTTCGTTGACAAGATCAATAAAACGGGTTATATTGGCCTGGTTCTTACGTTCTTCATGAGGCTCCCAAAGTGACTTTTTCATGGAATATCCCTCCTTCCAAGTCTTTTTACGCATTACGGCAAAAGTGACACGTCGCCAATCAGTTGGCAGCACTCTGTCATTCTGAGGAGCGGAGCGACCCTGTACCCTGTACCCTTTGTCCTAGGGCCAAAGCCCTAGGACAAAGGGTACAGGGTACAGGACTAAGTGCCAAAGGACCAGGGGCGTAGTCGAAGGGCTTAGAGTGACAAATGCAAGCGTTTTCGAGTAACGTTTACTCCGCTCAATGGTGGCATTATCTGCTCCCACAAGTGCC
>CAYNKW010000241.1:0-4440 GCA_964397845.1 uncultured Anaerolineae bacterium
CCCTCCAGGTTAGAGGAGGTCTGCCAGAAATGGTGAACCGATCCAACTGCATTCTGCTGATCGAAGACGACCCTGCCGTAGCCCAAAGTCTTAAGGATGGGTTGGAACGAGAGGGATACCATGTCACCTGGAAAGCTTCCGGCGTCGAGGGCATTGCCTACGCCCGTGACCACAACCCCCACCTGATCCTCCTCGACGTGCGGTTGCCCGACGGCTCCGGCTTTGACTTTTGCCGCCAGATGCGGCAGTTGGGTCTGCGGCAGCCCATTATCATGCTCACCGTCCGCGGCGAGGAGACAGACAAGGTTTTGGGCCTGGAGATGGGCGCCGACGATTACGTCACCAAACCCTTCAGCCTGCGCGAGCTGCTCTCGCGGATCCGGGCCTTGCTGCGCCGCACCTACGGCGAGCTCGCTGCCACCGACGCCGACCTGCTCTACGCCGGCGATCTGGTCATCGACCGGGGCCGCGCCCAGGTATGGCGCGGCAGCCAGCAGATCAACCTCACCCCTACCGAGTTTCGCCTGCTCGTGTTTCTGGCCCGTCACCCCGGCCAGGCTCTCAGCCGCGCCCAGATCATCGACACGGTCTGGGGCTACGATGCAGACGTGGAAAGCGAGCGCGCCGTCAACGTCCACGTGCGCCGCCTGCGCGAAAAAATCGAACTCGATCCCGGCCGCCCGGCACTGATCCTCACTGTGCCGGGTATTGGCTACCGCCTCGTCGGCTAGCTTCTATCGCTTCTCATACGGAATCCCTGGTCAAGACGCCCCGGTGGGGCGTCTCTTTTTTTCCCCCGCGATTTCGCCCCCAGATTACGGGACTGTAATCTCGACGCAACCGCGTTGAAATCAGCCTATGCTACACTGAGGGCATATCTTTGAGGAGGATGCCCGATGAAACGTTGGCCGATCTGGATCGTCGTAGTATTGGTCGCTGCAGCGGTAGGTGGTGCGGCCTACCTGGGCTTTCACAGCACCCAGGCAGACGAAACGGCCACGCCCCAGAGCCCTGCCACGGTGACCGTGACTCGCGGCGACGTGCAGCAATCGGTGACTGCACCTGGGTATCTGGTGAGCGCACATGAGACCGTGCTGGGAGCCGGGACCGGTGGACGACTGGATGCGCTCTACGTCCGCCCTGGCGACGAAGTGCAGGCCGGCGAAGTGCTGGCCGAATTGAAAATCGAAAACCTGCTGGAGAGGATCGCCCAGGCCAAAGCAGACCTCGCGCTGGCCAAGCTGCGTCTTTCGGGGGCAGAAAAGAGCCGCGAGCATCAGATCGTTCAGAAAGAACAGGACCTGGCCGCTGCCCAGGCGCGGCTGGCCCAGGCCGAGAGCGATAACCTCGACGCAATGGCTCAGGCTGAGCTGGCGCTATCCGTCGCTCAGGAACAACTGGCGCGCCTGGCGGCACACCAGCCAGATTACGACGTCGCAACCATCGACGCGCGCATCGGCCTGGACCGGGCAAAAGACGCGCTGGAACGGGCACAGATCGAGTATCAGAAAGCCCTGGCTCGCAACTGGGAGCCGCAGGAGGTGCGCGACGCCTACGCCCGGGCCTTGCAGGAAGCCCAATGGTATCACGAGAGCGCCCAGGCCCGGTACGATCAGGCCCTGGCCGCACAGGAGGTCTACGGGCACGATCTCAACCTCCAGCGGATGGCCGTCGACCAGGCCGAGGCGGATCTGGCCCGGCTGAGGCAGAGCGTCGATCCGCTGTTGGCCTTTGAGATACAGCGCGCCCAGCAAGCGCTGGATTGGCTGAACGAAGGGGGCGACCCGCTGTTGGCCAGCGAGGTAGAGCAAGCACAACTGGCACTGGATCGCCTGCTGGCTCAAGTCGCCGATGCCCAAATCGTCGCGCCAACCGACGGCGTCGTGCTGGAGGTGATGGTCAGGCCAGGAGATGCGGTGACCGAGGGGACGGCACTGATCCTCATGACCAACCTCGCCGCGGTCGAAGCGCGGACTACCGTCATCGAAGAAGACCTGCCGTTGGTGCAGGTCGGCCAGACGGTCGATCTCTTTTTCGACGCCCGGCCCGATGTGGCCATCAAAGGCCGCGTCACCCACATCGTCCCCAAGCGCGAATCGGGCAGCGACCGCCCACTATACCCCGTCTATGTCACGCCGGACGAATTGCCCGAAGGGCTGGTGCTGGGCATGACAGTCGATGCCTCGATTGTCACCGCCAGCCGGTCAGACGTGTTGCGCTTGCCGCGGACGCTGGTTCGCGCCCGCTCCGATGGCAGCGCTAAAGTCAAGGTATGGATCGATGGTCACACGGAGGCACGCACCGTGCGGGTAGGGCTCCGCGGCGACGTTTACGTCGAGATCGTGGATGGCCTGCGCGAAGGCAAAGAGGTGGTGGGTCAATGAGCGCACCTGATTGCAGCCACAGCGCTGCCCGATCCTGGGTGATCGACGTCACAGAGCTGACCAAGGTGTTCCGCATGGGCATGGGATCGACGGAGGTTCACGCCTTGCGCGGGGTAGACATGCAGATCGCCGCGGGCGAGTTTGTGGTGCTGATGGGATCGTCCGGCAGCGGCAAGTCGACGCTGCTGCACTTGTTGGGCTGTCTGGATACGCCCACGGCAGGCACGTATCGCCTGGAGGGGCGCGATGTGAGCGCGCTCTCGCACGACGAACGGGCTGCGGTGCGCAACCGGTGGATCGGTTTCGTTTTCCAGAGCTTCCACCTGCTGTCGCGCCTCGACGCGCTGGAGAACGTGGCGCTGCCTCTGCTCTACTGTGGTCGCAGCGGGAACGCACAAGAGCGCGCCACCGATGCCCTGGCCCGCGTCGGGCTGGCCGACCGGATGCACCACCACCCGGCCGAGTTGTCCGGCGGCGAGCGGCAGCGGGTCGCCATCGCCCGCGCCCTGGTCAACAACCCGGCCATCGTCCTGGCCGACGAGCCCACCGGCAACCTGGACAGTCAAACGGGAACAGAGGTGATGCAATTGCTGGCCGAACTACACGCCGACGGGCGAACGATCTTGATGGTCACTCACGACGTACAGATAGCCGGATACGCGCAGCGCACGCTTTACATACAGGATGGACGGCTTTTAAACGGGAGATGGAACGATGACGCTGTTTGACACCCTATTCACCGCGCTGCGCGGTGTGACGGCCAACAAACTGCGGGCGGCACTCACGACGTTGGGCGTCATCATCGGGGTGGCTTCGGTCATCGTGATGCTGGCGTTGGGCAACGGCGCGCGCGCCGCCGTGGAGGCCAACTTTCGCTTCCTCGGCTCCAACAAGGTTCAGATCAGCGCCCGGCAAAAACTGGACGACGGCGAACTCGTGCCAGCCGGCAAGATCCTCTCCTACGAGGACGGCCTGCTGATGCCTGCCAAAGTGGAGCTGGTGGATCGGATCGAGATGTGGGTTCAAGGGATGGGCAAGGTGCGATACGGACGGGCGGTGTTGGACATGAGCATCACCGGGGCGACGGTCGATGCGCTGTCGATGTTGATCAGCGCCAACCAACTTCAACCGACAGACTGGCCCGAAGGCGAGCCGTTGACGCCCGATGCCTTTCTTAGCCAGGGCCGTTTCTTTACGCCGTCTGAGGTGCTGGAGGGGGCCAACGTGTGCGTATTGGGCTCCGAGACAGCGCAGGACTTGTTTGCGGGAGACGACCCCATCGGTGAAACGATCCGGGTTGACCGGCAGCATTGCCTGGTCATCGGCGTGCTGGTGGAAATGGAAACGCTCGACCCAGAGGAACGGCAGCGCAGCAAGCCCAACGAGGTGCTCCTCATGCCGGTCAGCACCGTTGTCAGGACGCTGTACGAAGAAGAGCCATCCGTATCGGTGACGGCCCACGTCAGCGACGAGAGCCGCATGGCCGAGGCCAAGGCACAAATCGCCGACTATTTGCGCAAGCGGCACGGCATCGAAAAGGACGCCGATGGCGAATACAAAGACGACTTTGTCACGACGACCCGCCAGGATATCCTGGGGGCCCAGCAAGAATCGGCGCGCATCTTTGCCCTGTTCCTGGCCGCGATGGCCGCCGTGTCGCTGGTCGTCGGGGGGATCGGCATCATGAACGTCATGTTGGTCAGCGTGACCGAGCGCACGCAAGAGATCGGCATTCGCCTGGCTGTGGGTGCGCGCCGCCGAGACGTGGTGGCCCAGTTTCTGTTCGAGTCCGTTCTGCTCAGCGCCGGCGGGGGCGTGTTGGGCATTGCCGTGGGCATTCTGCTCATCCCGCTGGTGGCAACCTTGAACCAAGGAAACGCGTTGTTAGACCCGGGCAGCATTCCACTGGCCTTCGGCGTGGCCTTGCTGACGGGCATATTGTTCGGCCTGTATCCGGCAGCGCACGCCTCGCGGCTGCATCCCATTGAAGCGCTGCGGTACGAATGACGCATGTTTCATATCGCGCAATATGGTTCATCCAATCTCAACTCTCAGG
>CAYNKW010000241.1:4540-6457 GCA_964397845.1 uncultured Anaerolineae bacterium
CTGCCCTCTGCGCCCGCCGACGTCAAGGGTCTCTATGTGCGACGCGAGGACAACTCGCTCTTTGTCGGCACGGGTGAGGTGATGTTGAATATCAGAGACGGTGAGGTGATCAGCGATTACGATGGTCCGGAGGTCGAGGTCGTCGTCACCCACGACACGGTGGTGTATCGTGACAAAACGCAGTACGGGACAGACGAGGCCGAGGATGGCAAAATTCAGCAGGTGGTCAAGCCGGGCTCGCTGGAAGAGATTGAGAAGCACAGTCTCATCTCTGTGTGGGGCCAGGAACGTGGCAGCCGCCTGTTTGCCGAGGTTCTTGTCTACAAGATCCCTCTTGATTGAGCCAGGGCTGTGGACGATTGACAGTACAACGAATTCCGTGTACCCTACTGGTGGAACGAAATTGCCAGGAGGTGAACCATGATCCCCAAGTCCATTCGCTGGCGACTGCCGCTCAGCTATGCGGGCATTGCATTGCTGGCCGCTCTAGCTCTGGGTGGCGTTCTGTTGATCGTGTTGCGCGGTTACTATGCCCAGCGCGAAAGGAATCACCTGATCAACAACGCCCGCGCGATCGGTGATACTTTGATTTCACTGCTGGCCCAGCCTGACGTCACTCCTGAAGAACTACAGGCTCAGGTCGAGAGTCTCTCGTTTCTCTCCCAGACACGGGTGCGCATATTGGATGCCGATCGCCAGGTCCTGGCCGATTCGGGCCCCTTCAATATATCGAGAATTCGCATTGCTCTCGGCTCACGAGGTTCCGATTCCGATGCCTTCATCAGACTCGTGGAAGAGGAGACCCTGCCTCTGGGTGAAAGAAGGCTTCCTGTTGAAGAAGAAGGAATGCCTGAGACCGATGAGAGGGTCGTCACACCGATCCTCCGGCCCACATTGCCTCCTCTTCCTTTTCAGCGCGTGATAAGCAGCGATTATTCCGTAATCGGAACGCTTCAGGGCTTTGACTTGAGCGGCGAGGCAGATTCGGCGGGCGGTCGTCGTTCCAACCAGGAGACACGCATATCACTCTACCCCGAGCCAAGCAAGCTCCGAGCCATCGTGGTACTTTCCGAAGGCCCGGCCTACGGACGTGAGATCGTAAGCAAGGTAGCCTGGGGGTGGGCCATCGCCGCTGCCGTCGCTGTGATCCTGGCAGCGGCGGCGGGGTGGTTCATCAGCCGCAGCATCAACGCGCCGCTGCTGAACCTGACCGGCGTCACAGCGCGCATGGCCGGTGGCGACCTTTCGGCCCGCGCCGACATCGCCAGCAAGGACGAATTTGGATTGCTGGCCCATTCCTTCAACCAGATGGCCGAGCAAGTGGAGGAGACCGTCGTCACGCTGCGCCGTTTCGTGTCCGACGCTGCCCACGAGCTCCACACCCCGCTGACAGCGCTGCACACCAACCTGGAACTGGCTCTAGACGAAGAGTTTGTGCGACGGGCACAGGCCCAGGTGAGGCGGTTGGAGAGGCTGACCGAGGGGTTGCTGGACCTTTCGCGCGTCGAGGCTGGAGGGAGTCAAGAGAAGCTTGCTCCGCTGGAACTGGTCACCCTGGTACAACAAGTGAGCGAGCTCTATGCCTCGCGAGCCGAGCAAGCCGGGCTCGCCTTTAATCTCACACTGCCTGAAAGTCCTGTGACTGTCCGGGGGGACAGGGCACAGTTGCGGCAAGTTCTGGAGAACCTGCTCGATAATGCTATCAAGTTCACGCCCGAAGGCGGCTCTGTGGGTGCGGGGATACACCAGCACGGAGGGCAAGTAGAGCTGTGGGTGGAGGATACAGGTATCGGCATCCCAGTCGATGATTTGCCCAGGTTGTTCGACCGTTTCCATCGCGGGTGCAACGCTGCTGGCTATCCTGGCAGTGGGTTGGGTTTGGCTATTGCCAAAGCCATCGTTGAGAATCATGGTGGT
>CAYNKW010000242.1:0-6435 GCA_964397845.1 uncultured Anaerolineae bacterium
CCCTTCAACTGTTTGGGGGTCAGCACCGGCAGAGGAGGGTCCTGGACGTGCAACTCGGCCTTCTCGCTGGTGAAAACGACCAGCGATTGAACCGGCACCTCGCCAAGCTCCGGCACCTGCCTGGCCAGGAATTTCTGCATCTTGCGCACGTCCCTCTCGGCGTCTCGCGCCGGATTGCGCACCCCCTCGCCAGCAAATCCAAGGGCGCGGAACAAATTGAACTTTTGTCGCCAGCGGCCGTTGGCATAATAGATTGGGCCGCCATGGTTGCGGGCCGCGATCACAAGCAAGCCCGACGGGGCCAGGAGCACGTGGGCAACAGGCAACACGTAATGGTACAGGTAATAGCGCCTGTCAAAGCCCTTGAGCGCCCTGGTCAGCACCTCATCGGGGCGGGGGCGCTTCGCCCAGCGATTGGCGTTGTACAGGCCCACGTTCGAGAGCACAATGCCGGCCAGCAAACAGACAAACGAGAGGGCAATGTACTCCGGCCGTTTAATCGAGATATACAGCCCCACCCCCAACACCGCCAGCCCACTCAGGCTCGACCAGGTGCCGATCTTGGCGTTCCGGGCGATCAGTTTCTCGTTCGTTACCACCTTCATTCAGCCATTCCTCTATCATTCTTATTCTTCATTCCTCACTCCTCACTCTTCATCCGTCGTAGCAGCTCAACACCAGGCAGGCGTTTTGCCCGCCCATGCCAAAAGAGTTTTTCAGCGCGATCCTGACATCTGCCTTCCGCGCTTCGTTGGGCACGCAATCCAGGTCGCACTCTGGGTCGGGCGTCTCGTAGTTGATGGTGGGGGGAATGATCCCATGACGGAGAGTCATCAACGTGGCGATAGACTCGATGGCCCCTGCCCCGGCGAAGCAATGGCCGATCATAGACTTGGTAGAGCTGACAGGGATGTGGTGGGCCCGCTCGCCAAAAACGCGCTTGATGGCTTTCGCCTCGGCCGCGTCTCCCAGGGGCGTGGCCGCCGCGTGGGCGTTGATGTAGTCTATCTCCTCGATGCCCACCCCGGCGTTCTCCAGTGCCCAGCGGATGGCCCGCGACGGGCCCATACCCTCCGGGTCGGGCGCGATCTCGTGGAAGGCATCGGTGGAGGCCGCGTAGCCCAGCACTTCACCTAATATACCCGCTCCGCGCGCCCTGGCGTGGCTCAGGCGCTCCAGCACCATCAGCCCTGTCCCCTCGCTGATGATAAAGCCATCCCGATCGGCGTCAAAGGGGCGGCTGGCACGTTCCGGCTCGTCGTTGCGGGTGGAAAGAGCCCGCACGGCGATGAAGCCGGCAAAGGGCACGTAATTGACCACTGCCTCTACCCCGCCGGCGATCATCACGTCGGCCGCGCCGCGCCGGATCACCTCCACCGCTTCGCCAATGGATTGCGTGCCGGTGGCACAGGCGGTAGAGATGGTGGTGGTGTAGCCCTGCGCCTGGAAGACGTAGCTGACGTGATGGGTGGGCATGTTGGGAATGGCCGAAGTGATGGCAAAGGGGCTCACCCGCGAAAGTCCCGTCTTTCTGAATTTCTCGATGGCCTCTACGGCTCGCTCAAAGCCGCCCAACGTGGAGCCGATGAGCACTCCCACCCGCTCTGGGTCGTCGAACGGCTGCGGCAGACCGCTTTGGGCCAGGGCTTCGTGCGCGGCAGCCGTGGCGATCTGCGTGCAGCGGGCCAGACGTCGCGCTTCTCGCCGGGAAATGAATTTTGTCGGGTCAAATCCATTGATCTCGCCGGCAATGCGCACCGGCCAATCGCTGGCATCCCACTGGGTAATAGGGCCAATGCCCGACCGTCCGGCCACCAGAGCTTCCCACGTCTCTGCCACGGTCAGACCCACCGGCGTCACTGCACCTACGCCGGTGATCACCACGCGATCTCGATCGCTCCGTTGTTTTGCCATAGTATTTTCCTTCTACCCTCCTGTATCTGATTTTCACTTTCCCGCAGCCAATCCACCTTTGATGGCCGCGATCATATCTCCCTCGACGGCCTGTTTAGCCTGGCGCACGGCGTTCTTGATCGCTTTGGCGTTGGAGCGACCGTGGGCGATGACGACGACGCCATCCACGCCCAACAAAGGCGCACCGCCGTACTCGGCGTAATCTGTTCGCCGGGCGATGCGCTTCAGCGAAGGGGCCAACAGCAACAAGCCAGGCAGGGTCAGCACGAGCCCCGGCACCATCAAGGCCAGGGCCAGCTTGTTCAGCCCACCGCCGGTCAACTCTCCCACCAGATATTTAGCCAGAAAACTGACCAGGCCCTCGGTGAGCTTGACCATGACGTTGCCACTGAAACCGTCGGTGACGACCACGTCGGCCATGCCTTTGGTGACGTCCTTGCCCTCGACGTTGCCCACAAAGTTGAGGTCGCTGGCCTGGAGCAAGGGATACGTCTCGCGCACCAACATACTCCCCTTGTCGGCCTCCTCGCCATTGGAGACGATGCCCACACGCGGGTTGGGGATGCCCATCACCCGTTCGGCGTAAATCGCGCCCATCTGGGCGAACTGGAACAAATACTCGGTTTTGCAATCGGTCTGTGCACCCACGTCCAGCAGCAGCACCGGCGTCGGTGCGACGGGGTAGTAGGTGGCCAACGCCGGCCGGCGGATGCCCCGGATGCGCCCCACGCCGATACCGCGTAAAATGGCTGCCGCCATCACCGCCCCAGAGTTGCCTGCCGAAACAAAAGCGGCGGCCTGGCCATCGCGCACCAGCCTCATGCCCACGACCATCGAAGAATCGGGTTTGCGCTTGACCGCGTCGGTGTGCTCCTCCATCTCTACCACTTCGCTGGCGTGAACCACCGGCAATTTGAGGCCAGTCGTGTCGTGGCGAGCCAGTTCAGCCCGGATGGTCTCCTCGCGGCCCGTCAAAATGATCTCAACGTCACATTCGTGGGCCGCCATCACCGCGCCATCTATCACCACGCCAGGCGCGTGGTCGCCGCCCATGGCGTCCAGCACGATCTTCATATCCGGTTAACCTCCTTGCGAAACGTCAATCGCAAAGCGTGGGGCGTAGGATCGCTGCCAAGGATACACAAAAGATAACACCGTTCTACTACCCAGGCTACGGGCAAAAAAACAAAACAAACCCATCGCGCCAGGACTCCTGGCGGATGGGCCTTTGGGGTACGCAGAGTGCCCATCAGAACGCTCTCGCCGCGCCTGGGACTCTGCCATTATACCAAATTCCTGGGAACTGGCAAACGAAGAGCTTGTATTGAGCGCTAAACAGACCTCCCCAAGAGCGCAACGGCTCTGGGGAGGTCAGGTAGTTACCCGCTACTTCCAGTCCTGCTGGTCGATCCAGTCGGCGACCCACTTGTAGCGGAAATCGCGACCGTGGTAGGTTTCGTAGGCGGCATAGAGACCGTAGACGAGCAGCACGATGGGCAATACGAGGAGGACGGCGACCAGCAGCAGCGTCACGAGCAGCGCAAAGGGCATCAGGCAAAGCCCGATGAGCACGGCAGCTAAGGCGCCCGCTACCGTCCAGCCCACGACCACCAGGGTGGCCCCGGCGACGGCAAAGGCCAGCACAGCCAGGACGCCTGCCACCTGATACACCGTGGCCTGGAGCGCCTGATTCGCCGCGTACGTAGACTTTTCGCGGTAACTGTACCAGATGGCCAGCGGGATGAGCACGCCCAGGACGGCGCCCAGCCCGCCGCTGCCCACACCGATGAGGAAAGTGATCAAGATGCTGGCGTGGGCCAGTGCAGCTATGGTCAGGTCGTCGCGGGTGGGCACGGTGCGTGGTTCGGGCCTGATCGCTTCTTCCGGCTCTCCAGCCGGTTCTTCCGCCGGCCCCATCGCTTCTTCAGAGGCCCCTTCCACCTCAACCGCCGCTTCCTTTTCGGCGGACTCTTCCACGGCGGTGGAGGTCTCTTCTTTCAAGGTCTCTTCAGGGTTTTTCGTTTCTTCACTCATGACTCGAACCTCCATTTATTATGAAATTACTATCTTCTCGACTGGCTTCTCAGCTACCTCCCAATACGCAATTGGTCGGCAAAGGTTTCGCCTTGACAACTGTTCCGAGTGCGGTTATAATCTTTCTGCTGACTGATCGATCCCTTGCCTACCCATCTGCCAGAATGACACAAAGAGGTGCCTCATGCTGGATTCAAACACTGCTCTCTGCCACGCCGTAAATAGCCAGCTTGTGCTGGTTCTCCGTGCTGTCTCCTGGGTACTTTTGCACTTCAAACCGTGAACAGAACAGGATATGTCACCGTGGCATATCTCGATTTTTACCGTTGTGTGAGCATCAAACAACCCAAAGGAGGGAATACTTATGCGACCTGTATACGCCGTCTCGGGCGGGGTGAGCAAATTCGCCAAAGCCCGCCCGGACAAGACCTTCCAGGCCATTGTCAAAGAGGCATACGATTATGCCATCGCCGACATTGGTCTGGAACACCCCCAATTCTGGGAAATTGTGGACGGCACGGTGGCCTCGTACTTTTCAGACCACTTTGCCCGGCAACTCATGGCCGGCATCATGCCTCAGGACTACCTGGGCATGTGCCCCAAGCCATCGCACCGCGTGGAAGGCGGCGGTGCGACCGGCGGCATCTGTTTTCAAGAGGCCTGGAAAGCCATTGCCTCCGGTTACATGGATGTCTGCCTGGCCTATGGCTTTGAGACGATGAGCCACGTGCAGACCTGGAAAGGTAACGAGTTCATCGCCCTGGCCTCTGACGTGAGTTTTGACTACCCGGTGGGCGGCTTTTACTCGGGCTATTACGCCATGATGGTCACCCGCCACATGAAAGAGTTTGGCACCACGCCGGAGCAGATGGCCCACATCTCGGTCAAGAACCACATGAACGCCTACTACAACCCCTACGCCCAAAAGCGCCAGCGGCTCACGGTTCAAGACGTGCGCGACGCGCCTATGGTGGCCTGGCCGCTGACCCGCCTGGACATCTGCGTGATGAGCGACGGCGCAGCGGCGACCATCCTGGCCTCTGAGGAGGGGTTGACCAGGCTGGAGAAAGCGTCGGGCCGGCGATTCCCCCGCGTCCGCGTGACCGGCATCGGGCGTGGTACCGACGCCATGCGTATGGCTGACCGGCCACACCAATCGTTGGACGACTTTTTCAAGTACAACCTGTTGTCCAGCGAGGATACGGCCGAGACCCGCGCCTATTACAAGAATCTGTGGGACAAGGGCTTCCGCTACCCGGGCATCCACTCTTTCCGCGCCGGGCGGATGGGCTCCAAAGAGGCATACAAGAACGCCGGCCTCGCCGATCCGCTGAACGAGCTTGATTTCATCGAACTGCACGACGCCTACACCTCCAGCGAGCTTCAGACCTACGAAGACATGGGGCTGTGCCGCTACGGTGAGGGCGGAACGTTTGCTGTCAGCGGTAAAGCGTTCATGCCCGGCATTGACTACGGCCTTGATTTGCTGGAAGAATCGACCTGCGCGGTGAATCCCTCCGGTGGGCTGATCGCCTGCGGCCACCCCGTGGGCGCTACCGGCCTCATGCAGGCCGTGTTCGCCATCTGGCAGCTTCAGGACACCATCGAAAAGCACTTTGGCGACCCCACCCTCCAGGTGCCAAACGCCAAGCGCGGTGCGATTCACTCCCACGCCGGCACGGGCACTTATGTCGCCGTCAGCATCATGGAAAAAGAAAGCTAAGGACGGAGAGAGGAAAATGAGCGATCCAAAGTTTCCCCAAAAGATCGAAGAAACCCTGGAGGGGACGATTTTGTACAATGTCCCTTTCCCCACCGGCGATGACCTCTCCTGTTTGAAAGAGATGTCGCCGATTCTCATCAAGCAACCGTATAGCATCAAGTACCTGCACTCCTATGGCCAAGACTCGCCCTTTTTTGCGGGGCTGGCCAACAAGCGCTTCTTGGTGACCCGCGAGCCAGAGACCGGCTACACCTACGGCACCCCGCGAGGCCACGATATGTACACCGGCCGAGAGACCGAGTGGGTCGAAATTCCACCGGAAGGGACGCTCCACGCCTTTACCGTCTGCCACTTTGGCAGCGAAGAGTTCCTGCCAGAGACGCCCTACGTCCTCATCCAGGTCAAGTTTCCCGGCGTGGACACCCTTTTCCTGGGCCGGCTCATCGGCGTGGACCACCTGGCCGCCAGCACCGACTGGATCGGCAAAAAAGTCAAGGGGCGGTTCAGGCGACTGTCCAAGTTCAAACCAACGGACATCTACTTCAATCTGATCGAGTAAGAAGAAAAAGAGACAAAGGATGGAAAAATGAGGTGGGCTCCGGCGCGCTGGAGCCCACCCCTTTTGCAACAATGGCCATGCGGCGCGCAGCGCGTTTGGGGAACAGGCGGGTGCTGGATCGGCCATCCCAGGTAGCAGGCGGCTGGCAGTGGGCATCGAACCACGTGGGAGTGCTGGCTGCCATTGAGATTGAGATTGAGATTGA
>CAYNKW010000243.1:0-6428 GCA_964397845.1 uncultured Anaerolineae bacterium
CGCCAGCCCAGCCACTCCCAGGCGTGGGCAGGCCGCATGAACGGTGCAATTTCGGCCAGGTCGCCACGCTCGTCCCAGTAGAGGGGGCAGGCCGCGCAGCACATGTCGGCCAGTTCGCAATCGCGGCAGCCGGGAGGCAGGAACTCTTTGTTCCGCCAGTAGCGCGCCGAGCGACGATGCCAAATGGCCTCGAAGTCCTGGCGCAACAGGTTGCCGATGCCGTGTTCAAAACTGGAGCAGGGCAGCACATCGCCGTTTGGTGCAATCGAGAGCAACCCATCGGCCGCGGCACACGATTGCCCGCCCAGCCCCTGGGCCGCCGGGTTGAACAGACAATACGGCACCGGCGAGTACCACACAAAGCGTAGCCCCTGCTCTTCGGCGTGGGCCTTGAGGGAGAGCACCAACTCGCCGATTTCAGTGTAGGTAACGTCCGGCACACCCACCGCCCCGCCGGTGCGGATGACCATGTTCATCGAGAGGTACTCGCTGCCCAGTTCCTGGGCCACAAAGTCAATCAACTCGGGCAACGCGTCTCGGTTGCGGGCGTTGATGGTGGTATTGGTATGGGTACGGATGCCAGCCGCCCGGAGGTTGCGCACCCCCGCCACCGTCTTTTCAAAAGCGCCAGGATGGCCCACTACCGCATCGTGGGTAGCGGCGTCACCTGCCTCCAGGCTCACCTGCGCCGAGTTCAACTCTGCATCGGCCAGTTGAGCCACAAAATCGGGATCGGCGCAGCGGATGCCGTTGGTGATGAGGTTGGCCCACATGTCCAGCGACCTGGCATGGGCGATCAGTTCCGGCAAGTCAGCCCGCAGCGTCGGCTCGCCGCCGGTGAAGGAGACCATGGGCACCTGGGCCTGGTGGCGGATCTTGTCCAGGACGGTCTTAACCTCGGCGGTGGCCATATCTGGCACCTCGCGGCCCCGGTCGGGGGCGCTGGCGTAGCAGAAGAAACAGCGATTGTTGCACCTGTACGTCAGCGCGATCTCGGACAGCACGGGAAGCTTGTGCTCGTGAGAGCCAAAAAGCATCGTCCGCACCGCCGGCGCCAGGTCCATCCTGTCTTGGAGTAGCAGCGACACCGACTGAAGCAGCTTGCTCAGGTCGGCGGCCACCCGCTCTTCTGGCTCACCATAGCGGGCTGCGATCTCGCGGACGACTGCTGCAGTGTCTACTTCTGCCTGGCTGTAGAGCGCGTGCAGCATCTCTGTCGCCGTGGCATTGAGGTGATGTGCCCGGTTGGGCCGCAGGATGATGACATTATCTGCCGGCCGCACAAAGATGTGATCACGGGTGCTCTCAATAAAGCTGGCGGCAAACCTTTGGAGTTGTGGATCCACAACTGAACCTCTTCCTCTGCTCCTGCCAAACGTATTGGATGTTGTGTGACGGAATACGCAACACGCAACACGTTATCCAGTATACCAAAGAATGGGTCCTTTGACAACTCTGGCAGGCGAACAGAAAACAGCTCCCTCAGTTTGACAAGAACAAAGATTTAGTATAGAATTACTGCTGTACAATGGAAGGGTTGCCGAGGTAGCTCAGCCTGGTAGAGCACTTGACTGAAAATCAAGGAGTCCCCAGTTCAATTCTGGGCCTCGGCACTCAAACGTGCGGGCGTAGTTCAGTGGTAGAATGTTTCCTTGCCAAGGAAAAGGTCATGGGTTCGAATCCCATCGCCCGCTCTGTTTCAGGCCCACGGTGCAAGCCGTGGCCTATTTGTCAGGGCAGTTTTCGATGACGATCAGGCGACGTGGCCAAGTGGTTAAGGCAAGGGTCTGCAAAACCCCTATCGTCGGTTCAAATCCGACCGTCGCCTCTGGAGATAGAAAAGAAGAGGGCTGGTAGCGGGAGCAGGGCTATCAGCTTTTTCTCTACCCCGCTTTTCGTCCGTCGTGGGGCGGTGGCGGAAAGGCAGACGCAGCGGACTTAAAATCCGCTGGGGGCAACCCCGTGAGGGTTCAAATCCCTCTCGCCCTATAGGCTCTTGATTCCCCGCGCTTGAAGCGCGAGGAATCTTTTTGCGCCTCACCGACCAGCCCATCCAGGTGAGACTGGTCGTTCAGCGCCAGCAATGAAAAGCTGTGTCATCGCATGACTTCCTGTCCGTAGTCGCAAAGGGGCAACAGTGGGCAACCCTCGCAGCGGGGCCGGCGGGCGTGGCAGACTCGCCGGCCGTGTGTGATGAGGTTGAGGTGAAAAGCATAATACGTATCCGGGGGCAACAACGCTTCCAAGAGATCGTGTGCTTTCTCGCGAGAGACTTTTGGCCCGATGAGGCCCAATCGCCGGCTCAGCCGATGAACGTGGGTGTCCACCGGAAAGACCGGCCGGTTGAAAGAGAAAAGCAAGACGATGGCTGCGGTCTTGGGGCCGACGCCGTTCAGACTGGTCAGCCATTTCCTGGCCTCATCAAGAGGCATCTCTGCCAGGAAGTCCAGACTGATCTCGTCCCGCTCCTCCGAAATATGACGGAGCGCCCGCTGAATGGCCAGTCCTTTGCTGTTAGCCAATCCTGCCGGACGGATCGCTTTCTGAATCTCCGCTGTGGCGGCATCGCGCACCGCCTCCCAGGTGGGAAATCGCTTTCGCAGTTGACTATAGGCGCGATCGCGGTTCACGTCGTTGGTGTTCTGAGATAGAATGGTGCTGACCAGTTCCCCCACCGGCTCCAGGCGCGGATGCCATTTCCGATCGCCATGTTCTTCTTTCAGAATTCTGTGTATGGCCAAAGCTTTTATTGCCAGCTCCTTGCTATCGTCCTCCAACAGATGCTCCTTTCTATCTCGTGTCTCTCGACCAAATCTCAATCCTTCCTCAATGTTCCCTGAATCCAACGCTGCGCGTTTTTGTGCTATAATGTAAGCGAGGTTACGACCTCAACGGGTGGTTGTTGCGGTGGGAAGCACATCGCGGACCCACTGAGCGGTCAGGAGAACCCAGCTCGTCACACCCAGGTCGGCGGCTCATCATCGTAGATACATGACGGTTCAGGGCATCAAGGCCTCGACACAGCCAGCTTGCCGGCCAACGCAGTTCGTCACAGCAAACAACGTCGCTACATAGCACCTGACCTTTCCCTCCGAACACCACCCAACAAGAATATTTCATCTTTCCTCCTTTGCACGGCTAATGACCTAGCCAGGATGGAAATCCAAACAGGTCATGCCCGCATCCCCCTAAGAAGAAGCAGCCAGTAAGTTCACTGGCTGCTTCTCTTTATGCGAATGTTAGTCCCGTCCTCATCCTCCAGCGCATAGAATGCGCCCACAACTGCCGCAGAAGACCAGAGTCGCACCCTGGCGCGCCTGCTGCGACCAGGAACTGGGCACTTCGACGTGACAACTCGTGCAAAGATTCCCTTGCAGTCGTGCGACAGCCGTGCCACCTTTCCGCCGGCGCAAGTCTTCATAAGTGCTCAGATCGGTACCGTCCACAGCCCCCTCTCTGCCGGCCCTCAGTTCCCTCAACTCGGCCAGACGAGCCAAAAGTTCGCCCCGTTCCCGCGAAAGCTCGGCCTGGCCGGCTATCCATGTCGCCTCCACAGTCTCCCGGTGCGCCTGGGCGTCTTGCCACGCGACCTCACGTTCCTCCACACCAATCATCACTTCCAGCAGGCTGTCCTCCTCGGTGCTTTTGCGCCGGCGCAAATAGTTCAACTCTTGCTGCAGGCTCGCCAGTTCCTTGGGATTTCTGACTGTGCCGCTGTAAAGCCGCTGTTCGCTATTCTTGATCTTGTTCTCCAGAGCAGTCATTTTCAGTTCCAGGTGCCGCAGCGTGGTCCGCCACCGGCGATACGCCGCCTCGGCCTGTTGCAACCTGGTCTGCGCCTGAAAAAGTTCATCGCTCTCTCCCAAACTGGCTTCAACTTCTTGCAGACGACGGCGCTTCGCGTCCAGCTCTGTATCCACTTCTTGCAAGCGGTACAGCAACTCAACCCGACTCATAGTGGCAGCCTCCTTGCGTGATTAGTGAGAACAAATGATCTTCGCCTTTGCCATATCTGCGCGCCGAGATTATAACACATTCCCCAGCACCAGACAAGTTATCCCCAGCCAATCCAGTTGACAGCAGCCCAAAAATCGCGATAATAGGAGAGCCTGAAAACCTCCGTGCTAGCCAGGGGAGGCAGCAAGACAGAGAGGATGGGCGACGATGAGTGTGCAAACGATCACCCACGGCAAGGTCACCTGGATCAAAATAGAGAATCCTACAACTGAAGACATCGAAGTTCTGCGCCGCAATTTCAACTTCCACCCTCTGGACCTGGAAGACTGTCTGAGTAAGATCGAACGGCCCAAGATTGACGAATATGACGACTATTTGTTTATCGTCATGCACTTTCCCATTTACGACCAGGACCGGGAGGTCAGCCAGCCGGCAGAGATTGATTTTTTCATCGGAACGAGCTATCTTGTCACCGTCCACGATGGTCGTCTGAAACCGCTGCTGCAACTTTTTGAAGACTGTCGTGCCTATGAACAGACGCGCCGGCGACACATGAGCGCGGGAGCCAGTCGCCTGTTGCACAGCGTCATTGACAAATTGGTGGATTACTGCTTTCCAATTCTTGCCAAGGTGGTTCACAACATCCAAACCATCGAAGACGAGGTATTTACCGAGAACATGCGCCAGATTGTGCAGAGAATCTCTGTGGTGCGGCGCGATATCATCGCCTTGCGGCGCATCATCAAGCCGCAATTGGCCATCGTGGCCAACCTGGAGCATGTAGATCGGCCCTTTATCCGTGAGGACCTGGACGTCTACTTTGGCGACATTCACGACCACTTGCAAAAGGCATGGGAAGAATTGGAAGATCACCGTGAAGTGTTGGAAGGATTGAGCGATACGAGCGAATCGGTCCTTTCGTATCGCATCAACAATGTGATGAAGATTCTGACCATCATCTCAGTGATGATGCTGCCGCTTTCCCTCATCTCCGGCATCTATGGCATGAACGTGATTTTGCCGGGAGAGAATTCACCGTGGGCATTCCTCATCATCATCGGGGTCATGGTGATCATTGTGGTGGCGATGCTGGCGTCTTTTAAAAAGAAAAATTGGCTATAGGAGGCTTCATCGTGAAGATTCAGTTTTTGGGTGCAGCGCGGACGGTCACCGGCTCCATGCACCTGTTGACTGTCAACGGCTATCGCGTCCTGCTGGAATGTGGGCTATATCAGGGGCGGCGCAAAGAGAGCTTTGAGCGCAACCGCCACCTGCCTTTCGACCCAGCCCGCATAGATGCCATGATCCTGTCCCACGCGCACATTGACCATTCGGGCAACATTCCCACGCTGGTCAAGCATGGCTACGGGGGCAACATCTATGCCACCTCTGCCACGCGCGACCTGTGTAGCGCCATGCTCCGCGACGCGGCCTACATCCAGGAACAGGACGCCCGCTACTTGAACAAGAAACGAGCCAAAATGGATGAGCCGCCGGTGGAGCCGATCTACACCGTGGCCGATGCGGTGAACAGTCTGCAACACTTTGTCGGCATTGGATACGGGCGGTCTTTTCCTGTCGTGCCAGGGTTGACGGCCACCTTTTACGACGCCGGCCACATCCTCGGCTCCGCCATCGTCGTTTTGGACGTGGAGGAAGGAGATCGCCGCTTCCGCTTCGCGTTCAGCGGCGACCTGGGCCGCCGCCATCTGCTCATCTTGCGCGATCCCACCTACATTGAGCCGGTGGACTATTTCATGACCGAGAGTACCTATGGCAACCGGCTCCACGGTCCGCCGGCCGAAGCGGAGAAGGAGTTACGCCGCCTGGTTAACGAGACCTACGAACGCGGCGGCAAGATCATCATCCCCGCCTTCTCGATGGGTCGAACGCAAGAGATCGTCTACGCGCTGCACCGTTTGAGCAACGCGCACAAGATCCCCCATTTGCCCATCTTTGTGGACAGTCCCCTCTCCACCAACGTTACTGAGATCTTTCGCCTGCACCCAGAGTGCTACGATAAAGAAACGCACAAATTTCTAAGCACCAGCGGCGACCGTGACCCCTTTGGATTTCATCGTATGCGCTACATCCGCCAGGTGGATGACTCGAAAGCGTTGAATTTCTTGCGCGAGCCAGCAGTCATCATCAGCGCCTCCGGCATGTGCGAGAACGGCCGCATCCTGCATCACCTGAAGAACAACATTGAGGACGCTCGCAACACGGTGCTCATCGTGGGCTGGCAGGCACCGCACACACTGGGCCGCCGCCTGGTAGAGCGCCAACCAACGGCGCGCATCTTTGGCCGGGAATACCCTCGGCGCGCCAACGTGGAGGCCATCAACGGCTTTAGCGCCCACGCCGACCGGGATGAATTGCTGGCCTACACTGCCCACCTCAATCAGGCCAACGGACGGTTGAAACAAGTCTTTGTCGTCCACGGTGAGGAAGAATCTGCCCTGGCCCTGGCC
>CAYNKW010000244.1:0-4370 GCA_964397845.1 uncultured Anaerolineae bacterium
AACCTCCCGGAATTCTGGGTCTTCCTCAAAGCAGCGATCTATGGCCACCGGGCAGCGGGTACTAAAATTGCACCCTTTGGGCGGGTTGGCCGGACTGGGTACGTCGCCCTCCAGGATGATGCGCTGTCGCTTTTCCTCGACCACCGGGTCGGGAATGGGTACCGCCGAGAGCAAGGCTTTGGTGTACGGGTGCTGCGGGTCGTTGTACAGCGAATCCCGGTCGGTCAACTCGACGAGGATACCCAGGTACATCACCGCCACCCGGGTGGAGATATGCCGCACCATGCTCAGGTCATGGGCGATGAACAGATACGTCAGGTTGAACTCAGCTTGCAAGTCCTCCAGCAAGTTCACCACCTGCGCCTGGATGGACACGTCCAGCGCCGAGATGGGCTCGTCGCAACAGATGAACGACGGATTCAGGGCCAGCGCCCGCGCCACGCCGATGCGCTGTCGCTGCCCGCCAGAAAACTCGTGGGGGTAACGGTTGACAAAATAGGGATTCAAGCCCACCAACCTGAGCAATTCCTGCACGCGCTCTCGCCGCTCTTTGCCTTTGGCAATACCGTGCACCTCCAACGGCTCGCCGATGATGTTGCCCACCGTCATGCGCGGGTTCAGAGAGGCATAGGGGTCCTGGAAGATCATCTGCATCCGGCGGCGCATGCGGCGCAGTTCCTCACCTTTGAGCTTGACCAGATCGGTGCCCTCAAAGAGCACTTCCCCCGCCGTAGGCCGGTAGAGCTGCAGGATGGTACGCGCCGTGGTAGATTTGCCGCAGCCACTCTCGCCCACCAGCCCCAACGTTTCGCCCTTTAACACGTCAAAAGAGATGCCATCCACGGCCTTGATGGCCCCCACCTGGCGCTGGATGACAATGCCCCGGGTGATGGGAAAATGCTTCTTCAGGTCTCTTACTTCTACCAAGATTTCCTTTTCCGCCATTATGCCTCTCCTCCTGTCACGTCCACCCAGCAGGCGATGTGATGATTAGGGCCAACGGGCTCCAGAGGTGGGTTTTCTTCAAGACATTTGTCTATCACATACTCACACCGGGGCGCAAAAGGACACCCCTCTGGCAAGGCTATGAGGTCCGGGGGGAGTCCTTCGATAGACTTGAGCCGCTCGTGCGTCTTGGCGTCCAGGCGGGGCAGAGAGTTCAGCAGACTAATGGTGTAGGGGTGTCGTGGATTGCCATACAAGTCTTTCACCGGCGCCGTCTCGACGAGAAAGCCGGCGTACATGACGAGGACCTCCTCTGCCAGGCCAGCGATGATGCCCAGGTCGTGGGTGATCCAGATGATCGCCATGCCGATATCGTCTCGCAGGCGCTTCACCAGCTCAATGATCTGGGCCTGGATAGTCACGTCCAGCGCCGTGGTCGGCTCGTCGGCGATGAGAATCTGCGGGTTGCAAGAGAGCGCCATGGCGATCATCGAGCGCTGGCGCATGCCTCCCGAAAATTGATGAGGGTAATCGTCCACGCGGTCTGCTGCTTCGGGGATGCCGACCATCTCTAACAATTCGATGGTTCGCCGGCGCGCCTCCTTCTTGTCCATTCCCAGGTGCAGTTCCAGCGCCTCGTTCACTTGCCGCCCGATGGTGAGCACCGGGTTCAGCGAGGTCATTGGGTCCTGAAAGATCATGGCGATCCTGTTCCCCCGAATCTGGCGAACCTCGCCGGTACTCATCTTGAGTATGTCCCGCCCTTCAAACAAGACCTCACCGCCGACGATCTTGCCCGGCGGATCAGGGATGAGGCGCATGACGGAGAGCACACTCACGCTCTTGCCGCAGCCGCTCTCCCCCACGATACCTAACGTCCTGCCCTCCTCCAGAGTGTAGGAAATGCCGTTCACAGCCTGAACCATGCCATCTTGGGTAAAGAACCGAGTCTTCAACCCCTTCACCTCTAACAAAAGTGCCATAAACCTTTCTCCTTGTCAAAATTAATGTTGTGGCGACAATCTCTTGCCACGAATCAGCTCAGTGTAACTCAACAACGACGTTTTCGAGAACGCTCATACGCACCAGGCCACCAGGGATCTTGCCGATGTACTCGTGCCAATTGGTATCACCGGCCAGAGCCCCCCAAGGTGACGGCCTCCCGGCCATAAAGACGAAGCAGACCACCAGCCGGAGCAGGCGTCGCCGTCGAAATCGGGCTGGGGACGGGTGTATCGCTCGTAAGAACCTTGGTCGGCGCAGGTTCCGATGTTGTGACTGTTGTTGGAGTTGGGAGGGGAAGGCGTTGGCGTCGGAGCAGAAGCAGATGGCACAAGAGTGGGTGACAGATGCCGGTGCGGACGTCGGCCCCTTGGTTGGGCTGCAGGCCAGAATCAAACAGGTGAGAAAGAGGATGGCTCCCCGCGACCCGCAGGCTACATTGTCGAACTGGCACGTCGTCCTCCCGATGCAGCCGGCTAAGCCGCCAAAACCAAGCTACTAGAAAAAGGTAAGAGCCAGAAGGCTGGCCTTTGATGTTTCGCCAGCCGTGTCTCCCAGTCGCTATCAGCGAAAAGCGCTTTCAGCAAAGTCAACACGCTATCCAGCAGTAATGGAACCCGCACTCCAGCGTCTTTGGCCTGATAACAGACATCTGTCGCCACGATGCGTTGGCATATACTCTCCCACACTCGAGGCGAAGGCTCAGTCCCTTCGACCTCGCCCAATAGCGACTGGTAAATCAACTGGTCTATCAGATCACCGCCCCAACACAGCGGCGAAGGTTCTCCCTGCCTACGAGAACTCATAGGCCATTCCCCCAAGCACGCGGCGGTCTCTTTCCAACCGAGTGCGCAACCGCTCGCGTCCATAATGCAAACGAGACTTTACAGTCCCTTCAGGCAGGTCAAGAATGTAAGCAACCTCTTTGACGCTGAATTCCCCAAGATAAAACAACACCAACACTACGCGGTGTTCAAATTTCAAGGTATTCAGGGCTTCACGCACAATCCGCTGCAATTCGTTCTGCTCCACGACTCTTTCGGGCGACGACCCGGGCCCCGCTCGCAATCGCTCTATGGCACCCTCCAGGGGAACCAACCAGCGACCTTGCCGTGTCACCCAATTATAGCTCAAGTTGACAGTCACCCGATACAGCCAGGGCTCTAAAGGACGGGTCTCATCAAAGCGATCAACGGTGGTGTACAGCCTCAGAAAGCTCTCTTGAAGAATGTCTTCTGCCGCGCTGGGATCCCGGGTAATGGCCAGCGCAACGCGGTACACCTGCGTCTTGTGCCGATCATAAAGGACCCCCAGGGCTAACAGGTTTCCCTGGCGCACCCGGGAAATCAACTGGCTATCCGCATCATGGAGGGCCATGGTCGTCTCCCTCTCTAATCAAGCGGGTGACGTGCTATATACACACGGTAATCCCCTGGCAGGTTCACAAAAAATTAGAGCGTTCGGTAAGGGCAAGAGTTGTGAACAAAGCACCTTCCCTGCCAAAAAGAGTTTCACCGCATGGCTTATATTGTATAACATTGGAGAGAAAAGGTCAAGTGTGCTAAGGGACGCGCAACCGCTGTCCCACATAGATATAATGAGTGTTGTTCAACCCATTGGCCACGGTGATAGCCCAGGGCGTGGTGCCGTAGCGCAAGGCGATGCGATACAGGTTCTCACCCGGCTGAACCACGTGAATCCTACCAGATGGCGGCGTGGAACCCTCGCCGGCGGGGATGATGAGCTTCTGCCCCACCCAAATGAGCGATGGATTGACGATATTGTTTCGATCGGCAATGGCCTGCACGGTCGTGCCATAGTGCAATGCTATGCGAAAGAGATTCTCGCCCCTTTGCACCAGGTGAACGGTCTCCTGACCCGGCGTGGCCGATGTGGTTGGCGCGGCAACGGCTTCACCAGGGGAAATGATCAGTTCCTGCCCCACTTGCAGCGAGGCGGGATCGGTGATGCCATTGAGCGCCATGAGCTCATCCACGGTCATATTGTAATGGCGGGCGATGGAGTAAAGGTTGTCCCCCGGCTGGACAGTATAGGTGATAGCGCTTGGTGAAGGCAGAGTGGCAGTCGGTACCGGCGGCGTTGCAGTAGGCGGGGGGGGGTCCACACCGGGCGTCTGAGTTTCCTCGATCGCCGTGATGGTCGTTGGCGACGCAGAAGTGGTTACCTGCGAAACCGTGCTCGTGGCTGCTGGCGCAACGGTCGGCAAGCCCGAAGATTTGGATCTCTTTGGCCTCTCGCAACCCGCCAGAGTGGCCAGCAACGCCATCACGAGCAAGGTTATGAGGCCAACCTTTACCCAACATCGCCATAGGCTTCCGTTCTTGCCGTTCATGATACCCTCCTTTTTCACCTTCTACACCTTTTGGCAAGAAACCTCTCAGACCCCTCCCTATCCAGGCAAA
>CAYNKW010000244.1:4470-6426 GCA_964397845.1 uncultured Anaerolineae bacterium
GCAATCGAATAAAAGCCATCATCTTTGACATAGGCGGCGTCCTGGTGTGCACCGAAGACCCGGCTCCCCGCCAGCGGCTGGCTGTAGATCTGGGCCTGTCCCTGGAGGCACTGTACGACATTGTCTTCGACAGCGACACCTGGAACCTGGCACAGACCGGGCGAATCGCCAACGACGATCACTGGCAAGCAGTGGGCCACGGCCTGGGACTGGCCTGGCCTGACGAGGTGATCGCCTTTCGCACCGCTTTCTTTGCCGGCGACCGGTTGGATCGGGAAATGCTCACCCTCATCCAGCGGCTGCGGGGCCGCTGCAAGACAGCGCTGTTGAGCAATGCCCCCGCCAACCTGCGCCGCTGGATCGCCGAAGCATGGGACATCCCCCCAGACGATACCTTTGACGAAATCGTCGTCTCGGCCGAGGTGGGCGTCATGAAACCTGACCCAGAAATCTACCGTATCGCATTGGCCCGATTGGACGTTGCGCCTCAGGAAGCGATCTTTGTGGACGACCAGGCACGCAACGTGACCAGCGCGGCCCGATTGGGTATCCACGCCGTCCATCACCTAAGTTGCGAGCGCACGGCGACACAAATCCAGGCCTTGCTGGGGGAACACCCGCTGGAGATGATGGTGGACATGCCGATCCCAGAAGATTATGCGCCCATGCTGGCCATCAGTCGGGCCGTAGCCAGGGAGGACTGGTGGGGCGCGGCGCTGATGCTGGCCCAGCCGGAGACAACGGCCGACATCACTGTGATGTGCGACGATCCGGAAAACATCTTGCTTGTGGCCCGCGTGAGCGGCCAGGTGGCGGGCATGGGCCTGCTCATGCAGCCCACGCCGGCAGTGCTCCACCACACTGCCGAGTTGAGCATCGCCGTGCACCCGGACTTCCGGCGGCGCGGCGTGGCCCGACGGCTCATCGAGACATTGCTGCCGGCCGGGGCACGTCACGGCGTGAGATTGGTTCGCGCTTGGGTCGCCTCGGTCAACGGCGCGTCGCGCGCCCTCGTCGAGGGGCTGGGCTTTCACGAGATGGCGCGCATGAAAGGCGAGCTTCAACGCTCCGACGGCCGCCGGTTCGACGTGAGCGTTTACAGTGAGGAGACAACGAGTGCCTGACTCCAAATGGCGCGAGGTGCCCAAGATTGACTTTCACACCCACATCGTGCTGCACGAGCGGCCCGAATCCGACCTGCCGCTGAACCTGCCGGACGACATGCTGGCAACGATGGACACCCACCACGTGGAGCGCGCCGTCGTCCTGCCCATCAACTGGAGCGAGTACTTTCCGTTGACGCCTGACGAGCGCACCGATTGGCTGGCGGCCAACAATGACCGCCAGGCCGCGCTGGCTGCCTCCTCCGGTGGACGGTTCGTCGCCTACGCCGACCTGGCCCTGGGCGACGTCTACACGCCGCAACGGGCAGCCGCTGAACTGGCGCGGGCGGCGGGCGAGCTGGGCCTGCGCGGCCTCAAGATCCACCCCACCGACCTGGGCATTCCTGCCGATGACCTGCGGCTGGTGCCCGTTCTCCGGCAAGCTGCCGATCTCGGCCTGCCCGTGATGGTGCACTCGTACCCCTCCGATTCCGGGCCCAGCTTTGACTACAGCGCACCCCACCGCATCGCCCGCATGGCAGTGACTTTCCCGGATGTGACCTGGATCATCGCCCACCTGGGAGGCGTCCGTTTCCCGGACGTGATCCCCATCGAGACCTACGTGGACATTTCCGGGATGCTGTTGGGCCTGTGCGAGCTTTACGGCGTTGCCTTCGCCGAGCGGTTGCTGCGCCGCATCGGCCTGGAGCGGGTGCTGTTCGGCACGGACTATCCCGTCTTTGCCTACGAACGCTACTACGAGGTGCTCGACCAGATGCACTTCACCGACGACGAAATCGGACAGCTCGCTTACCGCAACGCGGCGGCTATCCTGCGAAAGGGGGATAACCAT
>CAYNKW010000245.1:0-6410 GCA_964397845.1 uncultured Anaerolineae bacterium
CCGTATTCTCTGATGATCGCTTCAATCCTACGTCGCTCCAGTTCCAGGGGCAGGCCTATTCGCGTGCGCCTGCCCGCGTACAGCTTGGCCCGGGTTTCAACCGGCGTCAGCAAGATGATGCCGTAAATCGTGGCCGTAACCACAAAAAACGTAATGAGTATCGAGAACAGGCGGCGAAGGAGGAACTCGAGCATGGGTGGCAGGGGGTGGGGCGCATAGCGGGACGGGTCAAAACCCTGTTCTTACCTCCTGGCAACGCTCTAACCTTACCGGGCTGATGCCGTGGAAAAGACACTCCACAGCGTGATCACTGCCGGGTGATTCGGCGCGCATCAAAACGTAACTGCCACACTGGGCCAGGCGGATGATGCCAGGCGAAGCGGTAAAGTTTCCCCGCTGCGCCAGGAGCCAGGTGTGCTGCTCGTCATCTACCTTGATAGTACACTCCTGGCAATCCTCCGGCGTTTCACCAGTCGTGAGGAGGGCCGGAAAGCCCTGCTGGTACGGCGGGCTGGCATCGTAGCAAAAGGAGAGTTGGTCGGCCACCACCCGGCAGTTAATCCAGGCGGCGTTGTCAAAATGGGCCACGACAAAGATGATATTGGCCGTTCCCAGTTCGACTTGGCCAATGAGCAGGGAATAGTTCTCACTCATTTGGTCACGGACACCGGAAATGGCGTTGTAATTGACGCCTCGTTCCAGGCTCAACTCAAACAGGTCGCCGGGGTAGGTGCGGCCGGTGCGGATGGCTTTGTGAACCAGCCGTGGCGCAACGCGCAGGGGACTGTTCACCAGATTGTCGGCGATGAGGCCGACGGCCAGCACCAGCGGCAGGGGAAGGATCAACAAGAACCAGGCGCGACTGCCCAGGCGGCCACCGGCGTTGACCCCGCTGCCTATGCCCTCTAGACGATAGTCCTGCAGGAGGCCCAGGATGGTCAGTAAGAGCACGATGAAGAAACCGGCCATCAAAAGGCGCAACTGGGCGGGGGAGCTAAAGGGGTAAACGGGTAGTCCCCAAAAACGACGGTCGGCCAACCACACGATCAGGCTGCGCCCCTCGTAAGGCAGGTGGCCGATGGCCAGCGTCATGAGGCTGGCCACCAGAAGCCAAACTAGCCCACCCGCGGGAGCGCCGCCAAACCATGCCGCCAGCCAGCCACCCAGACCGCCCAGCAGCAGCAGCGCCAGGCAGCCAAGGAGCAGACTCGGGTAGAGCAACCGCACATGAGATGTGCTCAATAAAATGGCGTCAGTACCCCAGACTCCCAAAGCCAGCGCCAGGCCAATGAGCAATCCATTACGCAGACCCAGCCTTAGACAGAGGCGTCGCAACTGAACATCGTGATCGGGAGGGAGCATGTGTCACCCCCGAGCGCCCCGCAATTTCGGATCTAGAATATCTCGCATGGCGTCGCCGATCAAGTTCCAGCCCAGGCCAAAGACGATCAAAGCCACGCCGGGAAAGACGATAATGTACCAATGGGTGTCCAGGCTCAGAATCCAGTCCCGGGCAAAGCTGATGATCTGGCCCCAGTCGGCGTAACCGATCTGTGTGCCTACCCCCAGGAAGCTCAGGGCGGCAAAAGACAGGACCGCATCGCCCAGACGAAAAGAGGCCAGCACCAGAATGGGATAGATGGTATTGGGCAGGATGTGATGGATTATCAGGCGGGCGTCCCTGGCCCCGACGACGCGGGCGGCCATTACATAGTCCCGCTCCTTCGCCGACAGGATTTCGCCCCGGATCACCCGGGCGTAGCGCGTCCAGCCGAAGACGATCAGTGCGATCATGGGCGGCCAGATACCCCGGCCAAACCTGGGCACCAGGATGGCCGACAGCGTGAGCGCGGCCAACAAGAAGGGAAAAGCCATGACGATCTCGGTGAAGCGCATCAACACGTCATCAAGCCAACCGCCGTAAAAGGCGGCCAGCGAACCCACGATCAACCCGATGGCCACCGTCGTGGACGTGACCATGACCCCCGCAAAAAGGGCCGTGCGCGTGCCCCAGATGACGCCATAGTAGATATCAAACTGGCCGCTAGCGGTGCCCATCAAATGGACCCACTCATCCTTGCCCGTGATCGCCTTGTACCAGAAGGGCAGCTCTGGCGGTTCACGCTTCCAAATCGTGCCCGCCGGCTTGGGTTCGGGGCCAAACCCGTCGCGGGGGATGAGGTAGGGATTGCCGCCCACCCGCAGTGGAGGCGCCAGTACAGGCGCGAGCGCGGCAGTCAAAATGTAGAACAGAGTGATGACCAGGCCGGCCACCGACAAAGGGTTGGTGAACAGCCCACGCAAGAGGCGATACCACTCGGGCCCCACCAATCGTTCGAGCCGGCCGAGTTCGCGCAACGTCCAGCCGGGCTGTTCTTCAGGTCTGGAAAGCGCTTTTCGAGAGACTTTCCGCGCCGGAACCGTTTCTGTCGTCATTCAACACCACCTCGTTCGTAATTCGTAATTCGCAATTCTCCCTAAGCCAGGCGGACGCGCGGGTCCAGGAAGCCATACAGCAGGTCTATCACCAGGTTGGCCACGATCAGCAGCACCGCGCTGAGCAACACGCAACCCAGGACGGTCAATACGTCCAGAGTCTGGGCCGCCACCGCCACCGCCCGTCCCATGCCAGGATAATTAAAGACGGTCTCGGTGATGACCACCCCGCTTATCAAACCCACGACCGTCATCCCGCCGACGGTAACCACAGGAATGAGCGCGTTGGGCAAAGCGTGGCGGTTGACCACGGTCTTTTCGGGCAAACCCTTGGCCCGGGCGGTGATCATATAATCCTGCCGTAGGGCTTCGAGCATAGAAGAGCGCGTCAGCCGCAGCAACATGGCCCACTGGACGTAGCACAGGGTGACGATCGGCAAAAACATGTGGCGCAGTGCATCCCAAAAGATATCCATCCGTAGGTTGAGCAGCGCGTCAACGGTGTTCAACTGGGTATAGCGATGGAATTCGGTAGACAGAACCACCTGGGTGGCCCAGTCCGAGAGACGCCCCGGCGGGAACCAACGCAACTTGGCATAAAAGACCATCAGCACCAGTAAGGCAAAGACAAAGGTGGGAAATGACCAGCCTATGAGGCTGAACACGCGCGCCACCTGGTCAACGAGCTTGTTGTGATGCTTCGCCGCCACGATCCCTAGCCAGACACCGATACTGATGATGGGCACCATGCTCCACAGCGCCAGTTCGAGCGACGCCGGCAGGCGGTGCAGGATAAGGTCTATGACCGGCTGGCGGCCGGTGCGGGAGAAACCCAAGTCGCCTCGCAGTACGCCGCCCACCCTCTCCCCTGTCTCGGGGTCTATGCGGCCCACCAGCCAGCGCCAGTACTGCACATGGAAAGGATCGTCCAGCCCATAGCGCCGGATGATGGCGTCAAGCGCCCCCTCGGTGTGAGGAAAGTCCCGCACGTATAGAGCCGATCGCTCCACCGGAGAGAGTACCATCGTCATGGCAAAGATCAGCACGGTCACGCCAAGCACGGTGATGGGCAATTGCAATAAGCGGCGAATAATATACGCTGTCATAATTTTACCTCGATACAAGACACAAGCATAGAAGTCCTGTTGAAAAATAGGCTCTCGCGGGGACAGCTCCCCACTCAACGGGTCCGGGCTCCCGAACTTGTTCGGGCACTCCCCACTCGGCGGCCAAAAACCGCCTCAACAAGTTGAGGACTCCCCACTACCTCCTGTTTTTCAACAAAATCATAGAAAGCCTGGCAAAAGTTGGGAACCATCGCAAGGTTCCCTCACGTTCACAACACAAGTTTTCCGGCGGGGGCCTTCGGCCCCCGCCGGAAAGGGATCTACCAATGCTCACTCGTTACTCACCAGTGAGGTTATAGGCGTAATAGTAGCCAGCGAACATGATCGGGTTGAAGTACCAATCCTCCACCCAGCGCTGCTCGTAGCGCACACCTGTCTCCTGCGACAGCGTGATCTGGATCGCCTGCTCATGGAACAGCTCTTGGAGCTCAAAGTAAATCCTTTCGCGCTCCTTCGGATCGGCGGCCATCACGCCGGCGGTGACCAGTTCCTGGAACTGGGCTATGATGTCTTCGGGCAGGTTCTGCCGCCCGGCGTAGGTGCCTACGGTAAATGGCTGGACCCAGTTGTGCGGGTCGTGGATGTCTTCGAGCCATCCGCTGGCGACCAAGGGCAATTGCCCGGCGCGGAAGGCGCGCAGCATCGTGGGCCAGGGCAGGCCGATGATCTCGATCTGGTAGTTGGGGTTGACACTGAGCAGGCTGGACTGCAGGATGGCCGCCGCGGTCTGGCGGGTGACATTGCCCGTGTTGAAGGCCATCTGGACGCGGAAGCCAACTTCCGGCAGCACGCCGCCCCAGGCCAATGCCAGTTCCTCTCCACACTTTTCCAGGTCGAACTCATACATCGGCCCGTCCGGGTTGTAACCCAGCATGCCCAGGATGATGGGACCGTTGTTGCGAATGCCCTCGCTATTCTGCGCATCCTGGATGAAGGTGTCGTAATCAAAGCAGTAGTTGAGGGCACGGCGGACGTGGATGTCGGAGAAAAAGTCAGGCGAGATGCCGTTGCCGTCCAACTGGCCGCTGCCGATGTAAGAGTTGACGCCCTGCTCTTGAGTCAAGTCGAAGTTCATGAAAATGTTCGTCCGTCTCACGTCGGGCAGGCCACCCCACTTGCGCAGCGGCGCGTCGGGGTGCTCGGGATGCGGCTCACATTCGTTGGTCAGATAGTCGCAGAGCTCACCCACGAACTCGTCCACCTGCGGCCGGTTGGCCGCTGGCACGGACACGTTCTCGGCGTCGCCGGCCTGCAGGATGGCAAAGCGGGTGCCCCACTCGTCCACGAGCCTGCGGACCACGCGTTTGATGTGCGGCGTGCCACTGGGGCCACCGAGCCACATCTCGTCGCCTTCGGCGCGCCAGTAGTCCTCGTTGGCGACGATGACCCACTCTTCGTCGGGCGTCCAGTATTCCAGCTTGTATGGGCCGGTGCCGTTGATGATGCTGCCGAGTTCGGTATTCTCCGCCCCGGGTGCATAGTAATCCACCCAGGTGTCGCACGAGCCATCCCAGGCGCCGTTCTCGATGGCCCATTCCTTGTCAATCGCCGCACCCCAGGACTGCGCCAGGGTGGCGAGAAACGGCCCCCAGGGCTGTGCCAGGTTGACGGTCAGCGTGCCGGCGGCGTCGTCAGCAACCACGGCGGCCTTGATCTTCTCGCACACCGCCACCAGCTCTTCCGGCGTCGCGTTGGCCTTCAGCGCGCCCGGATCGCCGGCGTACTCGCCATCGGCGATCTCTTCCGTCACGTCGCCGGAGGCATAGCCCAGGATGGGCTCGAGCAACAGCCACTGCGCGCTGTTGGGATCAGACTGTATCAAGCCGCGCTGAAAGGTATACGCAAAGTCGCTGGGGGTCAGATCGTTGCCGTTGTGGAACTTGACACCCTCCCGGATATGGAAGACGTAGGTCAAGCCATCGGCCGAGATGCCGCCGTTTTCCACGCTGGGCACCTCGGTGGCCAGCACCGGCACGTATTCGGTCATGTTTTCTCGGTTGAAAAAGAGCAGCCCCTCCATGGTGTTCATGATCAGTGCGGAGCTGGCCGTGTCGTAGCACAGGTTGGGGTCCATCGTGTCAATCTCGCCGAAGGTCACGTAGGTGTAGATCTCGGGCTCGGACGCCACGAACTCGACTGGCTCGATGGGTTCCGGCGTGGCGGTGACTACCTTGACTACCTCTCTGGTGACTTCCACTTCCTCGCCCGCGACGATCTCGGGGGTCGGCGTGGCACACGCGGAGAGGATCAAGCTACCGATGGTCAACAGGGCGAAGAGGCTCGCCCACTTTTTGTTGGCAAACATTTTCTCCTCCTTAAGGTGAAACTGCCAATGCGGTTACCCTTTGATTTGAATAAACAAAGCGCGAGTGCGGCAACCCACTGTGAGAAACGATGGCGATCGTTTTCTCTTAGAGCCTAATACTACAACCGCGTCCGCCACATCACCTCCTTCCAAAAGTCACTCATCTGGGTTCCTTAATTGTGTGTCCGCGCCTTTGTGAACAAACCTCGCAACGCCCTTCACCAGCCAGGAGTCGTTGAAACATCGCGGACAAGTGAAAGACGAACAAGTCACTTGATTTTACAGGCAGCGACGATTTTTGTCAAACCAGGATTCACACCAACCGTCTTGACTCGATTTGACAGCCCTGTCTTTAACATACCCTCAACTAGCGGCCAAGGTTCACGGCGACCAATCGTTAGCACGAACCGAGCGCCATCACAAAGACAAAAGTAAACATTCAGACCTCCGAGGTTTTGACCTCAGATTCAGGTGTATCCTGGCAAAAGAGACCGATCAGAAGTCGCATAATGAGCACACCAGGGAAACCTCGGAGGTCTTTG
>CAYNKW010000246.1:0-6373 GCA_964397845.1 uncultured Anaerolineae bacterium
AGGATGGCGACCAAATGTCGAGCAATGGACTTGTTCCCCGTAGCCCCAAGAGCGTCTGCAGCAGCCAGGCGTACCTGCCAGTGAACCTCTGGGTTGGGGAGCAGATTGAGCAGGTATTCTGAGGCTGCCTCCCCGCCCGCCTCGCTCAGAATCTTGACCGCCTGAGTTCCAGGCAACCAATGCTGTTGCTCGTTCTCTATCAGCGCCTCGAGTTTGTTGCCGATTTGCCGGCGCAGCTCAAAGCGGCCGATACGAGGTGTGCCGGCCAGGCAGCGGCCTGCCAGGAGCAGGTTACTGACAAAGATGTCATCCTGGCCCGATAGAATCGCATCGAGGAGAGGCGTGGCGTCCTTGATCATTCCGGCCAGCAGCAGGAT
The DNA here is from genome assembly GCA_964397845.1 of uncultured Anaerolineae bacterium. GTDB lineage: Bacteria > Chloroflexota > Anaerolineae > CAYNKW01 > CAYNKW01 > CAYNKW01. The sequence goes on from CAYNKW010000246.1 coordinate 378, forward strand.
CACCTCCTCCCACCAGGGATTGTGCAGGTGCGCCAGAGCCAGGTCTAACTGGTTGCCCTTGTCGAGGCTCACGGCGGTGAAATACTCTTGCAGCGTCAGGTGCAGAAAACCGTACCACTCGGCGGCCTGTTCCTTGAGGAGACCGTGCTGCGCGCTGATCTCGTCGAGTACAAGCAAAGCCTGTTCAGCCGGTATATTGACCGACGGAAGATAGCCGGCGATGACTTTCAGGAGGTCATCCTGGGGAAAGTAACGCCAGCCCTGGCAATGAAAGTGCAAAGCGACGTCCTCAAGCAAGTCGCGCTTGCGATCGGTGGTAAAAGAACTGGCTCGCTTTATGCCCCGCTGGGCGTCCCAGCCAGTTAATAGAACCTGGACGCATCGCTCGTATAGTTTAGCCCGTCGTTCGGGTAATTCCAGGTCTCGCTCGAAAGCGATGGCGATCAGGGACAGCAGCAAAGGGTTGGCTGCCAGAGACTGCATGCGAACCTGCCGGGATAGCCTGTCCTGCAACCCGCGCGCTCGATCCGACCCTTGGCCAAACCAGTTATCTATGAAGCGCTGGATATCCTGCCAGGTAAAGTCGAGCACCGTCATGGTGCGAAAAGTGGGGGCCAGCGACCCTTTCCAACCGGCCCGGCGGGAAGTGACCACTATGGGGCACCTGGGGTAGCGCGTAGCCAGACGGTTGATTTCATTGGCCGTGCGATGATACGTCGTCTCAGCCTCTTCCAGGCTGCCTACTGTAACCTCGTCCAGTCCATCCAGGAGCAGCAAAACCGAGCCTTCTTCCAAACGGCTCTCGAGAAAGGGGCGCAGTTGTGCAAAGCCATATCGTTCAGCCACATCGTCAACGATAAAGTCTACAAGGCCCCTATGAGGTGTCTTGGCATAGCGGTTCAGCGTCACAAACACGGGCAAGCCGGGCAGGCCGCTCAACTTTGTCTGGGCAGAGAGCAGGCACAGATATTTGAGCATGGTCGTCTTGCCTGCGCCTGGGTCGCCCAGCACAGCCATGTGGCGGTACCTTTTCAGCGCCTCCTCTGGCTGGAGTGACTCTATCTTTTCCTCTGCCAGCCTGTCCTGGGCCAGCTCGAACAGCAGGTTGGGATCGCCACTCGCCATGGCAGCCATCTCTTCAGCATTGGCGTAGCGTTGTGGTTGCTCCTCTTTGATCATCACGCGAACGTAGGTGCGCTCCAGATCCAACGGCCGCACCATGTCCAGAATGCGCAGCCCCCGAAGTTCCCGCACCAACTTGTCGCGGTAGTCGAGGGCATACCGGTCAGACAAGCGGCGTTGCCGGGCTGCTTCTTCTTCCGCCTTACGTGCTGCTTCCCTGGCTTCACGTTCTCTTTGACGTCTCTCCAGCCAGGCGTCCACAAATGGCTTGATGAGGTAGGTGCCGATCCCGCCCAGGAGCCCGCCTACTATCAAGACAAGGATTTCACCAATGAGATCCATCTTTTATCCTTCCTCATCTCGGCATATTCGAAAGAGATTTCGACCTACAACTTACAGTATACCAAAAAGACTGGCCTTTGTCCAGAGCCTTGGAATCAACTGGCTATTTTCATAGTAGCCAAAAGCCGCCAGGTATGGTAAAATAGGAACAACGACCAACCCAATGGCAGGATCAACTGCCAAGGAGCGCATCATGACAAACGAGCACCCCCTGGTAAAACTGGCGAGGGCCACCATCGAGGCCTATGTCCGCGAGCGGCGCATGATTGACCCACCGGAGGAGTTGCCGCCAGAGATGCAGGGATGCGCCGGGGCTTTTGTAAGCTTGCACGACAGCCACGGCAACCTGCGCGGCTGCATCGGCACTATTGAGCCCAAAGAACCTAACCTGGCTCAGGAAGCGATTCACAACGCCATCAGTGCGGCGACCAACGACCCCCGCTTTCCCCCTGTGCGTCTCGACGAACTGGACGACTTGACGATCAAGGTAGACGTGCTCACCGAGCCAGAGCTTGTGGACACACCCGACGAACTGGACCCGCGCCGCTACGGCGTCATTGTCCAGAGCGCCCGCGACTATCGCCGGGGTCTGTTGTTGCCGGACCTGGAGGGCGTGGACACCGTCGAGTATCAAATTGAGATTGCCCGCCGCAAAGCTGGCATCGGCCCCAACGAGCTGGTAAAGCTGTATCGTTTCGAAGTGAAGCGATACACCTGAGAGACCATGTATCCTAAACTGCGCCCTGTCCAACCAACGCCGGTCACACACGCGGGACGGCCCGGCTTTGTGCTGCGCGATCCGCTGGCCCTGAGCGAGCAAATGCTGTTCTTGCCCCGCGAACTGGCGCCGCTGCTGGCCTTGTGCGATGGCACACGAGACCTGGCAGGACTGCGCGCGGCCCTCGTGGTCCGATTTGGCATGCCAGTGTCGTTGAGCGTGCTGGCTCAGCTCGTGGCCCAGCTTGATGCAGCGTACCTGTTGGACAATGAACGCTCTGCCGAGGCTCACAACGCAGCCCTGACCGCCTACCGCAGCGCGCCCTTTCGGCCGCCCACACTGGCCGGCAACAGCTACCCTGCCGCTCCCGACCAGTTGACCGCTTACCTGGCTACCTTTCAGGCCGGCTTGCCTTCCGACGAGGGGGCCGGCGAAACCGACGCCGAGGTGCGAGGCGTGGTGTGCCCGCACATTGACTTTCAACGGGGCGGGCGTGTCTACGCCGGACTGTGGCAGCGCGCTGCGGAGGCTGCCCGTCAGGTAGAGTTGGTCGTCGTACTGGGCACCGATCACAACGACGGCGGCCTGCTGACGCTGACCCATCAGCATTACGCCACGCCCTGGGGCGTGCTGCCCACAGCGCGCCAGGTGGTGGATACCCTGGCCGATGCCATTGGCAAAGAGGAAGCCTTCCGTGACGAGCTTTACCACCGGGCAGAACACTCTATCGAACTGGCCGTCGTCTGGCTGCACGCGGTGCTGGGCGACCACATCCCCAACCTGGTGCCAATACTGACCGGTTCGTTCCAGAGATTTGTGGACGGCCAGGGTTCGCCCGATAGCAATGAAAAGCTCGCCGCCGTCACAGAGACGCTGCGAGAAATAGCGACCCAGAAGCGCACGCTGGTCGTGGCGGCGGCCGACCTGGCCCATATAGGGCCGGCCTTTGGCGGTCCACCGCTGGACTTTATGGGGCGGGCAAAACTGCGGGGCGACGACGATCAACTGCTGAGGGCAATTTGCAAAGGCGATGCCGGGACATTCTTCCGCCACATCCAGGCCGAGGGTGATCGACGCAACATCTGCGGCCTGCCCCCCATCTACCTGACCTTGCGCATATTGGGCCAGACCCACGGCCAGGTAACCGGCTACGAGATTTGCCCGGCCGACCAGACAAGCACCTCAAGCGTGTCGGTGGCAGGGGTGCTGCTGTGGTAAGAGGCAGCGGCAAAAATTCGCCCGCTGAACCTACCAAACTCGCAATGTCATTAAGATAAGGAGGCCATCGCAGACCTGACAGGTTTCACAAGCCACTTTTTGGCATAAATGCGCCCTCGATCAGGTCGAATCTGGCTCAAAACAGTACCTTTGGAAACCTGTCAGGTCTTAACTTAATAGCATTGACTAAACTCGAGAATCAAAGGAGATTTACCATGAAATACCGTACCTTTGGCAAACTGGATTGGAAAGTGTCGGCCTTGGGTTTCGGTGCCATGCGGTTGCCGGTTATTGACAACGACGCCGGCAAAATTGATGAGCCGGAGGCGACCCTGATGCTGCGTTACGCCATTGACAGCGGCGTGAACTATGTGGACACCGCTTACGGTTATCACAAAAGCACCAGCGAGGCGTTTTTGGGACGGGCTCTCCAGGATGGCTACCGCGAGCGGGTCAAACTGGCCACCAAGTTGCCTTCCTGGTTGATCGAAGCGCCAGAGCACTTGGACCGCTACCTCAACGAGCAATTAGAGCGACTGCAGACGGACCACATTGATTTTTACCTGCTCCACGGGCTGAATGAAAAAAACTGGCCCAAGCTGCGCGACATGAACGTGCTGCGCTGGGCCGAAGGGGCGATGGCTGACGGCCGTATCCACTACCTGGGTTTCTCCTTCCACGATAGATACGAGGTCTTTCAAGAGATCGTCGAGGCCTACGATCATTGGACCTTCTGCCAAATTATGTACAACTATATGGACGAGGAACATCAGGCCGGTATCAAAGGACTAAAGTACGCTGCCGAAAAAGGACTGGCGGTGATAGTGATGGAGCCCATCCGGGGCGGCCGGCTCTCCAAGAGCGTCCCGCGGCCCATCCAGGAGCTGTGGGATACCGCCCCCCGCAAACGTACCCCGGCGGACTGGGCCTTGCAATGGGTCTGGAACCACCCGCAGGTATCGGTTGTGCTCAGCGGCATGAGCACCATGGAGCAGGTCGAGCAAAACGTCGTTAGTGCCGGCCAATCCAGCCCCGGCACGCTGACAGAGGATGAACTGACCCTGATCGCTCGCGTGCGAGACAAGTACCGCGAGCTGCGTCGCGTTCCCTGCACCGACTGCCAGTACTGTCTGCCCTGCCCAAGCGGCGTCAGCATCCCCCGCATCTTTGAAATCTATAACGAAGTGACGATGTACAACGATCTCAAAGGGGCGCGGATGAGGTACGGCTGGATCAAGGAGGAGGAAAGAGCCAACCAGTGCACCGAATGTGAGCAGTGCCTGGAGCTTTGTCCGCAACAGATCGAGATTCCCGAATGGCTTGCCAAAGCACACGAGTTGCTTTGTCAAGAGGAACCCGCTTAACCACAGACAAGGAGCTCCCCATGCCTTCCCTCGTTGAAGAAAAAGTCGCCCAGGCCATCAGGATCCTGCACGAAAAAGGGACTGACCTGTGGATCACTTTTGTACGCGAAACCGCCTCCAGCGGCGACCCGGTGCTGCCCCTCATCTATGGCGACGCCGACCTCACCTGGCAAAGCGCGCTCATTCTGACGCACTCTGGCGAGCGCATTGCCATCGTGGGCCATTTCGACGCCGAAACGGCGCGCGGCAGCGGCGTGTATTCCACCATCATCCCCTACCACGAGTCACTGCGCCCAGACCTGCTGCACACACTGGAGCGGCTGAACCCCCAACAGATCGCCCTCAACTACTCTGTCAACGACGTACTGGCCGACGGGCTCAGCCACGGCATGTATCAGGTCTTGATGGGATATTTGGAAAGCACGCCCTTTGCACAGCGCATTGTTTCAGCCGAGGGCGTGGTTGGCGCACTGCGCGGACGAAAAACGCCAGGGGAAGTAGCGCGCATCAGACGCGCAGTCGAGACAACGCGCCACATCTACGAGCGTACCTTTGACTATATGCAGCCGGGCATGACCGAACGCCAAATCGGGGATTTCATGCAAGCGCAGCTCGAGGAATTTGGCGTGCAGGCCGCGTGGCATTATGGCAGTTGCCCCACGGTCAACGCCGGACCCGATTCACCGATAGGCCACGTCGGGCCGACGGATCAAAAAGTGGCACGCGGTCAGCTTCTGCACTTTGACTTTGGCGTCAAGCAGGACGGCTATTGCTCCGACATCCAGCGTGTGGTCTACTTTTTGGCCCCTGGCGAAACAGCCCCTCCTGAGCCAGTGCAACGCGGTTTCGACACCGTGGTGCGCGCGATTCAAGCCGCCGTGGCTGCTATGAGGCCGGGCATCCTGGGCAAGGAAGTAGATGCCGTAGCGCGGGGCGTCGTGACCGGTGCCGGTTATCCAGAGTTCAAACACGCCACCGGCCATCAGTTGGGCCGCCTGGCCCACGACGGCGGCGGCGTGATGGGGCCAGAATGGGAGCGTTACGGTGACACACCCAATCATCCGCTGGAGGCCGGCCACGTCTACACCGTTGAGCCGGGGCTGACGGCAGCCGGCTATGGCCACATCGGGCTGGAAGAGGACGTCCTGGTCACCGAGACTGGAGCCGAGTTCCTGGGCGCGCCGCAGGTGAAACTGATCTTGCGCTGATACCCTCCGCCCTGCAAACCCCAT
>CAYNKW010000247.1:0-6330 GCA_964397845.1 uncultured Anaerolineae bacterium
ATAGAGTGTATGATCCGCGGGAAGGAGCAGGGCATGCGTGAGAAATTGGATGCTTTCTTGACCCATTTAATCGAAGAAAAAGGCTATTCCGAGAATACATTCGCTGCTTATCGTAACGATCTATCTCAGTTTGTGAGTTTTCTGTCACGTCATGTCTCCGACTGGGAGCAGGTCTATCGCGGCCTTATCACAGACTATATTTTGTACATGAAAGAGCGGGAGTACGCTTCCTCTACTGTGGCCCGCAAGGTGGCCGCTGTCAAATCCTTCTTTCACCACTTGGTGGCGACAGGGGCTATCGCCGACGACCCTACCGCCACTCTCGACTCCCCCAAGGTCAAGAAACGCTTACCCCGCACCATCTCCGCCGCCGATGTAGAACGTCTCTTGGCGGAACCCGCCAGGTCTTCCACGCCTAAGGCCTTGCGAGATTGCGCTCTGCTGGAATTGCTCTGCGCCACCGGGATGCGAGTCACGGAAGCCGTTTCCCTCAACATCAAAGATCTCAACTTGCCTTCTGCCACTGTACGGGTGAAGCAAAACAAAGCAGACAAAGACCGCGTCCTGCCTCTGTACGATCGGGCCAGGAAAGCCTTGGAGCTTTACCTCCAGAAAGGGCGCTTGCAATTGGTCAAGGATCTCGAAGAGCCAGCGTTGTTCCTCAACCACCGGGGGCGACGGCTCACCCGACAAGGGCTGTGGCTCATCATCAAGGCCTACGTGGAGAAAGCTGGCATGGATGCTGAAGTGACTCCACACACGCTTCGGCACTCCTTTGCTACGCACAAGCTGGAGGAAGGGGCTGACCTGCGCGAGATCCAAAAACTCTTAGGCCACGCCAACATCTCCACTACCCAGATCTACGCGCAGATATCCAGGCGGGATGAATAGCCATTGCCAGACATCCTCATCACAGACATCAGGCGGGATGCACACGCGCTGGTGCCGTTCACAACGCTCACCGTGTCCAGTGTTTGTCTGAGTTTCGCCCGGCCAATGTGTCGTCAGAGTTTCCCCCTGCGGCGAACGCTAGCCCGGCTGGAGCCAATGTCCGTTCCCAGAGCGACTGACAGTAGAGCACAAGCGCTCTCACCGCTATGACAAGGAAACATACAAATATGGGCTACGTTGACAGGCTGATGGGTCGTGACGAACAGATACAATTCGTCGCCCGGCAACACTGGGTGATGTTGCTGATCCGAATACTCGGCTCACTCTTTACCTTTCTCGTTTTTTTGGTCCTGGGACTACTGGTCTGGTCAGGCGACGAGAAGATTGTGCGAGTGATCGCCATCGTTGTCTTGTTCACCTTGCTTTTGCCTCTGTATCAGATTGTGGCCCCCATCGTGCGGCGACAACGCCGGGGCGAGCTTTTCCGGGAGATGTGGCAGCACGTGCTCATCGCCCTTTTCATGTTCATCATCGGCCTGGCTCTCCTTCTCCTTGTGCCCGACGCCCGATCCTTCGTCGCCATCGTCGCTCTTGTTATTTCTATCTTTCCTCTGGTGGACACGGTACGCATTTATCTGGACTGGTTCAACGAGCGCTATGCTGTGACCAACCGGCGCGTGATGCTCATCAAGGGGATCATCAACAAGCGGGTGAGCGACTCGGCACTGGAAATGGTCAACGACGTGGTGCTGGTGCAATCGGTGCTTGGCCGACTGTTGGGCTACGGTGACGTAGAGATCATCACCGGTTCCGACATTGGCGTCAACCTCTTCAAGCGCATCACCCGGCCGGTAGATTTTAAGCGAGAAATGCTCAACCAGAAGGAAAGTCTGAAGAGAACCGGCGACGAAGAGAAGGATGTGCCAGAAGTATTGGCCCAACTGGAGAACCTCCACCAGCGAGGCCTCCTCACTGACGAGGAATTTGAAGTCAAGAAACAACAGTTGTTGGATCAGATTTAGCCAGGATGCCTGGCACGGCAAGAAAACATAGCTTCGCTCCAGCCCCCGTCCGCGGGGGCGTCGGCCCGAGGACGGGCCTTAGAGCGGATATGCTTTCTTGTACAAGGACAAAGAAGGAAAACTGAATGGACAAGTTCCTCACCATGGATGACTACCGCGAAGCCGCCGACTTTGTTGCTGCTCACACCCGCCACCAGCCGACTGTCGGTCTCATCCTCGGATCGGGCCTCAGCTCGCTGGCCGAGAAAGTGTTCAATCCTGACGTCATCCCTTTTAGCGACATCCCGCACTTCCCAGCTTCGACGGTGGTGGGACATGCTGGATGCTTGGTCATTGGAGGGTTGGCCGGGCACCTCGTGATGGTTATGCAGGGACGGGCCCACTACTACGAGGGCTATACCATGGACGAGGTCACGCTGCCCATCCGAGTCATGCAATTGCTGGGGGTCAAGACCCTCATCGTTACCAACGCGGCTGGTGGCATCAAACCCGACTTTGAAGCGGGCGAGTTGATGCTCATCACCGACCACATCAACCTCATCGGCATGGGGGGCAACAATCCGCTGCGCGGTCCAAACCTGGACGAGTTCGGGCCACGCTTCCCCGACATGTCAGAAGCCTACGACCGGGCACTCCAGACGCTTGCTCTCCGGGTGGCAGAAGAGAACGACATTCCGCTGCACCAGGGCACCTATGCGAGCGTGGCAGGTCCCAGTTTCGAGACACCCGCTGACATCCGCTTGCTGAAGCTTATCGGTGCCGACGCCGTGGGCATGTCCACAGTGCCAGAGGTTACGGTGGCCCGCCACGGCGGCATGCGGGTGCTGGGCCTTTCGGGTATCAGCAACGTCACCCAGTTGCAGCCCTCCGAGGAAACCCTGACGCACGAGGAAGTGCTGGAAGCTGGCCAGCGCATGGTGCCCCGCCTGGCGACGATTATCAGGGGCGTCCTGACAGCAATGAGTTGACAGAGTGAGTGGCACGCTTGACAGTATGGCTGCTTCGCGATACAATTTCCTCGCGCCGTTGATTTTATTCAGGTGACGAGTCATTATGTCGATCCTGATCGGGTTCATAGCCAAGTATGCGAACTATCTCTACCTTATCTGCGGACTGATCCTTCTCCCATTTCTGAGCGAAGTTCAAAGAGCCCGCCGTGACCGGCTATCTATTTTTCCGCTGGAGAAAGAGAACGCCACCAAACGGTTGCGACGAGCCATTCTCTGCATTGGGCTTGTGTTAGGCATCGCGGCTGGCATCTTTTACCTCAGCTCTTACATAGAGCCGACCGTCACCGAAGTGGACGAAACACCCGTGCCCACCCCCACGACGTCGCTGCTCTTTGCCACGCCCACTAGTTGGCTACCTCCACCCACGGAGACACCGACCATCACATCCACAGCCACCCAGCGCTCACGGCCCACGCCGCAACCGACCCAGCCGACCGATACCCCAACACCGGCTGTCGTCGCGCCCGACTGTCCCAACCCTGGCGTGCGCATCATCTCCCCTGGCGTCAACGCCGTGCTGAAAGGCACTGTGGAGATCCGGGGTTCGGCCAGCATCGAAAACTTTGGCTACTACAAGTTTGAATTCAAGAGCCTATCCACGGCCGACGAGTGGCACCACATCCACACCGGCGAACAGCCGGTTCCCCAGGGCGTGCTGGGCTATTGGAATGTAGATCCTCTGCCAGCGGGCGAGTACTTGTTCCGACTGGTCGTCGTGGATGCCACAGGCAACTACCCCCCACCCTGCCAGGTGCGCGTCAACGTCGAGCATTAGACCCATTGAAAGCAACATAGAGTGCGAATCGGTAGAAAAAGGGGGACTATCTAAGCTTTTTAAGGTTGCCTATCCTTTTAATGGTCCTCCGCAGTCGGGAGACAGGGGCTGGTTCGTACTTGCGCACCATGAGCACCGAGCAGGGTGTTCTATCTGCTATCCGGTCAGGGATGGAGCCGAAAAGTAGGTTCCTCAGGAACCATTCCTCCGAAGCCCCGATGGCGATCAGATCGTAGCCCACCTGATCTGCTACCTGTGCGCACTCTGCCAGGATGCCCTCCGCAAGAGAATCACTACGCCTCAAACTAAGGGTTATCTCTTCAGGAATTCCCCCTAGCGCATCCTCGACCAACTGGCGCAGGACGTCCATTTCCACTTCCATATCCACCTCGTCTGCTTTCCTGTCCTGAGCCCTTTGTCCCTGGGCCAAAGGACCAGGGTCGTAGCCGAAGGGTGGGAGAATACGTAACGCTGTCAGGAAGCCTCCCTCGGCTCTGGCAATGTCCCAGGCCAACCGTAAGGCCAAACGAGCGTGTGGCCCACCGCCGGCCGGGACGAGCACGCGCTTGATGTCTCCCACTCCCCGGTCGCGCAGCACGGCCACGTCGCACGCCGCGCCGTTCACCACATCCTTGACCACGCTCCCCGCCACCCGCTGCGTTGACAACTGGCCGCGCCAGCCCATCAGGATCAGCCCCACGCCGCCCCGGGCCTCGGCTACGCCCAGAATACCGGCCGAGATACCCCGCGTCGCCCGCAGCAGCGTGCGCACCGGCACACCCTGTTCGTGGGCATAGCCCGCTACCCGTTTGAGCAGCGCCTTGCGCCCGTTCTCTTGCCTATCCAGAACTTCCTGAGCCAACTCCAACGGGGTCGCTCCTGGTATCTTGACCACAGACAGAGCGGCGAGCGTTGATTCCTCCCTCGCCCGTCCCAGGATGACTGCCATCTTGATCAGGCTCTCGGCGGTCAGAGGGTTAGCCACCGGCACCAGGATCTCGTGATGAGCCGCTTCCACCATCTGAGCCGCGACCTCCACTGCCCGGCCCACCGGCCGGCGCAACTGGTAGACGATCAGTCCCACGGCGATCAATCCAATCCCCACCACCAACGCGTGGAGATCTGTGAACACCTCGACGACGATGATGCCCAGACAGCCCAGGATCGGCGTCACGGGATACCAGGGGGTGCGGAAGGGGCGTTTATGCTCGGGGAACTTGTGCCGCAGCAAGATCACCGACACGTTGGTGAAAAAGACCACGAACATGTAGCCAAAGTTCGAGACGTAACTCAAGAACACCTCGTCGCCCGAGACGGCGGCGAGGGCGATGAGCGCTCCACTGACCAGGATAGCGGGCAGGGGCGTTTTGAGGCGAGGATGGATGCGCGAGAGGAAAGCCGGCAGGTAGCCGTCGCGGCTCAGGGCCAGAGCCACGCGCGCCGAACTGAGCAGCGCCGTGTTCAGCGAGGTGGCGGTAGCAATCATCCCGGCCAGGCCCAGCAGCGGCGCACCCCAGCCGCCCAGGAAGCGAGAGGCAGCGTCGGACAGTGGGGTGGAAGAGTCCCCCAGCGATCCGGCCGAGACGACGCCCAGGGCGACGAAGGCGACGGCGCAGTAAACAACGGCACATATAAATATGGTACTCACCACAGCGATAGGGATATTGCGTCCCGGGTTCTTGGCTTCCTCGGCCGTGGTGGCGATCACCTCGTAGCCCACGAACAGAACGTTGACCAGCGTGATGGCCCGGAAGATCTTGTACAGGTTGTTGAGCAGCCCCTCGTGGATGAAGAAGCCTCCGCCTTCGTAGAACGTGGCCCAGGCAAAGCCGCCGGGCAGGACCAGCCCCAGGATCACAAAGACGGCCAGCGACGTGAGCATCACGCCGGCCAGTATGACCTGGGTGCGACCTGCCTCCTCGCTGCCCCGCAGGCTGATGACGGCAAAGATGACGATGAGGCCAATGGCTGTTGGATGTACAGGCAGGGAGGGAAGAAAGATCTGGAGGGAGTAAGCGGCCCCCACCGCTGACAGGGCGGCGTAGACCATGCTGCTGAACCAGCTCACCCAGCCCACGCTGAAGGGCAGCAGTCCCCTTGTCGCCTTGCTGATGTAGGCATAGCCGCCGCCGGCGATGGGAAAGCTGGAGGCCAGCTCGGCGTAGGACAGGGAATTAGGCAGGGACTGCAGCCCGGCGAGCAGGAAGACGAGGATCACCGCCGGGCCGACCATTCCCGCTGCGTGGCCGGTGAGCACGAACACGCCGGCACCCATCGTGCCACCGATGCCCAACATGAGGATCTGGGAAAGACCCAGAGTGCGAACCAATTGCTTTTGCGCCATTCCGATCAACCTCCTATTTCACACCGGCCTGAAGAGTTGGCAGGTTCTATGCGGATTAGTGGGGTAAAAAGCCAGACCTCTGAGGTTTCTATGGGCTGAAATCAGCCGGCAAAGTGACCGTATGGTCTATTTTCACGGTAAAACGCTGGTGTGTAGCCAAACCTCGGAGGTCTTGCCCCTCGAATCCACGTTGACCCAGTGGTTCATTTCAAAAGTTCTTGGGGTAAAGCCAGTTGATAGCCTGTCATTCTGAGGAGCGAAGCGACCCTGTACCCTGTACCTGTCGGT
>CAYNKW010000248.1:0-2839 GCA_964397845.1 uncultured Anaerolineae bacterium
GGGTAGCCAGGAATGAGAGGCTGGGGAGGACATCATGGACAAGATCAGGATCCTGCTAGCTGACGACCACGCCGTGGTGCGGGAGGGCACCAGGGAACTGTTGGAGCGGGAAGAGGACATGGAGGTAGTAGCGGAGGCGGGCGACGGGGAAGAGGCTGTACGGCTGGCCACCGTCCAGCGCCCTGACGTGGCCATTATGGATATTGCCATGCCGAGGCTCAACGGCATCGAAGCCACCAAGCAGATCAAGACCACCTGCCCGGCAACCGCTGTGCTGGTGCTCACCGCCTACGACGATGACCAGTACGTCTTTGCCCTTCTGGAGGCGGGAGCTGCTGGCTACCTGCTGAAGGATGTGCACGCCGCCGAGTTGATCAAGGCCATTCGAGCAGTACGCGCTGGCGAATCGGTGCTCCATCCCGCCATCGCCCGCAAGGTGATCAACCGCTTCGCCCAACCGACGGACGAGCGAGAAAAGAAGAGCGCTCTGGAGCAGCTCACTGAGCGAGAGTTGGAGGTTCTGAAGCTGGCTGCCAAAGGGATGACGAACCGGGAGATTGCCCAGGAGCTTGTCCTCAGCGTGCGCACGGTCCAGGTCCATCTGAGCAACGTCTTTGGCAAACTGGGGGTCGGTTCGCGCACCGAGGCCGTGGTGAAGGGCCTGAGAAAAGGCTGGCTCACGCTCAAAGATACGCTTTAGCAGATAGCAAACGGCAGATAGTGCTATCGGCTACCAGGGAGGTGATATGGCTTCAACAGCCTCGTCATCGAAGAATCGTTTGAAAAGAGTTATAACCAACCATTATCTCTGGATTGTGGCGGTTATGCTGGCCATCGCCGTCCTCATCATGCTTCCACGCATCTTCCTGTTTTCCCCTCATCCGACGGATGCCATTCTGGAGGCGGCTGCTGTCGCCGCTATCGGCTATCTCGTGATGTGGATGTACCGGTGCAGCCAGGACCGAAGGACGAGGGCGGTAGCGCTTGAGGCGACAGGGCATGATCCTGCAAAAAAGCACGGGCCAGGAGGGACGCTCCTGGCCCGTGTTCTTTCAGTCTCAGGCAAAACTGGCTGCGTTGGCTTACTCTGACTAATACCACCCCTAGTCAATGTCAATGCACGATCCTGAAGTCTTGACGTCCTGCCGATATCCTTCTTCCTGGGTGGTGCCATTCTGAGCCAGAGCTCAGCGAAGTGGTTACTGCCGTTCAAGGTGTTTCCATCTCAGATCCATGGAACACGGGCAAGAAGCGTGCTGCCAGGGTAAAGATGAGAACACCGGCCGCGACGGAGGCAATGGCGACGGCAAACTCTATCCAGTGGGGGAAATAGGTGGCCCCAGCCGGTGCTCTCAGCGCCAAAAGGGGCACGGTGGTGCGATTGACAGCCAAACCCACGAGCACGCACGCTGCCCCCCCCAGGCCAATCCGGAGCCACTCTGCCTCGCTTTTGGGGATGGCGAAGAGAACCACGAGGTCAGCATATCCTGGGTAACAGGTCTCCAACAAGCATATCAACCAGCCGCGAGGTTCCTAGCAGCGTCCTCATTACCACACGGCCCGGATGCTCAGCCCGTACCTCCCCGATAATCGCCGCCCCGGCTCCATAAGGATGGCCCTTCATGCAGGCCAGCACTTTCTCTGCATCGGCCTCGCTTACGACGGCCACCAGCTTGCCCTCGTTGGCCACGTGTAGGGGATCCAGCCCCAGCATCTCACAGGCTCCCCGCACCGCATCGTGAATCGGTATCCTGTCTTCGTGAATCAAGATTCCTATGCCTGATTGTGCGGCGAACTCGTTGAGCGTGGTTGCCAACCCTCCCCGCGTGGGGTCGCGCAGACAATGTACCTCCCTGGACGCCTCCAGCATGGCGGCTACCAGCTTGTTCAAAGGAGCGCAATCACTGCGCAGGGAAGCGGAGAACTCCAGCCCCTCACGCTGGCTCATGATGGCAATGCCGTGATCGCCGATAGTACCGCTGACGATCACCCTATCCCCCGGCCGGGCATTGGAACCCGAAATCCCTATTTGCTCCGGCACGATGCCCACCCCGCTCGTGTTGATAAAGAGCCCATCGGCACTGCCTTTGTTGACCACCTTGGTATCACCGGCGATGACCTCCACGCCTGCTTCATCCGCCGCCTGGCGCATGGAGACCACGATCCGCTCCAGGTCGTCCATGCTCAACCCCTCCTCGATTATGAAGGACGCGCTCAGGTACAAAGGCCTGGCCCCGCTCATAGCCAGGTCGTTCACCGTGCCACAGATGGCCAGCTTGCCGATGTCGCCGCCAGGGAAAAAGATCGGCTGGATGACATAGCTGTCAGTCGTGAAAGCCAGACGCCAGTCTTCAGCCCGCAGTCCGAAGTCTGTCTTGGTCCCGGACTTTGGACTTTGGACAATCCGACTACTGCTGCATCATCCAACTGTTTGAGAACAGGGTTCGCAAAGTGTATAACAAAGACCTGCTTGATGAGGTTATGGGAAAGCTGGCCGCCGCTGCCGTGAGCCAGCAAAATCCTCTCTTGTGTCATAGCCCTCCATACCGATAATGAGCTGCGCAGGCCCCCTCAGCCGAGACCATGCAAGGGCCCACAGGATGCACCGGGGTACAAGCTCCGCCGAAGAGGGGACACTCGGAGGGAATCTTGACTCCCCGTAATATCTCCCCGCAGGCGCAGCCCCTGGGCTCCTCGGTGGGGCCTGGCTCAACGACGAAAACTCGCTCGGCGTCGAATCGCTCGTACTTTGGCCTCAGCTTCAGACCACTGTCAGGAACGACGCCTATCCCCCGCCAGTTGGCAGCACAGCTCTCAAACAGCCGCTCCATGAGAGCCA
>CAYNKW010000248.1:2939-6305 GCA_964397845.1 uncultured Anaerolineae bacterium
CAGGATGTCCAGCGGTTCGAAGCCAGAGATCACACAGGGCATGTGGTGGTCGCGAGGAAGAGACTCCCAGGTTCCTGAGCCTATGATAGTGCTCACGTGCCCCGGCCCGATGATGCCGTCGAATCTCACCTCCCCCAGAGTCAGCAAGGCAACCGTCGCAGGCGGGGTGAGCTTGTGCAGTACGAATACAAAGTAGTTGTCTATCGCCTGGGCCTCGGCCTGCAAGATCGAAGCGGCGATGGTAGGCGCTGTGGTCTCGAAGCCGATCCCCAGAAAGATGACTGACCTGTCCGGGTTGTCCCGGGCAACCTGAAGCGCGTCCAGCGTGGAGTACACGATCCGTACATCTGCTCCCTCAGCCCTGGCCTGTTGCAGACTGGAACGGCTGCCCGGCACCTTCATCATGTCACCGAAGGTGGTGAGGATGGCATTGGGCAGGTGAGCCATGGCTATGGCCTTGTCCAAATCGGCGTTGGCCGTCACGCACACGGGGCAGCCGGGCCCGGACAGCATCTCCACCGTGGGTGAAATGAGCTGGCGGATGCCATGCTTCAGGATGGCTACGGTGTGCCCGCCGCAGAACTCCATGAACCTGAGGGGTCTGCCTCGGTGGCGGCGGATGCTCTTCACCAGTCCCTTCGCCAGTTTGGGGTTTCGATACTCGTCAACGTGCTTCACCAGAGCCTCCCCCCGCCTCGGCTAGCTCTCTCTGGTAAGCAGCTTCTATCTCCTCGAAGAGACTGATCGTCTCCAGGGCTTCTTTTTCGTCTATCACGCTGATGGCGAAACCGGTGTGGATCAACACATAGTCGCCCACGCGGGCCTCAGGGGTCAGTTGTAAGCCGATCGAGCGTCGCACTCCCCCGATTTCCACTTCGGCCATCTGCCCGTCTACGGACTTGATCAGAGCTGGAACGGCCAGACACATGCTCTGCTATCTCCTTTCCACTGCGAAATTGGCGATGACTGCCTGTCCCAGGGAGATGCCGCCATCGTTACAGGGCACTTCTCGGTGCACCAAAACCTCAAGCCCTGCCTCGCGCAGGCCCACCACCGTTTTGCTCAACAGCAACCGATTCTGGAAACAACCGCCGCTCAGGGCCACCGTCCTCAGGCCCGTGTCCCTTGAAGTGCATTGGCACATTTCCACGATCATGCGCACCACCGTGTGATGAAATCGCAGCCCGATCTCTGCAGGAGAAACACCCTCTCTCAGATCAGCAATTATCCCTTCAAACAGTTCTCTCAGCCTGATGATTGTCCGCCCATCCTGCCGGTCAATGCCGAAGGGATACCCCTCTGTCGCATGCCTGTTCGCTGCCTCCACTGCTGCCGTTGATATCATCTCCAGCTCAATGGCAGCCTGGGCCTCGTAGGTAACTCGCCCCCGCACGCCGATCAGGGCCGCCACGGCGTCGAACAGCCGCCCGCAGGCAGAAGTCAAAGGGGAGTTGACACCCCTGTCAATCTGTTGCTTGATGATGTGCAGCTCAATTTCATTAACCCCGGTCAAAAAAGGAAATACGGGAAAAGAGGGAAATCTGCCCAGCAGGGTGTACAAATAGCTTAGGGCCAGACGATAGGGATTCTTTATGGCCGCCTCGCCGCCGGGCATGGGCAGGTACTCCAGATGCCCGGCTCGCCGGAAGCCATGATAGTCGGCGACGAGAAACTCTCCGCCCCAGATGTGTCCATCTGTGCCGTAGCCCGTGCCATCGAAAGCCACGCCGATGACCGGGCCACCCTCGGCCGGCCAGCCATTGTCGGCCAGACAGGCGGCGATGTGAGCATGGTGGTGCTGGACAGGGATTTGAGATTTGAGATTTTGCGTATTTCGTCGCCAGGTACTCCGGGTGCAGGTCATAAGCGATGACTCCAGGCTCGATCCGAAACAGGCGCTTGTACAGCTCGATGGTGATCTCAAAGTGCTCCAGCGTCTCCAGATTCTCCATGTCGCCGATGTGCTGGCTGAGGAAGGCATACTCCTCCCTGGTGAGACAGAAGGTGTTCTTCAGTTCGGCTCCGCAGGCCAGGATATGCTTTGTCACGAAGGGCAAACTGATGGGGAAAGGCGCATAACCTCGCGCCCGCCGCATGGGCTGCAAAAGTTGCAAGTTTGCAGATCGGCAAGTTTGCAGGTTCTCACTTGACTGCTGGTCTACTTGCATACTCGCACATTTGCACACCTGCCACACAGAGTCGTCGTAACGGGCATGGATGTCGCGATTGTGCAACAGAAAGTAGTCGGCCAGATGGCCCAGGCGGCGAAGGGCTTCCTCGTTCTCCTGCGCGATCGGCTCCTCGCTCAGGTTGCCGCTGGTCATCACCAGAGGGCGCTTCACATCGCGCAGGAGAACATGGTGTAGCGGGGTGTAAGGCAACATCACCCCCAGGTACTCGTAGCGCGGGGCCACCAGTTCGCAGACGTTCGACGACTCCTTCTTCCAGGGAAGCAGCACAATAGGACACTGTGGCGATGTCAACAGTTGTTCCTCCCCTTCAGATAGGCAGCAATGCTGTCTGATCTCCTCCATCGTGGCCATCATGACCGCCAACGGCTTAGCCGGTCGTCGCTTTCGTGCCCGCAGGAGGCGCACCGCCGCCTGGTTGGTGGCGTCGCAGGCCAGGTGGAATCCGCCCAGCCCCTTGATGGCCAGAATAGCGCCCTCCCGCAGCAACCCGGCGGCTTGCAAGAGGGCCTCGTTTCCCTTGGCCAAAGGGTCAGGGGTTAGGGGATAAGGGTCAACCCCTAACTCTTCAC
The DNA here is from genome assembly GCA_964397845.1 of uncultured Anaerolineae bacterium. Classification (GTDB taxonomy): domain Bacteria; phylum Chloroflexota; class Anaerolineae; order CAYNKW01; family CAYNKW01; genus CAYNKW01. The sequence goes on from CAYNKW010000248.1 coordinate 5,701, forward strand.
TGACTTTTAGCCAGACCTGCGGGCCGCAGACGGGACAGGCGTTTGGTTGGGCATGGAAGCGGCGATCCAGCGGGTCGCCGTACTCAGCCTGACACATCGAGCACATGACAAAATCCCGCATGGTAGTCAGAGGGCGGTCGTATGGTATATCTTTGATGATGGTGAAGCGTGGGCCGCAGTTGGTGCAGTTGGTGAAGGGATAGCGGTAGTGGCGGTCGGTTGGATCGAACAACTCACGCTGGCAATCCAGGCAGGTGGCGACGTCCGGCGAGATGAGTTGGTAACGGCCTTCCTCGGCGCGGCTCTCACGTATCTCGAACGTCGTGTAGCCGTTGGGGGGGTAATCGGCAGCGCTGATGCCCTCGATGCAGGCCAGGGGCGGTGCTTTGGCCTGCAAGTCGTGCAGGAAGACGTCCAGGACTGCCAGTGGCCCTTCCACCTCGATGTTAACCCCACCGGAGTGGTTAAGCACCCAGCCGGCGAGCTCATGCTCGTGGGCCAGCCGGTACACAAAGGGGCGGAAGCCCACCCCTTGCACCACACCGTAGACGCTTATCTTCCGGCGTGCTATCGCGCCAATCTTTCTCGCAGCCAGATCACCCATT
>CAYNKW010000249.1:0-6296 GCA_964397845.1 uncultured Anaerolineae bacterium
CGCGAATCCATGACCACCCATTGGGTCACCATGATCGAATACCACCCCGATTTAAACGTGCGCGTTGCCTTTCCGCCGTTGGGAGCGGTTGCCGACACGTTGAGCGAGGTGGTCAGCCAGGCGGGCTTGCGCCAGGTCAAGGTTGCCGAATCGGAAAAGAGTGTGCACCTGACCTACTTTTTGAATGGCAAGCGCAACGAGCCTTTCCCTGGCGAAGAGCGGCGGATCATACCTTCTCTGGAATCCAAAGGGTATCTGCCGCCGCCGGAGATGCGCGCCGATGCCGTGACCGACACCGTCATTGAGGCTCTGCGCGACCCGACGGTGGACTTGTTAGTCGTCAACTGGGCCAACGTAGACGTGATCGGCCACGGCGAGGATCGCGAGGCCATTAAATGGGCCGTGTCTACGATAGATACACAACTTGGACGCGCCATCGAGGTGGCAAAAGAGATGGGCGTCACCGTGCTGGTGACCGCCGATCACGGCACAGTGGAAAAATGGTACTATCCTGATGGAAGCATTGACACCGGCCACACCGACAGCCCGGTGCCTTTTGTGCTGGTCTCGCCCCATCTGCCAGGCTTGAGGGTGCGGGACGGAGGCTCGTTGATCGACGTGGCGCCGACGGTGCTGGATTTGTTGGGAGTCGAAAAACCGGCCGCCATGACGGGCGTGTCACTAGCTGAAGGCAGGACTGATAGGCAGGGTGGGTCCCGGCGCGTTGTCCTGCTTATCCTCGACGGATGGGGAGCGCGCGACGACGCGTGGGGTAACCTGATCCTGGAAGCCAACACACCAATGATGGATGCGCTGCAAGCCTCCTATCCCGTCACCCGCATCGAGGCCGCCGGCGAGGCGGTGGGCTTGCCCAACACCGTCCCCGGCCGGCCGGGCAAGACGGTGGGCAACTCGGAGGTGGGACACACCCACCTGGGCGCGGGGCGCATCGTGCCTTCGGATCGGCTGCGCATCGAGCGGGCTATCGCTGACGGCAGCTTTTTTGAGAATCCCACCTTTCGCTGGGCGATGGAGGGCGCAAAGCGAGATGGCACGCGCCTGCATCTGTTGGGCATCATTTCCTTCTACAGCTCTCACGGCTCGGTGGAGCACCTCAAGGCGTTGCTGCGCATGGCCAAACAGGCCGGCGTACCGCAGGTTTACGTCCATGGCATGCTGGGCCGGCGCGGTGAAAGACCGGAGAGCGGGGCGATCTATGTGGGGGACATTGAGGCCGAGTGTGAGCGATTGGGTGTCGGGCAATTTGTGTCCCTCATTGGTCGCTTTTGGTCGCTCGATAGAGAGCATAACTGGGATCGCATCGAAAAGAGCTATCGCTGGCTGGTGCACGGCGAAGGCAGGCCAGTTCCCGCCGGGTAGCGGAAGGTGCTTGCCTGAACCACAAAGAGCATAAAGAACACAAAACCAACTTTGGCTTTTGCTTGGACAGGTCAGGAAGACTAGAAAGCGCAAGCCATGCGCGACTGCAAGCGATGCCTGGCAGCAATTTGCGGGCTATACTGCGGCACCTGTGAAGCCTTTGAGGCGGAGGAGGCCGGAACCTGCCGGGGGTGCGCCTACCAACTGGGTCTGGCTGTGAATGGAGAGTGCCGCGTCTTTCAATGCTGTGTCGTTGAGCGAGGGCTGGAGCACTGCGGTCTCTGCCCCGACTTTCCCTGCCAACTCTTCCTGGCCAGCGCCGACCCGATGGAAGTGCAGCGCCGCTATCGCGCGCTTCTCCGACGCGCCGAAATCGGCACCCAGGCCTGGATCGCGGAGCAAGAGGAAGCGCGCGCCCGGGGCGTGCGACATCCGCCGTGCAAGTGCGGCCAGTGAGCATGAGCAGAGACGGTCTCCGCGTTGCGTGGTTCGTGCGAGGAGGGCTCATCGCCCTCCTGTTGCTCTTTGGCCTGCGCCCGCCTCCCCGGTTGGTCACAGTTGGACCGCAGCGACAGGTACATACGGTCAATCCCAAAATCGGCGTACACACCCGCCTGACCGATGAGGTGGAGGAGTGGAAGATCAAACGGACGCTGGAAATGGTCCGCGAGATGGGCGCGCCCTGGATCGTCGAGTTTTTTCCCTGGGCCTACTACGAGCCGGAGAAAGGCGTCTTTCACTGGGAGCACCCCGACATGGTGATCGACCACGCCCGCGCCCAGGGATTGACCGTCATCGCCCGCCTGGGGTTGACGCCGGCCTGGGCGCGGCCCGATCCGGCGCAGCAACCCACGCCGCTGACCTACCTGGACGAGACGCATTACGACGATTTTGCCGGCTTTGTCTACGCCTTCGTCGAGCGCTACCGGGGCCGCGTGGATCACGTCATCATCTGGAACGAGCCGAACCTCAGCTTTGAATGGGGCCAACGTCCGGCGAGCCCCGCCAGCTACGTCTTGCTCTTGCGAGCCGTCTACCTCCGTGCCAAAGCGACCAACCCCGGCGTACAGGTGTTGGCCGGCGCGCTGGCCCCCACCCTGGCCCCGCCCGGCCACCCGGAAGGAATGGACGATCTGGTTTACCTCCAGCGCATGTACGACGCCGGCGCGGCTGACTATTTTGACGCCCTGGCCGCCCACACCTACGGCTTCAAGTTCCCCCCCGACGACCCGCCGGCGGCCGACAAGATCAACTTTCGCCGCGTCGAGTTGCTGCGCCAGGTCATGGTAGCCAACGACGATGGCGACAAGCCGGTCTTTATCACCGAGACCGGCTGGAACGACCATCCCCGCTGGACCAAAGCCGTCCGCCCCTACGCCCGGATGCAGTACACCGTCGAGGCTTACGAGCTGGCGCTGCGCCAGTGGGACTGGTGCCAGGCCCTCGTCGTATGGGCCTTTCGCTACCCGTGGGACACGAAAAGCTTCCAGGACTATTTCACCTTTGTCGCTGTGGATTTTCGGCCCAAGCCGATCTACCTGGAGGTGCAGCGTTATGCCCAAGGAGAAAAGTAGATGCCATCCTGCCCTACGGTTGTGGGCCACGGCGTGGAAATCGTGCCTTGACGAGAGAGCATATGCAGCATTGAGCTTCAGGTGGCGCTGGTTAGGCGGGGTACTGATCCTGATCCTGATCGTGGCGGCGGGGCGGCTCCTCCTGCGAGGGCCAAAGCCGGACAAAAGCCTGCGTGACCTCCAGGCGCGGGGCGAGCTCAAGGTTTGCATGGACGCCAGCTACCCTCCTTTTGAGTGGATCCCGGAAGGCGCGCCAGCCGACCATCTCATTGGTCTGGACGTGGACCTGGCAGGGGCGATAGCCGCCCGTCTGGGCGTGACGGAGACGCTGGTCAACGTCGGATGGGATGGGCTATACGACTCGCTGCTGGTGGGCAAGTGCGACGCCGTGATCTCTGCCCTGCCCTACGACCCTACCCGCACCGAAGAGGCCGCTTTCTCCATCTCTTACTTAAACGCCGGGCCGGTGCTACTGGTGCGCGCCGGCGAAACGGCCGTGGCCGGGCCAAAAGACCTGGCTGGACGCACCCTGGCCGTGACCTGGGGTTCGGCGGGGGACGTGGAAGCGAGCGCCCTCCAGCGCAAGGTGCGCGACCTGGCAGTGCGTCGCCTGCCGGAGCCGGTCGAGGTGCTGGACGCCCTCCGCGCTGGCGAGGTGGACGCCGCCCTCACCGATCACCTCACCGCTCTCCAGGCGGTCTATGCTAACGACAGCCTGATGGTCGTTGGCGAGCCGCTGACCGACGACCTGTACGTGATCGCCGTGCGCCGCCATGAAGACTCGCTGCTGGCCGCGATCAACGGCGCACTGGTGGCCCTACGCGACGACGGCACTCTCGACGCGCTGAAAGAAAGCTGGTTTTCGAGAAAGTAGTTTGGTAAGCGGGCAAATTGGAAAAACAACGAGAGTTCAAGTCACCCGGTCTCGTGGTCAAGGACAACCGACCCTTGCACCAGAGGCAACGGAACCTTGCTGCAAACTCAACCTGACTTTTGGGTGTGAAAGGAGTGCGCCCAAAACACATTGCCCCGACCACTCGGTCGGGGCAATGCAATTTTCTTGCCAGAATTCGATTTCTGGGCTAAACTATGGCCATCAACGGCAACAACAGACTATAAGAACCGAGAATGTCTTCGAACACGCCGCCGGCCAAGGTACCAAAGACAAGGGTAAATAAAAATATCACAATGAGCATGACGATCCAGGCAATAAAGCCCGCTATAAAAAAGCCGCACCCGAACTTGAACCCGTCACCGACCGAAAGTTCGTTCATCTTTTATGCCTCCTTATCACTCCTACCTTGCTGGACTGATGCCCATGAATGGCCCGACGCTGCCATTATAACATAGAACACCAAAAGGAGCAAAGATTGTTCTCATGACTTCCCAGCCGACTGCCGCTGCCTTTTTTGACGTGGACTATACCGTCCTCAATGCCAGTTCCAGCGTGCTATACGTCAAGTACCTGCGCCGCCACGGACGGCTGGGGCACCTCGATATGCTCCGCGTCGGCTGGTACGTGATCCTCTACCGCACGACGGCGGTGGATTTCGCCAGGGTCATTGCCCAGGTGGCTCGCACTGCTGCCGGTGAGAGCGAGCCAGAGACCCGTGCCTTCTGCGAGCACTGGTTCCGCGAGGTGGTCATCCATCACGTCTCTGAGGACGCCCGACGGCGCATCGAGTATCACCGGGCGCAGGGCCACCGGCCGGTGCTCCTCTCTGCTGCCACCCAATACGTCGTTCGCCCCCTGGCCGAGCACCTGGACCTGGGCGACGATTTTCTCTGCACCCGCCTGGAAACTCAAGATGGCGTGCTCACCGGCCGGCTCATTGAGCCGGCTTGCTACGGTACGGGCAAACTCCACTGGGCCAGGCAGTTCGCCGCCGATAAGGGGATTGACCTCGCCGCCAGCTACTTTTACACCGACAGTCACTCCGACTTGCCGGTGCTCCTCGCCGTCGGCCACCCGGTCGCCGTCAACCCCGACGCCCGCCTGCGCCGGCACGCCCAACGCGAGGGCTGGCCCATCCTTGACTTTTGCTGACCCGACCGAAGGTCGCTCAAGGATTGGAACGGAAGCTCGGCTCGCGGCTTTGCCTAATTATCGCAGGCGTGGTATACTTTGCCAGGAAATCAACCTGTCCCGGTTGCCAGCCTGTAGGGCGGAATGCCATTCCGCCTTACAAACGAAAGAAAGGAGCCGGCTATGCAATGTCCCAATTGTGGCGCGGAAGTGACGGCCGATGCTAAATTCTGCACCCACTGTGGAGCCAAATTCGATCTGGAAACAGGAGGAAGTCCAATGGCAGAAAATCTTCCCCAGGGAAACACCCCCTACAAGCTCAGTGGCACGACGTTGCAGGTGTTGACGCTGCAACTTCAACCGGGGCAGGTCATCTACTCCGAAAGCGGTGGCATGTCCTGGATGAGTGGCAACGTCGAGATGAAGACCCACACCGGTGGCGGTTTGGGCAAGCTCATCAAGCGCGCCTTCTCCGGCGAGTCGCTGTTCATCACCGATTTCTTTGTCAACAGCGGCAGCGGCACCGTAGCCTTTGCCTCCGAGTTCCCCGGCAAGATCATCCCCTTCAGGTTGGCGCCAGGCCAGAGCCTCGTTTTGCAAAAAGACGCCTTTATGTGCGCTGAAAAGTCGGTAGACCTGGACATTCACTTTCGCCGGAGGCTGGGGGCGGGGTTCTTTGGTGGCGAAGGCTTTATCATGCAAAAGGCCACCGGCCCTGGCCTGGTCTTTGCCGAACTGGACGGTGAGGTGGTCGAGATCGAACTTGGCCCCGGCCAGATGCTCAGAGTAGACACCGGTCACGTGGCCATCATCGAGCCGACCGTGGACTTTGACATCAGCATGGTCAAGGGTTTCCGCAACATCCTGCTGGGCGGCGAAGGGCTCTTCCTGGCCAAGCTCACCGGCCCCGGCAAGGTGTGGCTGCAAACCATGCCTATGATGAAGCTGGCGCAAAAAGTCCTCCAGTTCATGCCCAGGACCACTGGCGGCCACGCCGGCCGTGGCCTTAACATCAAGCTGGGCGGAGGGTAGGTGGTAGCATGGAAACTCTGCCGGGGAACCTGCTAACCTTGCTAGGAGCGGCCTGCTGCCTGGGCATCCTTGGCCTGGGAGGAATTGTGGGCCTCGCCGTTCTGCTGCTCAAACTGGGCGTCATTGGACAGTACGCGCTGAAACAGGAAGCGGAGGAAATTGACGCCCAATACTCCCTCAGCCAGAGTCGCGAGGCCCGCTACGAGGGAGAGCCAGACGCAGAGTAAACTCCCTGATGTGCTGAATCCTCTGCAAATGGGACAAGATTCTGGACACGGATGCAC
>CAYNKW010000250.1:0-6291 GCA_964397845.1 uncultured Anaerolineae bacterium
CGCTCGCTCAGAATGACAAGTTTGCACTCGTCGGTTTGAGGCGAAGCTTCGCTAGAAAGGACTGGTTACAGTCACGGTGTTATAGACCTGCCCTGTGCTCAGATCCTCTGACCAGATCGTTTGGCAGCCCAACTGAATGGCACTGGCAACGATCATGGCGTCCCAGAATGAGGTCTGATACCGGTCCTGCAGGCGAATTGCATCCAGAACATCCTCCACTCCAGGACGATGTACCTGCCACACGGAGAGGTCAGCAATGATCTGCGCTGCCACGGCTGCTTTTGCCGGTTTGGCGACCTTTTGGGTGATGTTCACATAGAATTCCTGCAACACCTGGATGCTCAGGCAACCCTCGCCAGACTGCCATAGCGCACGAATCAGATCGCGGGCTCGGGTGTGCTTGTTCCCCGCGGAGTGGTCGTGCGCATAGATCAAGATGTTGGTGTCGACGAACTGCAGGTTCTTAGGCTCGCTCATGAAGCTCATCTCGCCGGGTCAGGATCTGGCCCCCTGTGCCCAGGTTGATGCCCTGTTCAAGGCGCTGCAGGTGGCGCTGTCGCGCATGCGCATAGGCATCTTCTTGCTGGACCAGCCTTTCTAGTGTCTGGGCTAGCAGGCCAGAGACCGAGGTCTGGCGCTTGACGGCAAGCAGCTTGACCTTGAGTAAGATTTCTTTGGGAATCGAGAGTGTGATGTTCTGTGTTTCCATCGTTTCCTCCACGTAATCAAGTGTAACACGAAAACACGTGGAAGTCAAGTCCCGGACCCTGGATGCGCTTGGTCACAAACACGTGGCGACGACAAGGGTCTATGTGCAGCGGGTCGCGGTCAAGAAGGATAGGCACAGCACGTCGATCCTGGATCGGCTGGATGTGTAGGTGTCTGGCTTGGGCAGCTACGGAAGGATACTTTCCAATCACCCTGGCGTAGATGCACCTTGTCGTAGCTCTGGCAGAGAAGCCGAAACTTCGGGTTCATGTCTTGGGTATCAAGACAATATGCGACATACTCCGCTCTACGGTCCATTCTTGATGATGCAAGAGGTCTTTTCTCAGGGAGCTCTGAGCCTTTTCCATAGCAGCGCCACATTCTCGCCAGCCGTCAGTACTGGTATCAAGTTGAAAGACTGGAAGATAAACCCGATTTTCTGGCGGCGTGTGACTGTGAGTTGCTTGTCATCAAGTTCACTCAGGTCGATACCATCTAGCCACACCTTGCCGGAGGTTGGCTTGTCCAATCCCCCAGCATGTGCATCAGCGTGGACTTCCCCCGCTGGGTCCCATCACGGCGACAAACTCGCCACTTTCAATCGGTTTGCATAACCCGCTTGGCGGGTCTGGTGTGAGTAACATCGCTCACTCAACAACTTCTCAGGCATGGAGCAATTGGAAAGGCGCGAGACTAGCCAAGTCGGGTTCATGCGGTGATAGGCGGAGGCGAGCGTCAGCGAGCCGAAGGCTATCAAGCGGATGGCCGGAGCGCAGCGGAGGCATCAGCCGCGCCTATCGAAAAAGCTCACCCGCCACGCGGTTCTAGCGTGAGAGCCTTCGCTAGAAGTCACCGTCGCTGACCACAAAGCCGCTGATTTGCGCGCGATAGCGTGGTCGGGTGCAGCGTGTTGTTAGCACGTCCCCTTTGGTTGGGACGTCTGCTATATCTCTTTGACGGTCAATGGCCGAGGTTGTTTCCCATCGACATCAGTAAAGCCATATTCTTGCGCGAGTGCCGCGGCGACAAGTACTCGGCCAGACTTTTGCATAATGTCTGAGTCTGAAGCGAGCGCCGCAACGGCCCGCCCAATAAACTGTGGCGACTCCGAATTGGATAAGTCAAAGTACTCGGCCGCTTTCATCACTGATTCGGTGCGTACTAGACCTGGGTAAAGGGAGACTGCAGCAATATTGTGCTCGCGCAATTCGTATGCCATACAAGCCGCCATACGGTCGGAAGCAGCTTTGGCAACACCATAGGCAACCCCCTTGTCATCTCGTTGGGCCACGAAGAACGAGAGGTTGACAATCAGACCTGTATGTTGGGCTATCATTAGCGGGGCAGCGAGGACACTGGCAACATAGTGGGCGCGAACTCCCGCTTGAAACATAGCATCCCAACGCGAGGTGGGAACAGTCCAGAATCCTGTTTCTTTCCAGAATTCTGTCCCGTTGTTAAAGTGTTCATAGCCGCCCCACACGTTATTGACTAGAATATCCAACCGGTCTTGCTCCGCACGGATACGTTGAAATACCGCTTCAACTTCTTGGTCAATACGGTGGTCACACTGGACAGCGATGCATTCACCTCCCAGTTGCGTGACCTCATCAGCCGTTTGATGAATTGTACCAGGAAGGGCAACAGCGGCTTTACCTTCTTCTACTGTTCTGCCCGTGATATAGACAGTTGCGCCAGCTTCACCTAAGCCAAGGGCAATGCCTTTGCCGATTCCGCGACTCGCTCCAGTTACAAGGGCAACTTTACCAACAAGAGATTTCACTAATATATCCTTTCAAGCTTAATTCTCAAAAACGCTGAGCAGTATACATCTGCACTGCTATATGCTGCTGTGATTGCGATGTGCGTGCTAACGGTTTGCTTCAGCCGCGTCGCGACTTTCGCGTCGGGCCATTCATTTCAAGACTACGCGCATAACCAAATCGTGCCGCGATACAAGGCAGCAAAGCGGCGTCGGCTGCAAGCAGGGTTGGGCGGCAAAGCAAACCTGGATAGCCTCATAATCTAAACATATTCCCTTACTTCTGTGCCTCTAGCACGATCCAATCGATATTCCAACGCAGATGATCCTTGCATGGTACGGAGGTTGTGACAAGATCTCGAAAACCCGCTTGTTGTAATCGAGTTTGCACCAGGTCAATCGTCGTGAAATCGTTAGTTTGCGCCGGATATTCCAATGAACCCAGTAACAACCATAACAAACGTGATGGGGCTGCAATGTTTTTATCTGGAGCAAACTGTCCTACGATTACAAGACGACCGTCCGGGTTCAACACATCATGAATCTTGCGGAAAAGGGGTTCGCTGAATGGGCCAACATCACAGAACATCACCATATCAAACCCGGTTGGTAAATCATCTTGCAAAAAGTCGGCGGCAAAGTAGGTGATTCGTTTCTCAAGCGCGTTTTCCAAGGCAATCTCTCGCCCAGCCAGGCAGACGTTTTCAACATCAACTACCACAGAGGTCAGGTCAGGTTGCCTGCGGAGCAGAGCAAACGAAACTACGCCTGAACCACCACCCAGGTCCATCAACTGTTTGACTCCCCGCATGTCTAGTATGTTTGCAAGTTGTTCTGCGAGCGGAATGTGAATTTCGTAGAGCATGCGCGTGAAGCGTGCCGCTTCACTGGGGTTTTCTAGAATCTGCCTAAAGTAGTCCGGAGGCGTCAAATTCTGCACTTCCCAAGTTGATATGGGCTGGCAGATATTCAACGCTAGATCTCGGACGGCCGAAAATTTATATCGATCTTCACGCGCCAGAAAAGCCCAGGTATCTTGACTGTATGCATCCAGAATCGTTTCCTGGGCTGCGGTAGAGGGGACATAACCTTTGGCGCTATCCTCTAACAAGCCCAACTTGCATAATAACTGTAACCAATTCTGGCAGCGGTTCAAAGGGATATTCAAGTATTGGGCTACCTCTGGCGCCAGTAAAGGTTTCTCAGCAAGCAGCCAAAAGAGGCCCAATTCCATTGCAGTGCCTAAAACAGCCGAGATGACATACCCATCCATAAGCTCAAAGATATCCTCTGTGGTCTTGGGTCTCATACGAGAGTTCCTTTCCAGCCGGTGTCGAAACAGGTTGCACCGTTAGCTGCCCAACGTCCCCGAGATAAGCCGCCCGCCTCACAGGGTCGGCTTCATTGAGTGTTAGGTAGGCGCGAGCGTCGCGAGTGTCCACCTAACGGCGCGGCGGATAACCCGCCAGCGCCAGGCCATGAAGCCCGACCGAAGGGAGGGATTCATGGGCGGCGATGGTCGGGTTCATCCGCTTGATAGGCGGAGGCGAGCGTCAGCGAGTCGCAGGCTAGCAAGCGGATGGCCGGAGCGCAGCGGAGGCATCCGCCGCACCTATCGGTCTCGAGCTAAGCGGCTCGGGCTTGATGCCTTCATTGTAGGGCTACTAGGCTGGCGAGGCACCGATGCATTTTCGCCCGCCAGCCGAGTCGGCTTCAGCGAGTTGTTCGGCGGCTCCTTCGACGGGCCTCTCCAGCTTTGCTTCGCCGTGCTCTGCCACGGGGGTGCACCGTCGCCTCGGCCAGCACTCTGAAGATACCCACCTCAGTCTTAGACTCGGTCCAGTCAGCAAAGGCGGCGTCCAGGTTAGAGTACTCGGCCTTGCGTTCGGCCAGCATCTGCTCCCGCTGGGCCCCTGTGTCCCAAAAGTCGATCGTCAGATACCGCCGCGGATTCTTCGTGTCGCGCAGCAGGGTGGTGCCTCGGAAGCCCGGGCACCGTGCGAACAGCTTGCTCCACGCGCCGCCTGGGCCGTACGCCAGCTCGAACTGGCCTCGGGCCTCCTCCTTGACGACGAACTCCCAGACAATTTCGATCATGCTGGACCGGCCTCTCTGTCAACCAGCTTCCAATAGCCAGCATTCCTCGGGCGCCCTACGACTCGCCGCCTATCGGCTCGCGGTTCACGCGCCGGGCGGGTGCGGGTAAGAGCCTTCGCCGTGCGATCAACTTCAAAGCGCGTAGAGCCTTGATTTTCGCCAGCGATAGCCCGGTCGCATGCAACCGCTAGTTAGCCGGAAGTCACTCCAGCTATCCTCCCGCGTGAATCCACTCGGGCGCGAATGACCAGGCAAACGTGCCTGACGCGACAATGAGGACCGCTCCCGGAACCATCGCTCTCAGTAGTGTAACGGATTCCTGCTTCAGGTTGCTGAGGCCACCTCAGCGTTTCGATGTTGCGACTTTCTCCGCCGAACCCAGAGTCCCACGACGAGAAACCACAACACCAATGCTCCGACGACACCGAGCTCGCCGGCCCAACGACGGATCACCAGCGTCGGGTCCAGGATCGAAACCAGTGCATCCTGAACCTCGTAGATGTCACTCCGCGCGGATTCGTAATTGTCACCGCCGCCGAGGATAGCGTTGACGTTGGATAGAATGACATAGCCGACCTGCCTGGATGGGTGGAAGCGCAAGAGGCATTGAAAGCCCGGCGCTGAGCCACCATTCCCATACCACCCACTCCGGAAAACAAACAAGCCCAGACCATGTCCTTTTTGAGGCAGGTCGTCGCTGCTTTTGAAAAGAACCTTGAAGCGGCTCGTCCTCTGCTGCATGAGCTCGATCGTCTCCGGCTGAAGGAGCTGGAAGTCGCCGTGCTGGCCATCGTTCATCAGGGCGAGTACGAACTTGGCCATGTCCTCAGCTGTTGTGTGCATCATCGAGCCCTGCCCGTCCCAGATTGGCAGTTCGATGTTCTGACCATTGATGCGGGTATATGGAACCGCGTGGCGTCCCGAGAACTCCTCAGCGCTGAAACCCGAACTGGTCATTCCCAGCGGAGCGAAGATGTTCTCGTGCATATACTCAGCATAGCTCTGTCCCGCCACCTGACCCACCAGGTAGCGCAGTAACGGATAGGCCGAGACGGAGTAGTGATACTCCTGGCCAGGTTCGGAAACCCAGGTTCGCTGATCGTAGTTCGAACCTCCAGGCACCAGCGACGCAATCAGAAACTCCTCGTGCGACATGGCCAGCAGATGGTTGGGGCATGATGGCCGGTATTGCGGCGAGAAAGCGCACTCGGTATCCCACGCGAACTGATGCGGAAAGTCAGCCAGCCCCGAGCGGTGCGCCAGAAGCATCCGCACCGTGATCGGCGTTTCTGGAAAGTCCGGATGGCGAACCGGGAACGGCAAGTACGTGCCGACGTCAGTGTCCAGATCAACGAGTCCTCTTTCCACGAGCTGCAAGACCGCGGCCGCGGTGAACACCTTCTGCACTGATGCATTCATATAGACGTGATCGACGCTGGTGTTCTCTCCGAAGGCTTGAGACCAGACGACCTGATCCCGGTGGACGACAGCCACCTGTATTGAGGGCGAGTTGCCGCTAGCGACAACCGTCGGGAGTTCCGCGCCGAGTTCAGCGATGAGTGATGCGGTATCGCTTGGACCAGTAACAGAGCAAGCGACACAGAACACAACGAGGATACTTGATAGGATAAGGCATAACTTGAGTTTATTATTCTTCGAAGAGCGAATGGTTGATCTTCCCCCGAAAAAGTGGACACAGAGATAAGCTACGTGTATAATTCTTT
>CAYNKW010000251.1:0-2676 GCA_964397845.1 uncultured Anaerolineae bacterium
GACCCTACCCATCTGCCTGGAGAGCATCGAGGTGCTGGAGGGGGTGGCGCTTGCCGAGGGCACCAAACAACAGGTAGAACCCTGACGGTCCGTCGTTTGATTGACAATTTCGATCTTTCATTATATACTGATTTACCCTGTCAAGGCGCTGAGCTGCTTCGTACAGCGTCGTCTGTTGCGCGACCCGCGTCATGACCGAATCTCCGGAGGTGCAGCCGGAATGAGACGTGCCAGCCTTTTGCTGGTGGGCATTGGATTCCTGCTCGTTGTCAGTTGCCGCACATCCACTCCAGGGCCCACGCCGACCCCCACGCCCTCGCCGGTTGAGATCGCTCGCCGAGCAGGAGAGCGGATGCTTTCCACCAGCTCGCTTCATTTTATCATCGAGCTTTCTGGCAGGTTGACCTACCTGGATAGTCCCCCGACGCTGGCGCTCAAGCGGGCCGAGGGCGACCTGGTACGACCAGATCGGGTGCGAGGCATCGTCAAGGTGTCGTCATTTGGCATTGTGTCTGAGGTGGCTATCATAGGATTGGGCGACGAGCAGTACATCACCAACCCTCTCAACCAGCAGTGGGAAAGGTTGCCACCGGGTTATGGTTGGTATTTTGATCCCATTCTCATCTTTGACCCAGAGCACGGTATTGGGCCTATCCTCGACGGGACAGCCTGGACGTTCGGCACGGAAGAGGAGATAGAGGATCAGACCCATTATCGTCTGCACGGGAGGTTGCCTGGTGAGCGGATTTCGCCCCTGACTTCTGGTATGATCGGGCCAGGGGAGGTGACGGTGGATGCATGGGTAGGCCAGCAAGACGCCTACGTGCGCCGTATCCAGATCGTGGAACTGGAGAGCGACCCGGAAAACCCGACCCATTGGCTTATCGAATTCTCTGCTTTTGACAAACCTGTGGATGTCGAGGCACCGCCTGTGCCATGAGTCAACTTCGTCCCGTGGAAACCATCGCCATGTTTAACAATGCGAATGTCCAACGCCGTTCCTATCTGGTCCTGATTTTGGTCTCGTTTGGCGTCTTTGTTGCCGCCGATGACCTTACGGTGGTTTCTACGCTGCTGCCGCAGATGATCTTTGACTTTGAGATCCCGGTGCCTACCGGACTGGACGACGCGGCCTGGATTGTTAGCGCTTACCTGATCGCCTACATCGTGACCATGCCCTTCATGGGGCGCGTGTCGGACATCTATGGGCGCCGGCGGGTGTATTTGGCCAGTCTGGGACTCTTTGCTTTCGGTTCAGTTTTTGTGCCCCTGGTCAAAGACCTGCGGTTGCTCATTGCCTTCAGGGCTGTGCAAGCGCTGGGTGGCGGGGCGATGGTGCCGGTGGCCATGGCCATCGTGGGCGACCTCTTTCACGGTGAACGCCGTCCGCTGGCCATGGGCGTCCTGGTTTCTGTGGACACGGCCGGCTGGATCTTTGGGCCGCTGTACGGCGCTTTCCTGGTACGCTATCTGGACTGGCGCTGGCAATTCTATATCAACATTCCGGCCAGCCTCCTGGCAGCGGCGACGGCCTACTGGGCGCTGAGGGAGTTGCCTCAGACCAGGCGGCGGGCATCGCTGGACATTCCCGGCGCATTGTTGCTCATGGGTGGTCTGGTGGCGCTGAACGTCGCACTCTCGTACAGTGGGGGACGGATGGCTACTGGCCCCTCGTTCGATTTTGACGCGCCGCCACCCACCTCGCGCTTTGTCCTGCCCTTGCTGGGACTATCCGTGTTGTTGTTTGGTCTGTTGGCGGCGCTTGAGAGGCGTGTCTCGCAGCCGTTGGTCGAGTTGGACATGCTTCGGCGGCCCAACTTTGCTGCTGCCTGTGCCATCAACTTTTTGGTTGGTTTCGCCCTCATCATTGCCATGGTGGACGTGCCGTTGTTCGTCAACACCGTCCTCGCCGAAGGGAGCACCGTGGACGAGATGTTGCGCCTGTCGGCTGTGCGCAGCGGCCAGGTGCTGGCGGTGATGACGGGCATCATGTCTCTGGCCTCGGTGCTGGGCGGCTGGCTCTGCGGGCGGTTTGGCTATCGCCTGCCGGCGGTGCTGGGATCGCTGACCGCCGCCGGGGGGTTTGGACTAATGGGCACCTGGTCGCCGGGCATGAGCTATGGGCCAATGGCGATCCACCTGGCGCTGGCGGGGCTGGGCTTTGGGCTGGTGACGACCTCACTGAGCACGGCGGTCATTGATGCTGTGGGCGAGACGCAGCGGGGTGTGGCCTCTGGCCTGGTCGTCATCTTGCGGCTTGTTGGAATGAGCGTCGGCCTGTCGTTGTTGACCGCCTGGGGCCTGAAGCGCTTCGAGCAGCTTTCCAGAGGCTATTCCATTGCTGAACTCGGCGGCGTCCCCCTCGACCTCACGGCGCAAGTGCTGGACGAGACCTTTCTCGCGGCCGGTGGTGTGTTGTTGCTGACCGTTGTGGTGGCATTATCACTGCGAAGTGGATTGCGGCAGGTGATGGAAGAAGCTCAGATGCCTTAATGGGGAGGAGGTGATGGTACAGCGAGCAAATTGCCGTCTTTAACCACAGATATAACCCTTGTCGGCCAGCAAAAGCTACAGTTGGCCGGGCTGAGACCATTATCAGTAAGGAGAATAATCATGGAGTCGCAAGACAATAGTCCAAACACCGAATTGAGCAACGATCTTCAGGCCGAGACGCCG
>CAYNKW010000251.1:2776-6273 GCA_964397845.1 uncultured Anaerolineae bacterium
CATCGCTATAGCAGTGCTGTTGCTCTGTGTCGTCTGTGTGGTTGGCGTGGTTCTGGGCCGCCAATACCTGCCCTTCCTCGCACCTAAACAGGCCGCGCCCAAGCTCATGCCGGCCGAAGCAGGTTTCTTTACTTCGATCAATGTCGACATTGAGGACACAGCAGGCTTTAAGCATCTGGCTGAAATCTATGGCGACATGCGCGAGGTTGAGAAGGCCATTGATGACCTGGTGGAGCAGATAGAAGACCAGTTCGACGTCTCGTATAAAGACGACATCACGCCCTGGCTGGGGCCGGAAGTAGCCATAGCCATCGGCAACATGGAAGACGTGTTTGAAGGCGAGGAGCCTGTCCTCATCATTGCCGCCGCGACCAGGAATACAAAGGCATCGGATGCTTTCCTGGAAAAGGTGCTAGACTACCTGGATGATCAGGGCTACGATGTTGACACAGAGACCTACAAAGGCGTAGACTATTACGTCCAGAAAGTCGAACAGGAGTGGGAGACGCCTCTGATCTTTGGCACGGTGAAGAAATTCGTGATCCTGACCATGGACAAAGATGTTATGGAAGAGGTCATTGACGTGGCCAAAGGCGACTCTGATTCGCTGGCCAAGGACGAGCGCTACACCGAGTTGGTGGGCGCGCTGCCAGGCGACGCGGTGGCCCACATGTTCCTCGACATAGAGGGCCTGGCTGAAGCCGGTCTCAAAAGCCTCGAAGGTGAAGGGCTCGAGGTGCCCAGGGAAACCACCGACCAGCTTGAGGCGTTGCAGGCTTTTGGGTTGGCGCTTAGCCTGGACAAGGAAGGAGTCCAGGTCGACTTTGCCATGACCCTTGATCCCGACGCACTGTCTCCCGATGTGCTGGAGAACCTGGGGGGGAAGGCCAGCCCCAACCGCATCCTGAAGCGGATTCCCGACGATACCCTGGGTTTCATCTCCGGGCAAAACCTGGCCGCTGCCTGGAAGAGTGCCTTTGCCGCCTTGACGGATATCCCCGACGCTGAAGAACAAATCGGTGACCTGGGAGACCAACTGGACCTAAAGCTGGACGAGGAGTTGCTGGACTGGCTGTCAGGCGAGTTTGCCATCACCGTGTTTAGGGCCAAGGGGGTGGAGGACATTCCCATCGGCGGCTTTGCCGTTTTTGAGGTTGACGACCAGGAAGAGGCTGAGAACACGCTGGAGGACATTGCTGATGCCCTGGAAGAGTTAGACCTTGAACTCGAAGGGGAGGACATCGACGACGTCGAGATGCAGGTCCTCATGGACCCCTACAGCGAGGAAATCATCCTGGGCTATGGTTTCACCGACAAGCATCTGGTCATCGGCTTCACGGAGGACGCTCTAGAGGAAGCTGTAGACGAGGACATTGACGCCATCGCCGACGACGATACCTTCAAGGCGGTGCAGAGACATCTGCCCGGTAGGACAGGCGGATACTTTTACGTCAATATCGAGGCTGTCTGGCGACTTGCCTCCCAGAGCATGTCCGAGTACGACAGAGAAGTGTACGAACCCTTCCTGGAACCGATCAAGGCGATAGGCATAGCCGCACCCCCAACCGACGCCAGGAAGGGTGTCAGCCAGGGCACCATATTCCTCTATATCCCTGGAGAATAATGAGCCAGGGTGGCTCTCGTGTGCAACTGATTTGAGCAAAGAAGGGAGGGGACCGAACCGGTCCCCTCCTTGACTTTGGGACTGGAGAGTCAACTGGGCAAAGTTACGTTTTCCCCGCCGTTAGCAGATTGATCGCTTCCGGCAAGGCCGGCAACAGGTCGGAGGCGACCATGCCGGCGTCGCCCAGCTCAGAGCGGACGAGTTCTGCGGCCAGGCCGTGCAGGTACACGCCGGCCACCGCCGCGTCGAACTGCGCCAGCCCTTGCGCCAGCAGGCCGACGACCGCGCCGGCCAGCACGTCGCCGCTGCCGCCGGAGGCCAGGCCGGGGTTGGCAAAGGGATTGACCGCCAGCCGGCCATCGGGGGCGGCGACGACGGTGAAGGCCCCCTTGAGCACCACCACCTGCTTCCACCTGGCGGCCATGCGCCGGGCCACGCCCCACCGGTCGGCCAGGATCGCATCCAGATCCGTCTCTTTGCCCACCAGCCGGGCCATCTCGCCGGGGTGGGGCGTGAGGATGCTGTGGGCCGGCACAAGTTCCCACCACTTTTCAAAGTCTGCCAGGATGTTGAGCGCGTCGGCGTCCACCACCAGCGGCGGCAGCGTGGGGCCCTCCTGTGCTTCCTCGCCGCTCTCTTCTCGAGTCGGAGCCAGAAAACCGAGGCTCCTCCTGCGCCGCTTGTGTTCTCCCTCTGCCTGTTCAAAGAACTCTTCCACAAATTCGACCGTCGGCTTTTCGGTGGTCAGGCCCGGCCCGATGAGGGCGGCCTGGTAGCCGGGCAGCTTTTCGGCCAGGATTTCCATGCCACCAGGAGCCAGCACGCCCATGTCGTGAGGCAGAAGCAGAAAAGTCGGCTCGGTGACGGCGGCGGCCAACGTGCCATGCAGCACCCCCGGCGGCGCCAGCGTCACCAGCCCGGCGCCCACCCGCGTGGCGGCGGCGGCAGCCAATGCTGGCGCGCCGGTATAGTTGATCGATCCGGCGACGATCATTGCCTTACCGAATGTTCCCTTGTGCGCACCGAGCGGCCGCGGCGGCAGCAACTCACGCACCTTCTTTGCGGTGATGAGTTCCAGGTCGCCGGCGGCTGTCAACTCTTCCGGCACGCCGATGTCAGCAATGAGGAGTTCACCCACCGCCTCGGCGCCGGGGAAGAGAAAGTGACCGCGCTTGGGACAGGCAAACGTCACCGTCAGGTCAGCCGGCAACGCCGCCGGGTCGAGGGCGCCGGTGTCGGTGTTCAGGCCGGTGGGCAGATCCACGGCCACGATCAGGGGCGAGTGCGAGGGCCAGGCAGGCCAGGTGGGAGAGACGAGGGTGGTGCGATGAGCCGCTGCGCGCTCCTGGAGGGTGCTCTTGGCCGTTTCCAGCAGCACTTTGAGTGCGCCTTCGACGGGGCGAGAAGCGCCGGTGCCCAGGAGCGCGTCTACGATCACCTCAGCTTCGATCACCTGTTTGCGCAGCTTGGTCAGATCGCGGTCGTCCTTCATCCATACAACCGGGATTCCGTCCTCGACAACGCGGTCAAAGTTCTTGTCGGCGTTGACCCGGCGTTTCCAAACATAGCAGGCCATGTCGGCGCCCATCTCGCGGAGGTAATGGGCGGCTACCAGACCGTCGCCGCCGTTGTTGCCCGGCCCGATCAGGGCCAGCACACGCTGGCCCTCCACTGCCGTCCACTGCGCCATCGCCTCGGCGACGGCACGGCCGGCGTTCTCCATCATGGCTGCATAAGACAGGCCGCCTGCGTCGGCCGTTTGTTCGATTCGGTGCATCTCTTCAACAGTTACGATCTTCATGTGTCAACTCCTGGAAGGATTCCGCTCAACGAGGGTTAATATAGCTACCTAAACCAGCCAACGAAAAAACCA
>CAYNKW010000252.1:0-6249 GCA_964397845.1 uncultured Anaerolineae bacterium
ATTCAACTGACAACTGAGTTCATAGCCGCTTCCCACACAGCCTGTATCTCGGCCAGCGCCAGGCGATAGAGAGAAGGACTCTCGCGAAAGACGCGGAGAAAGCTGCCCTTGACGTCGCCGTCGGTGTAGAGGTAGGTCAACGTGCCCAGGTAGGTGAACCAGTCCACGTAGGCCCCTTTGAGGACGCCCGCCGGGTCATACAGGTAGAAAGGGTGCTCGTCGCTGGCGATGATGAAATACCCCGGCAGGTCGAACCAGGTCGTGCCGTACACCAGGTGCAGCACTTCTTCGTCGGTGGCCTCGGGGCTCAGGCACGTGGAGGAATCGAAAGGGATCTCTTCCAACAGCGACGTGCGGCAGGCCAGGCCCCATCGCCGCACGGCATAGATGCACCCCGGCTGGCCCATCGTCACCGGCGGCGAGACCCGGCTAAAGCCCAGCGGCAACCGCACCGTGACCTCCCGGCGCACCAGCCCGCCGGTCTCGGTGACGTCCCAGTACTGCGCCCGCCAGTCCTCGATGGGATAGCGGCCAGGAAAGTTGTTGACGGTTGTCACCCCGGGCGGGGCTGCGCTACAGCGAAAGACATTGCCTGCCATCAGGTCTCCTCCTCTGCATCCCTCGAATTAGCGATCGTTTCCAGGCCTCCCTCCGCCACCCAACCGGCGAACGCCTCCAGGTTGGAGAAAACACGGCGGGAGAGGCAGCGAATGAACCAGTTCTGCATCATCGGTGAGATGCTGACAACCGGCGTACCGCCATCATAAGCCCGTGCCATTTCCAGCGCCGTGCCCATGCTGGCTTCTGGCAAATAGGCAATGACGACGTCTGCCCTGGCGGCCTCCTCGGTCATGCCAAAGAGCACCTGGCAGGCGCGGTCGTCGTCGTAATCCACACTGTCGGGAAACAGCGCCACCGGGTCTACGATCTCTGCATCCGGATGCCGTGCCCTCACCATCCGGCGTATGGCTTGCCGGTAGCCCTGGTCGTTGATGTTCCTTCCCTGCTTCGATCCCTGCATCACCCCGCTGATGAACACGCGCATAATCCTGTCCCTCCTGGTCAAATACCCAGTCCCCTGGCTCCATTCTACCACTAATTCCGCTAAAGCTCAACTCCTCCTGGCCGGACACCCAAACTTGGCAACTTGCCCTGGCCCATGTATAATATCATCGGCGCGGCACAGATGCCGTCAAGGGGAAAAATCGGCCAAAAAGGAGGCAGGGAACATGAGAGCCATTCGCACATTCACGGTAGTCCCTTCTTTGCCACCAGAGTTGGAGTGCCTGCGCGAGATGGCTTACAACCTCTGGTGGTCGTGGGACCACGAAGCCATCCAGCTTTTTCGCCGCCTGGATCGGTCGCTGTGGGAAGAAACCAATCACAACCCGGTGCTGATGCTGGGCACCGTCCAGCAGGCGCTCCTGCGGGCCGCCGCTGCCGACCGGGGCTTTTTGGCGCACCTGGAGCGCACCAGCGAGCGATTCCGGCGCTACCTGGAGCAACCAACCTGGTACAGTCAATACATTGCCAATCGCACCCAGGGACAGTGCATCGCTTACTTTTCCGCCGAATTTGCCACCACCGACTGCATGCCGGTCTACTCTGGCGGTTTGGGCATCCTGGCCGGCGATCACCTGAAATCGGCCAGCGACCTGGGCCTGCCAATGGTGGGCGTCGGCCTGCTCTACCAGGAAGGCTACTTCCACCAATACCTCAGCGCCGACGGCTGGCAGCAAGAGTCGTACCCCATCAACGATCTCTACAACATGCCGATCCAGCTCCGGGACCGAGATGACAACCCCCTGACCATCTCGGTAGAATTCCCCGGCCGGCAGGTCAAGGCCCAGGTCTGGCAAGCCGACCTGGGTCGCGTGTCCCTTTTCCTCCTCGACACCAACGTCCCGGGAAACAGCCCCGAAGATCAGGACATCACCGACGAATTGTACGGCGGCGACCTGGAGATGCGCATCAAGCAAGAGATCATCCTGGGCATCGGCGGCATCCGCATGTTGGACGCCATTGGTCTTCGCCCCACCATCTGTCACATGAACGAGGGGCACTCGGCGTTCCTGGCGATAGAGCGGATTCGAATGTTGATGGAAGAGCACAACCTCTCCTTCGCCGAGGCCCGCGAGGCTGCCACGGCCGGCAGCGTCTTTACCACCCACACCCCCGTGCCGGCCGGCATTGACCTCTTTCCGCCGCATCTGATAGACAAGTACTTTGGCCACTACTACAACATCTTTGACATTCCCCGCAACGAGTTCCTGGCCCTGGGCCGGGCGAATCCCTACGACGAAGGAGAGCCCCTCAACATGGCCATCCTGGCCATGCGCCTGGCCAACTACACCAACGGTGTGAGCCATCTGCACGGGCAAGTGGCGCGGGGCATGTGGCAGGGCCTCTGGCCCAACGTGCCGCAGGACGAGATCCCCATCGACCACATCACCAACGGCGTCCACATCCCCTCCTGGGTATCCCGCGACATGACCGAGCTTTACGATCGCTACCTGGGACCACGTTGGCGGGAGGAGCCCGCCGACCAGACCGTATGGGAGGGTGTGGACGACATCCCGGATGGGGAACTGTGGCGCACACACGAGCGAAGGCGAGAGCGCCTGGTAGCCGTGACACGACAGAAGCTGCGACAGCGATTGGAAAACCGGGGCGCGCCGCCAGCCGAGATCGCCAAGGCCAGCGAGGTGTTGGATCCCGAGGCCTTGACCATCGGCTTTGCCCGGCGCTTTGCCGCTTACAAGCGCGCAACGCTGATCTTTCGCGACGTAGAACGATTGGCCCGCATCGTGGGCGACCCCCAGCGCCCGGTGCAGATCATCTTTGCCGGCAAGGCGCACCCGCATGATACCCAGGGCAAAGAATTCATCCGGCAGATCATTCACACAGCCCGCCGGGAGGAGTTTCGAAGGCACATTGTCTTTCTGGAAAACTATGACATGAACCTGGCCCGCTACATGCTACAAGGGGTAGACGTGTGGCTCAACAACCCACGCCGCCCCCGGGAGGCCAGTGGCACCAGCGGCATGAAAGCAGCAGCCAACGGGGCCATCAACCTGAGCGTTCTGGATGGCTGGTGGGACGAGGCCTATACCCTCGACGTGGGATGGGCCATCGGGCGCGGCGAGGTCTACGACGACCACAACTTTCAGGACCAGGTCGAATCCAGGGCGTTGTACGACTTGTTGGAAAAAGAAGTCGTGCCGCTTTTCTACGACCGGGGGGCCAACGGCCTGCCTCGAAGATGGATCGCCCGCATAAAGGCCTCCATGAGCGTCGTCTGTCCTATCTACAGCACCAACCGCATGGTTCTGAAATACATGGAGAAGGCGTACATGCCGGCTGCGGAGCGTTTCCACCGTCTGACCAAGGACGACATGGCCGGGGCCAAAGCCCTGGCTGCATGGAAGGTCCACCTGCGTCAGCACTGGGACCAGATCAAAGTGGTCCGCGTAGAGGATGACTCTCCTGCAGAGCTTCAGGTCGGCAACTCGCTGCGCGTGCAAGCCGAGATTATCCTGGGCGAACTGCAGCCCTCCGACGTGCAGGTGGAATTCTACCACGGCCGGGTAGACCAGTACGGTCAGATCACAGACGGAAGGGCGATCTCTATGATTCACGCCGAACCCAACGGCAGCGGAAGCTATCTTTTCTCCGGCGCCGTGCCCTGCGAGAGGAGCGGCCAATACGGCTACGCCATCCGCATTCTGCCCCGTCACCCGGACCTCAGCAACGCTTTCGAGATGCACCTTATTCGTTGGTCGTGATTGCATTTGACTTTTCTCCCCTTGTGTGCTATCATGAAAAAGGTGAGGTCCATCCTTGAGGACTGGTCAACAGACCGGTCCTTTTTGTTGCCCATGGCGAACGCGCCCTGACCGGTGGCGCGCCATGGTAAGAAGCCGAGGCGTGAATCTCTTGACCACTTTCCTGGGGAGGACAGACGTGATTTCTTTTCGGGATCTGATTCGCAACGCCTGGTATACCTTCACCAACCCGCTGCGCCGCCTGCGACGGCGGGGCATGGATCACGTGCGCATCCCTCTGGCGGGCAGCTTTCCGGAGCGGCGAGAGAGAGGGCGGCTGCCCTTTCCCTGGTCGCTGCTGCCCTGGGCCGCCGCCGAGATGAGCCTGGAGACGCTCAACCAACGGTTGGAGCGACTGGCTGCCGATCCTCGCGTTCGGGGCGTCGTCTTGACGCTGGACGGGCTGGCGGCCGGTCCGGCAACGGTGCGCAGCCTGCGCCAGGCTGTGCTCCGCTTCCGCCAGCACGGCAAGCAGGCCGTGGCCTACCTGACCCAGGTCACCACGTGGCGGCTCTACCTGGCCTCCGCCGCCGACGAGATCCTGCTGCCAGAAAGCGCCATCTTTGCCGCCACCGGACTGCGGGTGGAAGCCACCTTTCTCAAAGACACGTTGGCCCTGCTCGGCCTCGAGGCCGACATCGAAGCCCTGCTCGAGTACAAAGTTTCCCCCGACCGCTTCCGCCGCTCGGAGATGAGCGACGCCCACCGCGAGATGCTGGACGCCATCCTGGACGACCAGTACGCCGAGGTCGTGGCGGCGATTGCCGAAGGACGCGGCCTGACAGAAGAAGCCGTCCGCCAGGCGATGGACGACGCCCCCCTGACGGCACAAGAGACGGTCGAACGCAGCCTGGCCGACGCCGTGATGTACGAGGACGAGTTGGGCACATACCTGGGCACGCCCGGTCGCCCGGCGACGGTCGCCACCTGGCAGGAGGTGCGGCGGCGGCTGGTGCGGCCCCGCCGCTGGCGAGCGCGGCAGGTCATAGGGGTCGTATCGGTCGAAGGGATCATCGCCCCTGGCGCAAGCCACCGTCTGCCAATCCCCCTGCCGCTTCCCTTCAGCGAACAGGCCGGGGCAGACACGGTCATCCAGGCACTGCGCCAGGCCGAACGGGATAAGCGCATAGCGGCCATAGTTTTGCACGTGGACTCGCCGGGCGGGTCGGCACTGGCCTCCGATCTCATCTGGCGGGAGGTCTTGCGGTTGCAGAAGCGGAAACCGGTGGTGACCTACATGGGCAACGTGGCCGCATCGGGCGGCTATCATGTCTCAGTGCCGGCAAATCACATCGTGGCCCAGGCGACGACGCTCACTGGCTCCATCGGCATCTGGGGTGGCAAGATCGTCACCGCAGGGCTGTACGAAAAGCTGAGCGCCCACCGCGAGGTGTTGCAGCGCGGCCGGGCGGCCAGCCTCTACAGCGACGCCGCGCCCTTCTCCGACGCCGAGCGGGAAAAGATGCGCCGCTCTCTGGAAGACGGCTACGCGCGCTTCAAGGCCCGCGTGGCCGAAGGGCGGCGCATGGAGATAAAGCGCGTGGCAGAGATCGCCCGCGGCCGGGTGTGGACGGGACGGCAGGCGCTGGAACGGGGCCTGGTGGACGAATTAGGCGACTTGCAGGCTGCGGTGGAGAAAGCCCGCTCGCTGGCCGGACTCGACGCCCGGCGTTACGTGCCGGTCGTGCCGGTGAGACCGGGCAAGCGATACGCGCCGCCGATGCCCTTCGACGGCCAGGTGGCCTGGCTCCACGGGTTGAGACCCTTACTGCGCGAACGCATCTTTGCCCTGCTGCCATGGGACATCCGACTGCGTGATGCGTGATGCGTGGTACGTACTGCAATCCCCGATCTGGAGGTATCCCGTGACTATTCGTACCATCGGGCGATAAGGAGCCTTTTCAGCATGAAAGACACGGTGTTATTCGACTTTGGCGGAACCCTGGTCCAGTATTATGAAAGCTCCGAGTTTCCCGCCATCCTCGAGCAAGCCATTGCCCAGGTGCAGAACCACCTCCGTCAAAAGGGTCTTCTCAGCATATCCCCGGAGGTCATGTGGCGGGGAGTAAGAGACGAAGATCACGAAGCCAGAGACCACCGAGTCCAGCCCCTTGAGGAGCGACTGGTTCGCATCTTCCAACTGGACTCGATCCAAGCGACTGGCCTTGCAATGGCTATGTGCCGCTGTTTCATAAAGCCCATATTTGCCCGGGGACGTTGCTACGAAGACACCCGGCCTACACTTCAAGAACTGAGGTCAAGGAACTTTAAGACGGCGATTGTGTCCAATACACCATGGGGCAGTCCCGCTAGTCTGTGGCGAGAAGAGATAGAGCGGCTCGGTTTGAGCGAGTATGTGGATGTCCTTGTCTTTTGCACGGATGTAGGATGGCGAAAGCCAGCGAAACAGATTTTTGAATTCGCC
>CAYNKW010000253.1:0-4410 GCA_964397845.1 uncultured Anaerolineae bacterium
AACACGACAAACAATAGAGGTGGTCCTGTCTTGACGAGCAATTGCTTGCCCGTGTAGTTGGGTTCGTTCGAACTCCAACCAGACGGGACAACGGAGCGCCTCAGCCGGGTGAGAATCCCAGATTGTAGAGTGATGTTGATTGATGCGACCCTGACGTGGCTCGCCAACCTGTCACTTTGGGAGGACTGTGCCGGCTGGCAGGCAGCCATTCGCAGCGTCTTGCGTTGCGCCGGCCGTGCCTTGTGCCGGGAGCGTTCGCTGGCCTGGTTGCCCTTTTGCTGTGCCGAGGCTACGGGATGTGCTCCAGAGCGAGCGATCCCGGTCGCCGCTGCCTGGCTGTTGCTCTACATCGCCGCCCGGTTGTTCGACGCGGTGGAAGATCAGGACTTCGAGCCAGGCGATTGGGATGGATTGAGCCAGGCCGAGGCCATCAATGTGGCGGGCGCTTTTCTGGCGGCCATCCCGCTTGCACTGACTGAAGTGGAGAATGCCCAGCCCAGCGCCGAGCTGAGGGTTGACTTCCAGCGCGCCGCCCTGCAGATGGCGGCCGGCCAGCACGCCGACCTGTCAGGCTGGATCGGGAGTGACGAAGGATCGGTGAAGCGGTACTGGCAGGTCGTTAAGGCCAAAAGCGGCACTCTGTTCGCGCTGGCGTGCTGGGCAGGCGCGCGGTTGGGCAACCCACCAGCCGAGGTTCTGACCGCCTATGCGGACCTTGGGCACGCGCTTGGTCAGCTCATCCAGTTGTGCGATGATTATAATGATACCTACGAACCAGGCAACCTGTCTGACTTTCAGACGGGGCGGGCGTCGCTGCCAGTTATCTATGGGCGGGAGGTGGCCGAGCCGGCGGAGAGGGCCCAGATAGAATACCTGCTGCCGCGGGCCACGACCGATGCGCAGGCTGCTTCCCAGTTGCGGCAATTGCTAGACGATCTAGGAGCCAGGCATTATCTGCTGCTCCAGATCGAGTTGCTTGGGCAACAGGCGAAGGATGCCCTCCGACGGGCTTCGGTTACCGGATCAAGCCTTCATCGGTTGCTAGAACTGATACCGCGCATCGCAGAACGGCAATATGAGGTCCCTCCCAGAAAGTAGATATAGGATATGTCACGATCTATAAAGATCCAACGGCCGAGGTCAACCTGGCGGCACCTGACAGAGATCCTGGGCTCGGCGCTGACGCTGGCCCTGATCATCTACGCTGCGGCGGTTGCCCTTCTCCAGGCGGAGCATGGCATGTCCTGGAACGGCAGTTTCAAGGTGGATGTCTTGCTGCCCGGCGGTCCAGCCGAGGGCGCAGACATCCAGTTGGGCGATCGGATCCTGGCCATTGATGAGTATCCCGTTGACGGCTGGCATCTGCCCATTACGCGATGGCGTCCCGGCGATACTCTGAACGTAGACATCGAGAGAAATGGCCAGCGCCTCACCCGGTCGGTGAAACTGGAACCATTGTCCCTGGTATGGCGCTGGTCGGCAATCGCGCCGCTCATCATCGCCTTTAGTTTCTGGATGACCAGTTCGCTGATGCCAGGGCTTGCCCGACAGAGTGCAAGGATCCGGCTTTTCCGTGCTTTTAGCCAGGTGGGGAGTGCTGCACTGGCAGCCGGCAACCTGTCTAGCTGCAGGTTGATCTGGGCCGCGCACCTGTTTGGCATCCTGGCCAGTGCACTTGCACCGCTGATCCTGCACTTTCACCTCACCCTGCCGGGCGCACAATTAAAGCGCTGGCGGCGCCCTATCCTGTTGGCCGCCTATGCCATCGGCGCCGCCGTGGCGATTCCGTACCTGGTGCCGGGGCCGGTCTCGCAGTGGTGGCGCTCGGGGTGGGGAAGTCGCGGACTGCGCATCGCGCTGAGTAGTGCGCTGCTGGGATCTCTGATCTGGTTGGCTTACAACTATGCCACCACCCGGGTGTTAGACGTGCGACGCCGGCTCCGCCTTGTCGTGTTGGGCACCGGCTGGGGCTTCATTCCCCTCCTCTCGCTTTCCCTGCTGCCTGATGTGCTGGGCCTTGCTTTCGTCCCTTATCCCTTTACCATGTCCTTTTTGGTCCTCATCCCCATCACCTATTGGTATGCTGCCGTGCGTTTCGACCTGCTGCGTGTTGATCTGGTGCTGAATCGCAGCCTGGTCTATCTGTCTGTCGCCCTTATCCTGGGCTGTACCTACATCCTGGCCATGCGCCTGGCTGACCGCTTTCTGTTGGGCATCACCTTCTCTCGGGAACTGATCGGTGCGCTGCTGCTGGCGGTAGCGGGTGTGGCTGTGATCCCCCTGCGCGATCCGATCCAACGCGCAGTTGACCGTGCCTTTTACGGCGGCTGGTACGATTACCGGAGTGTGGTGAGCGACGTGAGCCATAGCCTGACCAAAGCGCTGGATCGGCACATATTGGAGGTGTTGTTGCTGGAACGCGCCGGTGGGACCCTATGGGTGCGCGGCGCAGCACTTCTGCTGCCCGAGCCTCACTCTACCGGACGATTGGTGGGGCAGCAACGTGGCGCTCTTGCCATAGATCCACCGCTCCTGAATTTAGAGATAGATGGGCCACTGGCTCGCCATCTGTGTACGGTGCGTCAGCCTGTCGAAACCTCCAAGTTGCAGCAGGGGGTGGACCAGGGGAGTCTGGGAGCATCTGAGAGTATGCTTCTCAATAACAAAGCAATCCGCTGGTGGGTGCCCATGGTTGGCGATGACAGATTGATCGGTTTACTGCTACTGGGTACACGCCTGGGCGATGAGCAGTTCGATGTAGACGATCTGCAGATCCTCAGCACATTGGGCGATCAGGCCGCCCTGGCCATCAAGAACATCTTGCTGGTGGAGGAACTGCGCTCACAGTTAAAGGAAACCGAGAGCAGCCATCGCATTCTGGAGCAAATGCATCGGCAACTACTGATTGGGCGCGAGGAGGAGCGAAAGCGCTTGTCCCGTGATCTTCACGATGGCCCGGTCCAGCAGTTGATCGCGTTCAGGTACCAACTGCACGAGTGCATGGCCCAGATCAGTGGCCCCGACTTGAATCGCACGCTGAATGAGCTCCGGGATGATACGAGCGCACTCTTGGATGAACTACGGAGTCTTTGTTCGAAGCTGCGTCCTCCCGTGTTGGACAGTTTTGGCCTAGCCTCGGCCATCCGGGCTCACAGTGAAGAAATCAGTTGCCGACACGGGCCGAAAATACAATTGATGCTAGATGACGATAGAGACTGGCAGCTTCCGGAAGAGGTAGCTGTATCCTTGTTTAGAGTCCACCAGGAAGCGCTATCCAATGTCATCAGGCACGCGAACGCCAGCCAGATTGTGATCCGTCTGTACAGGGCAGGATCAAAGGTGACGATCGAGATCCAGGACGATGGGAGCGGATTTGTTGTGCCCGACTCGATGGACCTGTTCGCGGCCGAGGGGCATTTTGGTTTGCTCGGCATTCGCGAGCGGATCGAGTTGTTGAAGGGAGAGTTCGAACTGGCATCCCAGTCCGGCGACAGCACAATGCTACGTGTCCGGGTACCCATTCAGTCCTGCGAAAATCATTAAAAGCGAAAGTTGCTCACTATTGAGAGTCTGTAGAGGCCTGCGCCCTTGGCCGGCGCTAGCGCAAGGAAGAGACCTGAAAACCATCATTGATAATTCAGAGAAGACATGCCTGCACCCATTCAAATGATCAGCGTCGAAAAAGCGTTGACCTTCATCCTGAGTCACTTTGAGCCATTGGAGGCGGAGACTGTTTACATCCAGGACGCGCTGGACCGCGTCCTGGCCGAGAGCATCTTTTCCGACGTGGCCATCCCGCCCTTTGACAACACCTCCATGGACGGCTACGCTGTGCGCACGGCAGACACCGCCGGGGCCAGCCCCGAGACGCCGGTGACGTTGCGCGTGGTGACCGACATACCGGCCGGCACCGTGTCCGACGCAGCGGTGGGGCCGGGCGAGACGGCGCGCATCATGACCGGCGCCCCGTTGCCTGAAGGGGCCGACGCAGTCGTGCCGGTGGAAGAGACCGACAAGTGGCCCGACACCGGACAGGAACCGCGCGGCAAGGGCGCGACGGTCAAGGTCTTCAAAGCGACAAAGGTGGGGGCCAACATCCGGCGGGCTGGGAAGGACATGCAACCCGAAGAGCTGGTGCTGCCCAAAGGCACCGTCGTCCGTCCGGCCGAAATCGCCGTGTTGGCCACCCTGGGGCACAGCCACGTGCAGGTGATTCACCGCCCCCGCGTGGCCGTGCTGGCCACCGGCGACGAGTTACTGGACATTGACGAGCCCCTCGTGCCAGGCAAGATCCGCAACTCTAACGAGTACTCTAACGCTGCATTGGTCGCACGTTACGGCGGCATCCCGGTGCGGCTGGGCATCGCCCGCGACACCGTGGCCGACCTGAGGGCCAGGATCCACGAGGGC
>CAYNKW010000253.1:4510-6249 GCA_964397845.1 uncultured Anaerolineae bacterium
AATGCAGGGCCGAACCAAACTGGTCAAGCCGACCGTAGAAGCAATCCTGGACGATCCGTTGCGCCGCACCGACCGGCGCGGCTACCAGCGGGTCATCGTGCACCGTGACGAAAACGGCGTCTATCACGCCGGGACGGCTGGTTTGCAGGCTTCGGGCTTTATCAGCGCCATGGCCCGGGCCAACGGCCTGGCGGTCGTCCCAGAGGGAGAGGGCGTGCTGCCGCCGGGCACGCGGGTGACGGTGCAAATGCTGGACTGGCCGGAGGTGGAATAGTGAGGGGGGTGCCGATCGTCTCTGTGGTGGGGAAATCGGGCATCGGCAAGACTACCTTCCTGGAAAAGCTGCTGCCGGAGCTAAGGCGCCGGGGCTACCGCGTCGCCACCGTCAAGCACGACGTTCACGGCTTTGACATTGACCGCCCCGGCAAAGACACCTGGCGGCACGCCCAGGCCGGCGCCGATGCAGTGATCATCTCTTCTCCCCGGCTCATCGCCCTGATCCAACGCCTGGACGAAGAGATGCCTCTGGACGAGATTGCCCGCTACGTCCAGGGAGTAGACATCATCATCACCGAGGGCTACAAACGAGGCGATAAACCCAAGATCGAAATCTCTCGCCGCGCGCGGTCCACTGAGTTGATTTGCGACAAAGAGGAACTGATCGCCATTGTCACCGATCAGACTTTTCCCCTGAAGGTGCCCCATTTTGGTCTGGATGACGCGGCTGGGGTAGCGAATCTGCTGGAAGAGGAGTTCCTCCGCTCCTAAAGTCCATGCCTCACCGAAGTGGCCGGCTGATCGCGGCTCAACCAAGAGCACAAAGCTTTGCCCCCCGCGAACTATGGACTCGCCAGGAGCAGGATGTCGGGGCCGAGCGTTCCGGGGGCAGTGCACCAGCCTCACCTACACGCAGCACTTCAATCTCCGCCCTCAATCTCCGCCCTCAATCTCCGCACTGTAACACCAGAGGGCCGCCTTAAAGCAGGAGGACCATCACTCGCCCTTGGAGACACGAAGCGTTCGGGCCAATATCTCGGCTCGCTCGTCGTCGAGCGCTTTCCGGCGCTTGCGGCGGGATTTCTGCTCTGCCGTCCGCTCCGGCCGGGCCATGGCCTCCTTCAGAGCCAACTCGACAGTCGTAGGGAGGACCTCTTCTTCCTCAGTCTCCTCTAGCTCATCGGTGGGCAGGTCTTTCATGCTGAGCTCGATCTGGCCCTTGCGCAGGTTTACGCTGACCACCCGTACCTCAACTTTATCCCCCACCGAGACGTACTCGGCAGGATCTTTGACGTAGCCCGGGGCGATCTCGCTCACGTGTAGCAGCCCATCGCGCTCGACGCCGATGTCCACGAAAGCGCCGTAGCGCTCCAGGCGGGTCGCTTTGCCGGCCAGCACCATGCCCGGTTCCAGGTCCTCCAGGGTATGCTCCGGTGGCTCGATCATCGTCAGGCTGATGCGGCCTTGCCGGGGGTCCACCCTCTGTACCCAGACGGTGACCTCATCCCCCTCGTTGGCCACTTTGGCCACGCGGTTGACCCGGTCCCTCTGCAACTGTGAAATGTGCACCAGCCCATCCCGCCCCACGCCGATGTCCACGAAAGCGCCAAAGAGCTCCACCCGGGTGACCTTACCTTGCAGCTTCATCTTGGGTCGCAGTTGCCGGATGTTCGTGGGACGCCCTTCAGGAGGCGTCGCCTCTTGATTCAATTCTTCCGTCATGTCTCTCCCTCGCTAACTAT
>CAYNKW010000254.1:0-6237 GCA_964397845.1 uncultured Anaerolineae bacterium
GCGTGGCCGTGATCGGGCTGACGGCGGCGTCGAAGGTATAGTCAACCTGGACGACGCCCGTCGTCGGACCGCTGATAGCCACAGTCTCCATGCTATTAGCTGGCATGGTCACGAAAGACCATGTCCTTGGCACGAGGCCGGGGCCCAGCGGGTTCCCCAGCTTGTCCTGTCCACTGATGGTGAAGGTCAGTGCCTGGCCGTAACCAAAGTCCGTGTGGGCATAGTCGACCACTGTATTGCCGGCACTCCAGGTGGGGGTGAACACCAGGCCCGTGGCTCCCTCGCCGCCAAGCACAACCGTGGCCGCATCCATGGGTTTACTGAAGACGATCTGGAGGTCCTGGTCAACAGGCACATCGTCGGCGCCGTCGGTGGGAGTGATGCTTTCCACGTAGGGGTAATTGGTCGGAATACCCAATTGCGTGGCTGGATCGCCAAAGAGCACAAAGGTTTCAACCAACTCACCCCAGAAGCTGCTCTGGGCGTAGGTGGCGATCTTGGCCGCCGTGGTGGCCGCACCCAGGGCATATGCGTTATCCTGAAAGACCGCCTCGTAGAATTCCCGGAGCAGCACCCGGTGGCCGGAGGAGTAGCCCATGCCGGTGGCCGCCCAGACGGCCACCGCGCCCCTGTGGTTGCGCCGCAGGAACTCTTCGGCCATGGAGACATTCTTTCCGACAAAGTATCCGTTTAGACAGTTGGCCACGGTCACCACCGGCAACTTGTGGGTATTGCGCAAGGCAGTGATATCAGAACGGAGAAAGATGCGGCCGCCCTCCCATGTCCCCCACCTGTTCACGCTTCCATGTCCTACATAGTTGACCATAATGTCGCCGTCGTTGATAGAATTGGCAATGTCAATTGTAGGGTCCCCCGGTGGGTAGTCGTCTGCATAAACCTTGTTGGTGGTGTAGTAATGAGGCAAAAGATCAGCAATCTGCTCCGAGATGGTTTCAAACGAGGGCTCACGGTCGTCCGCTACCAGGAGCACTTTTGTGTTCCAAGAGGCGTCCGGCGGATTTTGCTCATAGTGAATGATTTTGTCCACCATGCGCTCCGCCTCTGAGATATTCTGGGCCGTCAGCCGGCCAATAAACATGTCGGGCAGGATGTCATCGCCGCTCACCAGGACAAACCAGTTATCGGAGGGCGTTTGTCCCAACAAGTCTGTCTCGATCATCTGAGTAGATACATAGTTCGTGCGGTTTAGACTGAGCAGGTCCCTGTAGTCATAGCTGGCATCACCCACCAGCAAGACAAAGATGGGGGCTGGGGCAACCCAGTTGTGATAGGCATAGGACAGAAAGTCGCGGATGGCCTGGGGGTTAAAGATGCCGTGGTTGAATTCGTCGTAGATATCCTCGACCTTAACTGTGGCCACTCTCAGACCTGAAGTAATACTCCGCTGGCCGGCCAGCGTCAGCGAGCTGGTGTAGAAATCCTCGTGAGTTATGATGATATAGTCGGCGCCATGGCTGGTGGATCTCCAGGACGAGGGTTGATCGGCCTCGATGCTGGCCGGTGACTTGCGCTGCGCTGGCGTCAGGGCCAGATAACGCGTCTCTGGCTGGGCGGTATCCTCGAATTGTATCCCATCGGCCAGGGTGATTGTATCCGTAATAATCGCTACGTCGGCCGGGTCTGTCACGTCGAAAACTTGCACGTCGTTGCTGCTGAAGCCAGTGACCTCATATTGGAAAGTGCCGGCCGCCGGTGCGCCGAAAAACAGTTCGTCGTTCTCGGCCACGTAGGTATCCCAATAGTCAATCTCTATCCAGTTGACAAAGAGCTGGTCCACCGGGGCACCGGTGTCACCTACGGCCTCTACTCTAATAGTGTTGCTCCCCTCGTTCAGGTAAGAATGAGATACACTTGCCTGATGATCGTAGATGCTAAAGCCGTCCCACAGTTGATCGTCTATCTTGATGCCGTTGAGATAGATCCTGGTGTGGTGGTCAGGGTTAATGCTGGTATCAGTGCACCCCTTCAGCCTGACGCGCACGGTCGCCGTACCGGTTGTCGCTGAAATGTTTCTCAGGCTCAGGGAATAGTACCGCAACTCCGGGGCACTAAGTTTGCTTCCCCAAAACCAGTGGTCCTGACCCTCCCCGTTGGGCATGGTCTGCCAGTAGTATTTATCTTTCTCGGCGTGCAGCGTGACTGGAAAATGCGCCGGCAGCGGGGCGCTCCCCGAAAGAGTCCCATTCCGCAGACTCATGCGTTGGCCATTGCTCCCGCCCGCCGTCAGCCAGTAGACATTCCTGGTCGTGTAAATGTCGGTGATGGCGCTGCCATAAAAGAGAATGTAGTCGGTGGGGTCGAACACACCATCGCTCTCGCCCTGCACATAAATGGGAATTTCGGTCCCTCGGTTGCTGACCTTGATCGTGCGGGGATCTATGCTGCTCGGGTCCAGTCCTGCGCCAGTGAGGTTGCTGTAGGTAAGTTTATAGAGGCCGTCTTTGGTCACACCGATCTTGAGAGTAGCAGTGGGACTGCTGGCCGCGGCAACTTCCGTCCCAGAGGCGTCAACCAGCGGGGCTACCTCGGCAACCGGGGGTCGCTCCAGCGCAGTGTAGTTCAGAAGCGTGTTTCTTAAGAGGTTCTCGTAGGCAGGGCTGGCCCATCGCGCCCCGGCCGTCGCCACGGAAAGCGGAGACTCCCACGTGATCTGGGCGAGGACTCGCCGGTAAAGCCGCACTTCACCCCTGAGGGGGTTATATTGCACGGGGTAGAATTGCACCTGGGCCACGGGCTGGTGCCGCATGTAGCCGGTATACCCGATCGCCACTGGCGCGCCGGGGTAGAAGGCATCGCTGGCGTAGAGGTCCTGGTTGAAGACAAGCGTTTGCTGCGCGCCTCCGGCAAGCAAGTTATCCAGGTTATCTGTTGTCAGCACAAGTTGTGGTGCAGGGGGAAGGCGGTATCCACTCAGCGTCTCATACTCTGCATCCAGGACCTGGACAGAGACCTCCGCGATGGAAGGCAGGCCCAGCAACGTGCCGCGCGTCGGAACCTGGGGGGCGCCCGGGGTGGCCGTTTGCACCATAGGGAGGATGATCACGCGGTGATACGTTTGGCCGGCGTGTTCGACCGCTTCGAGCTGAAAATCAGCCACGGTCAACTCCAGCACTATTGCCCCTTCCTCAGAAGACAATAACCTCAGTTGACTACTGGCTGGCGCCTGGGCCGTGACCGGCGATGCGGCCCCGCGGCCTGATATCAGCAAGGCGGTCATAAGAATTCCGAGGACGCATTTGGATTTCATCGTCTTCTGCGGTGTGCTTCCACTACCTCAGCGGCATCGGCCAGGGCAGCGGAGGGAGGAACAGGCGTAACACCTTGACCTTCGCCGGGCCGTGCAGGGTACTCACCCCATAATAGTCCACGTCCTCCAACTGGTAGTAAAAGATGCCGTAGCCCGGCGTGTCCAGGAAGCTGTAGCTGGCACCGGACACGGCGTCGCCCTCGGCGGGGATAAGCGCGCCGTTGATCCTGGTATAGGGACCCGCCCCGGCGGTGGCACGGTAGAGGTTGAAGCCAGCGTTATCTACCTCCGTACCTGTCTCCCAGGCCAGGGTGACGGTGCCTTTGCCCGGCGTAGCGGTGAAGGAGACCAATTCGATGACAGAGGGATCCTGCTTGTTGGTGAAGGTGCAAGTGATGTCCTCACCCACGTCGAGGTGGACCGTCACGCCGTTGGCGACGGGGGCGCTGTCGCCACCGGTGCAGACGACGCTGTCGAGCTCCCAATCGGCAGGTACGGTCTCGGTCACGGTATAGTCACCTGCTAGCAGGTCGTCGAAGACCTGGCTCTCGCCGTCGCGCAGGCTGAAGCCACCGAAGCCGCCGCTGCCGGTAAAGCTGAAACCTGTGTCGCTCCCGGGGTCCGTGTACTTGACAATGGTGATGGAACCGCGCTGGATGTTGGGGAAAGTGCAAGTGATGTCCTCACCCGCGTCGAGGTGGATCGTCACGCCGTTGTCGATGGGAGTGCTGTCGCCACCGGTGCAAACGACGTTGCCGAGGTACCAACCGGCAGGTACGGTCTCGGTCACGGTATAGTCACCTGCCAGCAGGTTGGGGAAGGTCTGGCTCTCGCCGTCGTCCAGACTAAAGCCACCGAGGCCGCCGGTGCCGGTGAAGCTGAAGCCCATGCCGCCCTCGGGGTCCGTCTTCTTGACAACGGTGATCGTGCCAGGCAGCGCTCCTCCGCTGGTGATGAAACTCCAGGCGTAATCGTCGCCCATGGGGGTACCGGCCTGATTAGTCACGCTGCCGGCAATGGTGGCCGTGTAAGTGGTGCTCGGGGCCAGGTCGGCGGTGGGTACAAAGGTCAGGGTGTTGCTCCCGTCGTTGTAGGAGAAATCGCCCTCTACCGGCGGGCCACTTTCCGGCCCCAGCGTAAAGGTGTCGGAAGTGACAGTCGTCACGTCCATGCCTTCGCTGAAAGTCGCCGTGATAACGACCCCCAGGGAGACACCGGCCGCTCCGTCCTCGGGCACCGTGCTGATCACTGCCGGCAGGTCGTTGGGACCACCCGGCGTGCCCAGGTCGCCATCACCGTAGGGAACAGTGGCCGCTTGCCAGTTGTCCCCCTCGTCGTTGCTCAACGCCGGGTCAATCAACTCCATAGACGCGCCAGTTGGATTGGGAAAGTTGGAGTCGTCGTACCCCACACGGTCCACCTCGCGTCCCCAGGAATCCAGCAGGACGATCTCGTCATCGGTGTTGTCGAGGAAAAAGCCAGAGTAGGCGTAATCCACATCTACGCCGCCGTTGGTGACAAAATCGCCGTTGCACCCCAGCACCAGGTACCTACCAGGGGCGACGAGCAGTGTGCTACTGATGACGTGGCTGTCAGAGTCACCATCACCGATTGTCCAGCCATCGAGATTCACGGGGACGGTGTCGGCGTTGTACAACTCGAACCACTCGCCAGCGCTGTCGTCTACCGCC
The DNA here is from genome assembly GCA_964397845.1 of uncultured Anaerolineae bacterium. GTDB lineage: Bacteria > Chloroflexota > Anaerolineae > CAYNKW01 > CAYNKW01 > CAYNKW01. Next base: position 4,960 of record CAYNKW010000254.1, read on the forward strand.
GCAGGGTCCCGCATGATCTCGTTGATGACGAGGTCAGCCGGCTTGCCGTCGAAAACAAACACGTTGATCGCTGGATCAGGCGCAGCTTTGGCCAGTAGCGCTCCCAGTTGGACAAGGAGGAGCACCAGGGCCAGGATCAGCAACCCCGTCACCAGGCGAATAACCTTTCTTTTAGTATCCATGCTTTTCTCCTTATTCACATGGTTAACCATGTCTTATTCCATCACTTCTCTCTACTGACGCCCTGATCAATTCAATCGCGTATCAATCGCGTATTGGGTGTTCCATTCCTGGACAAACAACACGTTATATCCCTCGCTTGAAGCCTCTGGGTCAGTGAAGGTGTAAACGCCATCTGCCCCCACCATTGTCTCGACCAGCACGTTGTAGGACTAATTCTCCCGCTTGAGCATCACACCTTCGGTCACAGAGCCTCCATCCAGCCGTACCCGTCCGATGATGCGACCGGCTGGCAGGGGGATGGCGTTGTCCTCGGCTTGGGTATCGGTGCTGACGTTGGCGTGTCAGAGGGAACAGGTGCGTCCCTTGGCGATGGAGAAAGCATATCCATTGGCCGGATAGGAGTCTGCGTGGGTGTTGGCGTGGAGGCCGGCGATGACGTCGAGGCAGAGGTGGCTGTCGCCGGGGGAAGACAGGTCACGCAAGCCACAAACGAGACAAGCACCACTGTGAACGCATCAGGCGGCGGGGACGCTGGCTAGTTGAGTGCTATCAAGCTGAGAACCAGTCCGGCTACCAGGAAGAGGCCAGCCACAAAAATGTTCTTACTAAAGCGCATTGACAACTACCTGCAAATGACAAATGGGGAATTGGGAACAGGGGTGAATTGCAGTGTTGGCTGTCAGGCCTCCTCATTTAATGGCTGCGGCTAGAATCTATGGGTAGTGACGGCTTTGGCTATTCCTGGCTACTGAAAGTCGCCACCGTCCCACATGTTTTAGCCAGGCCCAATTCTAATCTAATGGTCCTTTAGCGGCAAAGAGCTCCCGCGTTTGCTGGATGTGTCCGAGCACATCGTGTTCACAGAGAAACTCCTCCGCATCGCTCGTTCCATGTCTTCTACAAACGGCTGCTTTTCCTGTACATTGTGGTAGAGAAATAAAAAGACCTCAGCCATCCAAGGGATGCTGAGGCGACATCACCTCCCCCCCCTTGGATGTCGCACCACTCTCCCCCTCACTCTATTTTACCAACTTTTCTGCCATTTGTCCAGTTAGAAAATGGTTAGAAAATGGTTAGAAAATGGTTAGAATCGGC
>CAYNKW010000255.1:0-6202 GCA_964397845.1 uncultured Anaerolineae bacterium
ATCTAGGGATCGCCGCCGACTGGCGCGACAATTTCGACGTGGCCGTGCTGGCGACGATGATGGGCATCCCCAAGGAAGGCCCCTCCGCCGGAGTCACGATGGTCACTGGGATCGTGTCGGCGCTGAGGAACGTTCCGGTGCGACATGACATTGCCATGACCGGTGAGATCACCATCATGGGCAAGGTCCTCGGTGTAGGCGGAATCCAAGCCAAGTTGCTGGCCGCCATTGAGACCGGGGTGAAGACGGTAATCCTGCCGGCAGAGAACGAACAGGACGTAAAACACCTGCCGGACTATATGCAGGATCAGGTTGAGATTCGCTACACGAGTGACATCAAAGAAGTTCTGGAACTTGCACTGGTGAAGCAATGAAAAAGTGCTCCAAGCGCAAAGTAGCCCTGATCGCTGAGTTGCTGGCCGACAAGCTCACACAGGTCTACCGAGACGAACAGATAGCCGCAATGGTGGACGGTTTCACTTCGGCTGGTTTTTCCAAGAATGTGTTGGAGCAAGATCCAGCCAAGCTGTTTCAGATGTTGGCGATTGCCGCCTATGATCGCCGACCCTTCACGCCAGCAGCCGGTGGCTTTGAGGTGATATGGGGAATTCGTTCCGGAGCCCAGTCTATCCCTCAAGCTCTAAAGACCCTATCTCTCTTCACGCCGGAAGAGGTGCGGCATCTGGGTCAGGATGCCATCTATCGCCGACTGGATAACCGGTCCTATCTTGGGTTATCGCTGGCTACTGACGGCAAAAATGTGCTCTTCGCTCGTACACTCCGTGACCTGGCGCAACTCATCGAGGAGGGCTTTCACAGTCAAGCACTCCAGGCATGCACCGCTGAGGATGTTCAGAGGGTCTACAAGAAGCTCACCGGTGTACACGGGATTGGGGATACGATCGGGGCTAAGTTGGTCAAATACTCGTTTCGGGAAATTGGCATTGGTCAGGTACCGGCGGGAGCTTTCCCGTTGGCGGTGGTCTGGCCCATTACCAGCGAATATCATGCCAGTGAAGCCATCGAACGGTTGAGCGCTCGCTTAGGCAACACGTTGGTACCTCTGACCATGGGTCTGCTGCTGAACCGCGAGGAGCCCTTTGCCATTGACGCATTGTTCTATCTACACCGCTACCGGGTTTGGGAATTGAACGAGTTCATTGAAGATGCACGGGTAACACTCGTTGCTTGGAGGCCTGAACCGGAAACCGGTTCTAGGCCATCGGCGCGGGCCGTAGACATCCAGCTCGCCCAGAAGCTGCTCGCTGTGATCAGGGGTATCTACGACGCTGCTCATGGCATCTCCCCAGCGGAGATCAGGCGTGCTGGTCTTCAAGGTGTTGTTACTCCCCAACAGATCGAGTCGTCAGGACGTGGGCTATATGTAGAGATGGAAAAGCTGGCTTCCAAGGGAAAAGCAAACGAAATGATGGCATTCTATCAAAACTGCCTGCACAGCGAGCGAGGTAAGATCATTGGTTGGGCATTGGGGCAATTGGGGCGTACCAGCATGGAATCTGAAGACGATCGCTTTCGGGCCATTTTCGAAGAAGGTTCCACTTGAGATGACTGAGATGACACGAGCCCTCAAGACTTGATACAATTCGAGCGTTGATTCCGGTACACAGTTGGGAGCGATCCAACATGCAAATGCAGCCGGAGAGACCAATTCCTGATTCCTACTGGATTCAGCCCGGTCGATTGCTCGCTGGTGGGTACCCAGGAGCACTGCAAGGTGAGAAAGCGCAGCAGAAACTACGCTAGTTGTTGAGAGCTGGCGTTTCATTTTTCCTGGATTTGACCGAGGAGGGGGAATACGCGCTGAAGCCTTATGCGCCGCTTCTTCACAAAGAGGCTGTTGCTCTGGGATGCTCGCGTGCGTCTCACCACCTGATTGTGCTGGCCTCGGCCCGCCTGGAGGAAGATGTGAAGCAGAGACTGGTCTCGAGCTAGAGGAGCATCTCTCATGCCCAACTGGCGCGACTATATTCTACAACACTTTCGCCAACCGATCCACCGTCTCACCCTGGTGGCCGATCCCGACGGTCTCATGCTGGAGGAGGAACTCCTGGCTGCCATCCGGCAGAATGGCTTTGACCTGCTTCCTTTTGAGGACCCGGTCGCCTTCCGCTACGCCTACGAGTTGGGCTACCGCCAGCACTGGGATGACGACCAGGACACCGACCTGGTGGTGATCCTGCGCTCGCCTGGGGCCGGCCTGCGTGCGCTGCCCTATGACCTGCTGCAGGCTGGACGGGCGCTTACGTTCGGCCTGCCGGACCTGTTCCCCAGGTTGAGCTATCCGGTGGTCAGCGAGCTAGATGTCGCTTGTCTGCAACCGCTCTACGAGGCGTACCAGGGGTACACCGGCCAGGAGATGGGCGACCGGGCCAGCACGCTGTTTGTCCTCCAACATGTCTTTGGTATCGTGCCCGATACCATCAAAACACCGACCGGCCTGCTCAAACTGCTACTGTCACACCACGCGCGGGGCGAGCGGGTGCCGCCTCGCTTGAAAGAGCTTTTGCTGGACTCTCTACGCCGCGACCCCATCTTCGATAGCTGGCCGCTGGAGGCCCTGCTGCCCAATGCTGCTGGTTTCTTGGCCTTCTTGCAGGAACGATGGGCCAGCTACCTGGCGGCCCAACAACCGGCCGAGATCCTGACCCGGGAGCCAGGGCCAGTCTACCATGTCGGCGATCTCTTGCCCTTCGATGAGCCAGACGTGCGCGCCTACGTGAATACCCTCTTCCTGGAAGGAAAACTGAAGCCGGTCTCCCTACCGGAGGGCTGGGCAGTCGAGGGCTGGGCTCAAATCGGCGTCGAGGTTGACGAGCAGGCGTTTGAGCTACGGCGCCTCACGGGGCTGCTGGAGCATGTAGAGCGCGAGCTTCTTGCCGCAGATGCGACCCACAGGGATTGGATGGCATTTGCGACGCGCTGGGCCGAACTGACGGTGCTGCGCCATCGCCTCGCCTCTGATCTGGGCGAAGAGATGGCACAGCAATATCAAACCTTGCACCTTCGCATGGAACAGCGATTTGCCGAATGGATGCTGATGCGCTATCATACGCTGCACAGCCTGCCCTTTGTACCGCAGCCGGTGATGGTGCATCACATCACTCACTACATGGCTGCCTATCGAACCCAACACCCCCAGTCCCGCCTGGCGTTGATCCTGGTGGATGGCCTGGCGCTGGATCAGTGGCTTATCATCCGCGATGTCTGGGCTGGCGAGTCGCATGACTGGTCCCTGCAGGAGAGCACGGCTTTGGCCTGGGTGCCGACACTGACATCCATTTCGCGTCAGGCCATCTTTGCCGGCACTGCGCCGCAGTTCTTCCCCAATTCGTGGCACATCACAGACCGGGAGGCGTCTCTCTGGCGTCTCTTCTGGCGCGAGCGGGGTCTGCAGGCAGAGAACGTCGGTTATCTGCGCAATCTCGGGGTAAAAGGGCTGGGGGCTGACGGCAGTATTCTCCCCGATGGCGAGTCTGCGTTGGAGGCGGAAGTCAGGGCGTTGATCGGGAATCCGCAGATGCAAGTGATTGGCCTGGTGCTCAACACAGTGGACAACATCATGCATGGCATGCAACTGGGCACCGCTGGCATGCATCAGCAAGTGGAGTTATGGCTGACGCGTTATCGCTACCTGACTGAACTCGTGAACCGGTTGGTGCAAGAGTCCTTCACCGTGTACCTCACTTCGGATCACGGCAACGTCTGGGCAGACGGCATTGGCCGCCCGAAGGAGGGCGTGCTGGTGGAGAAGCGGAGCCAACGCGCCCGCGTCTACACTGACTCGGCGTTCGCGACTCTGGCCAAAGCACAATCGCCAACGGCCATCGAATGGACCAACGTCGGCCTGCCTCCTCAACTCAGGGTGCTGCTCGCCCCGCAACTCGATGCCTTTCTGGACACGGGCCGTCACGCCGTTTGCCATGGGGGTATTGCTTTGGAAGAAGTCATCGTGCCGTTCGTTCAGATCTCTGGGGAATCAGTCGCATGAACCGCTTCATCGGCTTTGACCGCAAATTGCAACTGGATTGGTTGGACGCCACCGTCGGCTGTTGTCAGGAGAGCCGGGACCCCGGCATCGTTGCCGTGCATCTCCGCCAGCGACTAGGGAGCGAAGTAGCAGGGACGGAAGCTCGGCGCAAGACGATCACTGTGCTGCTACGCATCTGGCTCAACGTGCCGGCAAAGGATGGACGCCTGCGCGATGAAGCCCTTCAACTGGCGGGCCAAAGCAGTGCTGAGGAGCGTCTTTGGCTGCATTGGGGCATGTCGCTGCTGGCTTATCCCTTTTTCCGTGACGTGGCGGCCACTGCCGGTCAACTGAGCCGTTTGCAGGGCGTCTTTAGCCAGGCCCAGGTCCAGCGGCGCATGATTGAGAGCTGGGGCCAGCGCACGACGCTGCAACGGGCGGTGCGACGTCTGCTGCGCACCTTCATTGACTGGCATGTGCTGCGGGAAACGGACGTGCGCGGCAGCTACGACGTTGCCCCACTCCGGCAGACCGAGAATCGGGCCTTGGCGCTGTGGCTCCTGGACTGTGCGTTGCGTGCCCACCAGTCGGAGCAAGTTTTGCTGAGGGAGTTAGGACAGTTGGCGTATACCTTTCCCTTTGACTTGCTGCCCTTTGTCAACGACCTCCGCCGCTCAGACCGATTTGAGATCACCCGCCAGGGGCTTGACCTGGAGATGGTGGCTCCTGTCGAGAGGTAGCGAATCTACAACTCGAATGACCCACAAGGATACCTGCTATGACTGAACTTGCTAATCAAGCCAACATAGTGTATCATATCAGCTAAGAGGGAGAGCTTGGTCGCACCGGCTACGGCCTGGCCAGAGTTTCAGTGGGCGATCCCCTTTCCCGACTTCCGGTGGCAGGGGATGAAGCGGAGCAACTGCCTTTTAAGCAGTGGGTCGCAGGTTCAAATCCTGCACGGCTCACTTGGAAGACGGGCATCCGCTAACAAGTGAGAAACTCCCACCTTTCATCGGCGGGAGTTTTCGTTTTACGCCCAGGAGGATTGCATGGCTGTTCAACGCTGGCCCATGGGGGCCAGACCTAATCAGCAAGGGTGGTCGGGCGCTGGGATTCCAAGTACAACGCATTCTTCACCCCTGCGTGCTCGGCGTTGATGGCGGACACCGTTCCGAGGGACATGCGCGGAAGGGTGATGGCGGCTATCGGACGGGGAGCGGTCATGCTCGGGGCTGCCTCAGGTGGGACCGGCGGGCCTGGTATGGGTTTCCTGGTCACCCTCCCCGTGATGCTCGGCTCTATTGCGGGCGGCTATCTATACGGCCATAACCCCGCTTTCCCTGTGGCTTCGACTTGCGTCTCCATATCCGACGAAACAGGTCACGATGCCAGCGGGATAGGACTGGGGGACCAAGTGGCAGCCGAGCCAAGCCTGCGGTGGGCGAGTGAGTTGAGCGCGGCCTGACTTGTGCGGCGTCCACGATGGCGTGGGGAGGGGTAGCCACGCCCGGAGGAGGGGAGAGGATGGAAGAGATGACTGCGGCTGGCCAGCCTGCGGAGTATCTGGAATCGCTGCTGGATTGCCTTGCCTGCCCGCTGGACAACTCGGTTTCGCTGTCGGCGGTGCGGGATGCCGCGGGCGAGATCGTGGCCTTGAGGTCGAGGGATGCCGAGTATCGGGTTGTCCACAACGTGCCTTGCCTCGTCCCGGAACTGGGGAAGGGCGCCGGGGGCGATCTGCCGCTGTGGCAGGCGCACCAGAAAAAGATGTGGCGGGAATACCAGGATGGCGACGAAGGCATCTTTACGTCTGAGGGCAACACCATGGGCCGCGACGTGGGCGAGATCATCGCTCGATCGGGGGGCGGGCTCTGCCTGGACGTGGGGTGTGGGGCGCTGGCGTGGCCGGCGTACATGGCGGCGTCGAGCGAGCGCGTGGAGTGGATCGGCGTCGATCCCTTCCTTGGCGACGCTGCCAGGCAATTCCCTTTCGTGCAGGGCCTGGGGGAGTACCTTCCCTTTCTGCCCGAGGTGTTTGACGGTGCGCTCTATGCCTCGACGATCTATCACCTGCTCGAGCCCCGGCGCTCGCTGAGACGCGTGCGCAGCGTCCTCAAGCCCATGGGCAAGCTGTTTGTGTGGTATACTGCCAGCCGGGTGGGTCCAAAGTATTTCGTCTGGAGAGGGCTGCGGGCCCTTGGGTTTGCCCGG
>CAYNKW010000256.1:0-6181 GCA_964397845.1 uncultured Anaerolineae bacterium
ATGCTTCACGTCATGGTGAACCCAGAGACGGTGACGCTTACCACCGAGATCTCTGTGCGCTGTCAGGCCGGTGACCTGGAATCGCTGTTTGCGGCGCTGCTCAACGAGCTGCTCTACCTGCGGGAGGTGAAAGCCACGACGCTGGTAGACTTTTGCGTCACGCGGCTGGAAGAGACCGAGGACGGCTGGGTGCTGGAAGGTGTTGCCGCCGGCGAGCCGTTCGATCCCGACAAACACGAGTTCCTCACCGAGGTCAAGGCCGCAACCTACTTTGGGCTCAAGTATTACACGGAAGGCGACCGGCACGTGGTTCAGTGTGTGGTAGATGTATGAATGCGATGAGTTGACGATAGCCTGGATTCATGTTACAATTGAGTGACTGAAGCTCAAATAGTGTCCCTCGTTGCCCGATTGGGCGGGGAGGTGTCAGAATGTCACAGGCATCTATCTCATCATTACCGTCTACGAGGTTACTGAACCAGAGGTGTGACAAGATGTACGGATACAAATGCGAGTACTGTGATGGTATCGTGCGGGAACGGGTGATAGACCGAGAAGCATTCAAGCATCGACATGGTTTTGTCATCTTAGAACGTACCCGTTGGTGTATGCGACAAGTGTGGCTATCGCTACTACCACTCCACTCTGCTGCATCGGGTTGAAGAGATTGCAGCCAGGAAAAAATCGCCGGAGCGGATGGAATTGATTCCCGTTGCCGCTTTCGTGTGAAAGTGGCGGTTGCCAAAAACATCTCAACGACATTTCTCGACACCAGAGGCCGACCCGGCTGCCCACCACTGCCAGGGGAGAGAGTCGGCGCTTTGATCTGAAAAGGAGGTGGGACAGTGAGCAAGACGGTCAAGGTGACAGACCGGATGGTGCTGAAGGAAGTTGGGCCTTACGTGTGGGACATCCCACCCTACGGCGACATGCGGGTGCCGGGCCGCATCTACGGCGACCAGAAGACGATAGACCACCTGGTGAGTGACGTGAAGAAAGGCAAAGAGTGGAACGCTTTGAAGCAGATCGTCAATGTCGCCGCGCTGCCGGGCATCCAGCGAGCCTCGATGGCCATGGCCGACGTCCACCCCGGCTACGGTTTCCCCATCGGTGGAGTGGGCGCCTTCGACCTGGACGAGGGTGTCGTCAGCGTGGCGGGCGTGGGTTACGACATCAATTGCGGCGTCCGCACCCTGCGCACGGAACTCACCCGCGAGGAGATCGAACCGAAGAAAAGGGCGCTGGCCGACGCACTCTACCAGACGGTGCCGGCCGGCCTCGGTTCCACCGGCGACATCCGGCTCTCTCTGAAAGAGATTGACAAGGTGCTCGTCAAAGGTGCCGAGTTTGTGGTCAAGCGGGGTTATGGCATTGACGGCGACCTGGAATACATCGAAGAGCGAGGCTGCATTGCGGGAGCGAACCCCCAGGCGGTGAGCCGTAAGGCCAAAGAGCGCCAGTTCAAGCAAGTGGGCACCCTCGGTTCCGGCAATCACTACCTGGAGGTGCAGTGGGTGGAGGAGATCTATGACGAGCGGGTGGCTGCCGTTTATGGTCTCTTTCCCGGCCAGATTCTGATCAGCATTCACTCCGGCAGCCGGGCGCTGGGGCATCAGATTGGCAACGATTACCTGCCCAGGCTGGAGCAGGCCAGCCGCAAGTACGGCATCCCCATCCGCGAGCGGGAACTGGTCTGCGCGCCGTTCAAAAGCCCGGAGGGGCGGGAATACCTCAGTGCGGTGAATTGCGGCATCAACTGCGCTTTTGCCAACCGGCAGGCGCTGGCGCACCTGGCCCGCATTGGCTTTCAGAAGGCGCTGGGTGTGCGGCCCGACCGCATCCTTACGCTCTACGAGGTGGCTCACAACACCGCCAAGGTGGAAACGCACGAGGTGGGTGGCGTACTCAAGAAACTGGTCGTCCACCGCAAGGGTGCCACTCGCGCCTTTGGCCCCGGCCATCCGGAGTTGCCGGAAGCTTACCGCAAAGTAGGCCAGCCAGTGCTCGTGGGCGGCACCATGGGCACCTACTCTTACATCCTCCACGGCACGGAACTGGCCATGCAGGACACCTTTGGCAGCGCGCTCCACGGCGCGGGACGGATGATGTCACGGCGGCAGGCCAAAAAGAGGTACTGGGGCGGAGACGTGATCAAGGAATTGGCCGAACGAGGCATCGTCATCCGCGCTCACTCCAATGCCGGCGTGGCCGAGGAAGCGCCGGGGGCCTACAAGGACGTGGAACAGGTGGTAGACGTGATGCACAACGCTGGCGTCATCCACAAGGTGGCGCGCGTGTGCCCGCTCATCTGCGTCAAAGGCTGAGAGTGAAACGCCAAGAGTGATTTTAAGAACAACAAAAGGGCGTGGCTCACAAAGAGTCCACGCCCTTTGTTTTGCAAAGCACTTGTCCATTAACAACTTCGTACTTTGTGGCACCGGTTAAGCGCAGAATGGCGCCAGAGATAAAGTTGTTTTTGGACAAGTGCAAAGTGCTCAGTTATTTGGCAGATAGATGAACGGGTTTCGCTGTTTCCCATTCTCGCGGATCTCAAAGTGCAGATGGGGGCCTGTAGAATTGCCGGTGGAGCCCATGCGCCCGATGAACGTGCCTTTGGCCACCGAGTCTCCTTGTGCCGCCAGGATAACGTGCAGGTGCGCGTAGAGTGTCTGGAAGCCATTGCCGTGATCAATCAAGATCATCTTGCCGTAACCGACTTCACTCCAGCCGACCTTGGCCACGTAGCCAGAATCCGCAGCATAGATGGGGGTACCGGCAACGTTGCCAATGTCAATAGCCTTGTGGTGCTCCCAGAAGCCCTGGGTGATGCGACCACTCGTCGGCCAGCCAAAGACCCCTGTCCCTCGCTTGGCACCCTCTGGTATCGGGCCTGTGTAGTGATGTACCACACGCGGGTCGTAGGGCTTTTTGCCGCCTGGGATGACCAGTTTCAGACCCACCGGGAGTTTGCCATCGTCGGGGATCTGGTTGAGTTCGTGGTTGACAATGTCCTCGACGGTGACTTTGTAGTAAGTGGCGATGCTCCCCAGCGTGTCCCCGGCCACCACCGTGTGGTACGCGCCATCGACCGGCAAGATGATCAACTCCTGGCCCAACTTGAGCAAATCAGGCGCGGGCTCAAGAGACGGATTCGACCACACCAGCGTATTGGGCTTCAGACCAAAGTAAGCCGCGATGCCCGAGACCGTATCACCGGCTCGTACGGTGTAAGTGATGATCTCGCGGCGGATGGCCTCCTCCAGGATAGCCTCCAGGCTGGCTGCCGGCAACGGCGAGGGTGGTGGCAATACAACAGGCGGGGTATCCTCCTCTGCCGGTAGGATTGCAGTGGGTGCTGGTGGTTCAGCGAAGATAGTACGCAACACAGGAGCACGCAACAACGGACCTCCAGACAGCAAAGCCATCCGTTTGCCGCCACGGACCGTTACCGGCTCCAAATCGCGTCCGCCCAGGTTGGGAGCGGGGGTGGGGGTGTCAAAGTAGTCGTAGGTGGTGGGCAGTTCCATTCCCGTCAGGGAAAGAGCTGCCGTCACTAACAGTACAATCACTAGGTGAGTTGTATATCGGGAGATGAGAGGTACCAGGCCTTTTCGCGCCAGGGCGACGGTGCACCGCCACTGGTTTATCAATCTTTTGTCTGTCTCTCCCCCTGAGGGGGAGGGACAATCTGATGTTTCGGCCATTATCTCCTTTTCCAGGTGCTGCCACGCAACGTCGCACGAGCAGCGCCCTGAAATTCCGAAAGATATTATACCACAAAGACGCCAGAATGGGAAATCGGCGCTATAGCTTGTCTTCTAATGCCGCCAGCCCCGGCAGCACCTTTCCTTCCAACATCTCTAGCGATGCACCGCCACCGGTGCTGATGTGGGTCATCTTGTCGGCCAGGCCGGCCTGCCGGACGGCGGCCGCCGAGCCGCCGCCGCCAATGATGGTGATGGCTTCGAGTCCGGCCAGGGCGCGGGCCAGCGCCGCCGTCCCCGCTGCAAATTTGGGGAACTCAAAGACGCCCATGGGCCCATTCCAGACGACGGTTCTGGCTCCGACCAGTGCCTCCCTGAAATGTGCCACCGTCTCCGTACCGATGTCCAGGATGCGCCAGCCGGCCGGCACGTGATCTGCGTCTACGGTCATGGAGGCGGCATCGTTGGAGAATCCGTTGGCCACGACAGCATCCACCGGCAGCAGCAGCTTGTCACCGCTGCGGGCCAGCAGGTCTCGTGCCGTGTCCAGCGCATTGTCTTCTACCAGCGAATCGCCCACCTCCAGCCCTTGCGCCTTGAAGAAGGTGTTGGCTATCCCCCCGCCGATGAGTAGCCGGTCCACCTTGTCCAGCAGGTTCTCGACGACGCCGATTTTGTCCGAGATTTTAGCTCCACCCAGGATAGCAATAAATGGCCGCTTTGGGTCTTCCAGCGCTCTGCCCAGGAACTCGATCTCTTTCTCCATTAAAAAGCCGGCCACGGCAGGGAAATAGTCGGCGATGCTAGCGGTGGAAGCATGAGCGCGATGGGCCGTGCCGAAGGCATCGTTGACGTACACCTCGGCCAGGGAAGCCAGCTCTTTAGCAAAGGCCGGATCGTTCTTTCGCTCCTCCGGGTGAAAGCGCAGGTTCTCCAGCAGCATCACTTCGCCTTCGCTCAGGTCTTCAGCGGCGGCGCGCACCTCCGGGCCGATGCAGTCGCGCATCACTTTCACCGGCCGGCCCAACAGCGCCGACAGTCGCTCGCCTACCGGCGCCATGCGCAGTTCTTCTTTCGCCTTTCCCTTGGGTCGCCCCAGGTGGGACATGAGGATGACCCGCGCCCCGTTGTCCAGCAAGTATTGGATCGTCGGCAGCGCCGCCCGGATACGGGTGTCGTCGGCCACGGCTCGACTGAGCTTTCGTCCCGAGCTCAGGCCGAGGGACTCGCCGAAGTCTTGTCCATCGGCCAGCGGCACGTTAAAGTCCACCCGCACGATGACCCGCTTGCCGGTTATCGCGATGTCCCTAATCGTCTTTTTGCTCATCGGTGTCCTCTTGTTCCTGAGTAAGATACACTTTGAGATGCTCCAGCAATTCCTGGGCCAGAGCGATGGTCTCCTGCGTCATCTCTCCTGACACCGAGACTTTACTTGTAGCGGGCCTTGTTTCGGTTTTCCAGGGCTGTGTTGCTATATCCCCTTGTCCGCCATGTACTTGATCAGATCCGCCATGCGGACAGAGTAGGCCCACTCGTTGTCGTACCAGGCCACTACTTTGATCATGTTGCCGCCCATCACCATGGTAGACAGGCCATCCACGATGGAGGAGCGAGGATCGCCTTTGTAGTCCATAGAGACCAGCGGTTCTTCCGAATAGCCCAGGATGCCCTTCATCGGACCTTCGGCGGCGGCTTTGAAGGCGACGTTGACTTCTTTGACGGTGGTCGTCTTTTCCACCTCGGCCACAAAGTCCACGATGGAGACGGTGGGGGTGGGTACGCGCAGGGCGAAGCCGTCGAACTTGTCTTTCAGTTCCGGGATGACCAGCGCCAGCGCCTTGGCTGCGCCGGTGGTGGTGGGGATGATGTTCAGGGCTGCGGCCCGGGCGCGCCTGAGATCCTTCGATGCCAGGTCCAGGACCTTCTGGGTGGTCGTGTAAGAGTGGACGGTGGTCATCAACCCCTTGACGATGCCGAAATTGTCGAGGATGACCTTGACGGCGGGAGCCAGGCAGTTGGTGGTGCAGGAAGCCATTGAGACAATGTGATGGTTTGCAGGGTCGTATTGGTCATCGTTCACGCCCAATACTATCGTCAAATCCACGCTGTCGGCCGGTTTGGCCGGAGCGCTGATGATGATCTTTTTGGCGCCGGCGCTGATGTGGGCGGCTGCCTTTCTCCCGTCGCGGAAGATACCGGTGGCTTCCAAGACGATCTGCACGCCTAACTCGCCCCAGGGCAGCTTGGCCGGATCGCGCTGGGCCAGGACTTGGATCTCCCGACCGTCGACGATCAGGTTGCCCTCTTTCACTTCCACCGTGCCGGGGAACTTGCCATAGTTAGAATCATAGCGGAACAGGTGCGCGTTCGTCTGGGCATCAAAGAGGTCATTGACGGCAACCACTTCTATGTCGTTTGGGTAATCATCCAGGATGGCTTTGAGTACCTGGCGTCCGATCCGTCCGAAACCGTTGATA
>CAYNKW010000257.1:0-6063 GCA_964397845.1 uncultured Anaerolineae bacterium
GCTGCCGTGCTGGGCTTGCCGGGCAGCATCGCCTGGAACCACCCGCCGCTGCACTATGGGCTGCTGACCGGCTGGACGCGGCTGGCGGGCTTCAGCGAGTTGAGCATCCGCTACCTTTCGCTGCTGCTCGGTGTGCTCCTGTTGCCCGCTACCTACCGGGTGGCGCGCCGCCTTTTCGACCGGCCCACTGCCCTGGCGACCATGGCCGTGGCAGCCCTCTCGCCGGCATACGTTGTTTACAGCCAGGAGGCGCGAGTCTATGCCCTCCTGCCGCTGCTTTACCTGTTGCTCCTCTATGCCCTTCACCGCTTGACAGAAGCAGGTGAGCCTGCTCCTCTGCGACGTTGGCTGGGACTGGCCGTCGTCGAGGCGTTGATCCTCTATTCGCATTTCATCGCCGTGCTGGGGGTGCTCTGCGCCAATCTGTTCCTGCTGGCAGCCTGGCTCTGGAGGCGGCGGTTATCGCTGCGCGCCTGGATCGGCAGCCAGGCCCTGGTCGTTGCCCTGTGCGTGCCCTGGCTGTGGAACGTGGCCCGCCACTGGGACTATGTCCGCTCACAGGTCGGCATCCGGGAGTGGCAGGCAGTGCCCCCGGACCTGTTCGCTTTCCTCTGGCGTATCTGGCGCTTTACGGTGAGCGGCAACCTGGCGGCTGCCGAGGGCCACCCACTGCTGCCAACGGGTGCGGCGCTATTGGCGCTGATCGGCACTCTGTCCCTGCTGTTGGCTTGCCTGGCCGACGACCACCGCCGCCAGACGGGGGCTATGCTGGTTCACGGGCTGCTGCCCCTGGCTTTCTGCTTCGCCTTCTGGCGGGTCTGGCCCCAGGCGCAGCCGCGCTACACGCTCGTTTTCTCCATCCCGTTCTTTTTCGTCGTGGGGCGGGCGCTGACGGTGCTGCTGGCCGGGCGGACCGGGCACCGCCTGGCGGGTGCGCTGCTGGCCGGCAGCCTGGCACTGACCTTTGGGGTGGGGCTGCAGGTGCAGTATTTTGACGAGCGGTTTCACAAAGACGACGCGCGAGGCGTCACCGCTTACCTGGAGGAAACGGCCACTACCGAAGACGTAATCCTGGTAGGCCCCGACGACTACCCGGTGCCCTATTACTACGACGGCCCGGCGACCGTCGTCATGGCCCACGACGAGTTCCATGCGGGAAAGGTACGGCAAAGGAGCGAGATCACGGCGGACAAGCGGCGGTTCTTCCTGGTGCACTGGAAGCCCTCCAAGGCCGATCTGCACGGCCTGGGGCCGTTCCTGCTGGAGCGAGCGGGGCAACTGGAGTCATGGCGCGATTTTCGGGGGCTGGATGTGCGCGTCTACAGACTGGATGGCCCCACCGGTCCGCTGCCTGAGCTGGCCGAGACTCGTGCTCGCTTTGGGCCTTTGTCGCTGACAGGGGTTTTCTACGAACCCACGGTCACGAACGATAACGCCGTCGCCGTCGCCTTGCGCTGGCGGTTGGTCGAACCAGCGGATGTGTCCTATAAAGTCGTCGTCATGTTGACTGACGCCGAAGGCTGCCGTCTTTCCTCAGCCGACGTGCTGCTGCTGAACGAGGCCGGCTTGCCGACACACCTCTGGCCGGTGGGGGCAGAGACGGTCAATTTTTACGTCGTGCCGCTGCCGGTGGGGACGCCACCGCTGCCTCACCGCCTGGCCGTGGGTGTATACGACGCGGACACGCTAGGCCGGCTGCCGCTGGCGGACGCGGGCGGCGGTTCTGGAAGGCAAGACCTGACGCTGGGAGAGGTGGTGCTGACGCGGGGGCAGCACTTTGACCGTGATCCTTACGGCACGTGGGAGGGCGTGCCGTGGGAGATGCCAGGGGAGACGAGGGTGGCCGAAGGGTTGCTTCTGGAGCGGTTTGCCATCTTGCCCCGCGCCGCGTTGCCCGGTGAGCAGGTGACCGTGCTGCTTCGCTGGCGCGCCGGGGGAGTGACCCGCCCGGCCGTCGCTCCAGTACTTTGTCTCTCACAAAACGATCATGTCTGGGCCGAGGTTGGCAGCCCCTTGCTGGCTGAAGCCTATCCCCCTGATCGTTGGACTGATGGCGAGGTCGTCGTCGAACAGCGGGTGTTGGCCTACCCGCCCCGGCGCGGCCCAGCCAGCCTGGCGCTGGCGGCAGGTGACCAGCTCGTCTCGCTGGGGCAGGTGCGGCTGGACGAGTCGGCGCTGCTGTGGGAACCGCCGCCGGTGCAACAGAGCGTCGGCGTGCAGATCGGCGATTTCGCCGGGTTGCTGGGCTACGACCTGGAAGCCACCGGGTTGACGGCAGGCCAGCCGTTCCGCCTGACCCTTTACTGGCGGGCGCTGAACGACGTCCCGCTGGAAACACTCTACACCGTCTTTACCCAACTCCTGGCCGCCGATGGGCACCTCATCGCTCAGCACGACGGCCCGCCGGTGGATAACACCCGCCCTACGACGACCTGGGTGGGCGGCGAGGTAGTCGTGGACGCGCACACACTGACTTTTAGCGACGCGGCCTATACTGGCCCGGCTACCCTCATCGTGGGGCTGTACGACTCGGCGACGGTGACCCGCGTGGGCACGGCGCAGGGGCAGGATCACGTCGCTTTGCCGGAGGAGGTCGTCGTCACGGCGGGCAATCGGTGAGGAGAGCGCCGTCTGTGGCAGTAGTTGGAGTCGGATTGCTTCCAACTTCCTTTTGTGCTATACTGGGCAAGTGGGTGCTCTCAGTTGCCAACCTGGAGGGGGCGAACCAGGAGGCCCTCCATAGGAAAGTGACGGGCGTTGGTGGTCACCAGCGTCAGGTCGTGGGCTACCGCCGTAGCAGCGATGAGGGCATCGGGGAACGAGAGTTGAATGTCGCGCCGGGCGTACTGGTAGATCCACCGGCCGGCCTGGTCGGCGATGGGCACCGTGGCCGGCAGGCTGATGAGCGAGTCCAGCAGGGACATGGTGATCGCTTCCTCGTGGGGCCGCATCCCGGCCAGAACCTCGGTACGGGTGGCGACGGAGATGCAGAGGTCGCCCTGGGCCTGGAGATCGTCCATCAGGTCCAAAGCAGTCGGTTCCCTGCGTAGGGCCAGAATAAGAATGTTGCTGTCTAAAAGATAGTTAGCCATCTTGCACTACCGCTTTTTGTCGCTTGGTCGTTTCCTGCTTGGCTTCCTCGATGATCTCATCCCAGGTGCGGGGCATCCAGGTTTCCCGCAGGCGGCGGACGTAGCGTTCCACGTCCTCGGCGGTCATCAGATCAGGGTGGTCTTCGTCTGACCAGGCCGGTCGCTCTCGAAGCTCAGTCAACACCTTCCGCAGTCGCTCGCGGCGCAGCAACCGTTCGGTGGCCTCGACGATGAAGCGGTTTCGCCCTCGTGGCGGAACGACCGAGTCCAGCAAAGCCAGCAAGTCGGTGGGGAAGGTGACGTTGATGCGACGGGTGTCTTTTGTTCGCGCCGTCATTTTATACCTCTTTCTGGAGTGGTTGGTGCTTTGTATTGGTGTGAACATTATACACCAACATCAGTGGCCAGTCAAGGTGGCCAAGAGAAGGTAGTGCGTTGACCAAAAGAGAATTTCGGCTGGAAGACGAATATCCCTACAACCGCTCCGGGCCGGTGCGCTGGATCATCTCTCACGTGATACGCTACCCCGTTTTCCCGCTGGCCGTAATCCTGGTGGCTGTTCTGAATAACGGGTTTTACAGCTACATCCAGGTCTTTATCGGCCAGGGGTTTGACCTGATTACCGCACCCGCCTGGCGCACGACCGAGTTGCTGATGCTCGCCTTAGGCGTGTTGGGATTGGCTGCCGGGCAAGGCATGACAGGGTTGGTACGCAACTATGCCATCGAGTTCCTGGCCCAACGCATTGAACGGGATTCTCGCGACGAGCTTTACGCCAGCCTGCTGGGCAAGAGCCAGACCTTTCACGGTCGCCAGCGGATCGGGGACATTATGGCTCGCGCTACCAATGACGTGCGCATGCTCAACCTGATGTTCAGCCCCGGCCTGATGCTCATCACCGACTCGCTGATGGCGCTCGTCGTTCCCATTTTCCTGATCGGCCGGCTACAATCCAGGTTGTTGCTCGTCCCTCTTATCTTTGTCGTCCTGCTGGCCATCACGGTGGCCGATTATAGCCGGCGTCTCAAGCCGGTCAGTATGGCCCGGCGCGAGCAATTTGGGACGATGAACGCGGGGCTGGCAGAGGCCATCGCCGGGGTTGAAATCGTCAAAGCCAATGCCCGGGAGCGGCACGAGTGGGAAAAGTTTGCCCGCAATGCTCGCCTGTTCCGTGACTACTTTGTGCGGCAGGGGGAAATCCAGGCCCGCTACCTGCCGATGTTGATGTTCAGCCTGGCCTGGGCCAGCGGCTTTTTCCATGCCATGTGGCTCTGGCGGGCAGGCGACATCACGCTGGGCCAGGGGGTCACCTTTATGGGGTTGATGAGCGCTCTTCGCTTTCCCACATTTATCTCTATCTTTACCTTCAACCTGGTGCAGTTGGGCGTGGCCAGCGCCGGGCGGATTCTGGAATTGATCAACGCCGAAACAGAGCTGGACGAGAATGAAGCCGGCATTGCTCGACCGATGCGGGGAGAAGTGGGTTTTGAGAATGTCAGCTTTGGCTACGATGACCAGCCGGTGCTGGACAACATCAGCTTTACTGCCCGGCCGGGAGAGACGATTGCCGTCGTGGGGCAAACCGGTGCCGGTAAAACCACGCTCACCCAACTCATCAACCGCATCTTTGACGTCAATAGCGGGCGGGTGCTGGTAGATGGCGTGGATGTGCGCGACTGGAACCTGGAATCGCTCCGTTCGCAGATTTCCACCATTGAGCAGGACGTGTTTCTCTTTTCCCGCACCCTGGCCGAAAACATTGCCTTTGGTTGCCCCGATGCCAACCAGGAAGACATCGAGCAGGCAGCTCGCGAGGCCCAGGCACACGAGTTTGTCACCAGCTTTGGCGACGGTTACCTCACCGAGGTGGGCGAGCGCGGCGTGACCCTCTCTGGCGGAGAACGGCAGCGTATCGCCATTGCCCGCGCCTTTCTCACCAATCCGCGCATCCTGATCCTGGACGACAGCACCAGCGCCATTGACAGTGCCACCGAAGACCAGATTCAGCGGGCCATGCGGCGCATCAGCCGCCAACGGACGACTTTTCTCATCACTCACCGGCTCAGCCAGATCCGGTGGGCAAACCGCATCCTGGTCTTGCGCCGGGGTGAGTTGGTGGATCAAGGGACGCACGAAGAGCTATTGGAACGCTGCACAGACTACCGGCGCATCTTTGCGCGGTATGACTGACGACGGACGACGAATGACGAAGGACGAGAGACAGAGGCATAGCCCCCCGTCCTTTGTCGTTGATCCTTCGTCACCGCTTTCGGAGTAGGGTCATGGGGTTCATTCTGGACGGCCTTGACACCGAGGCCTACGACCGCAATTACAGCGACAGGGAACTACTCAGCCGGATCATCGGCTATTTCCGGCCTTACGCCCGGCAGATGGGGATGGTGGCCGCCATGATCGCGCTCAACTCGGCGGCCGGGACCGGCGGGCCGATCCTCATCTCCAGGGCCATCGATCTGCTGACGCAAGACCCTTCCACCGAGACAATGCTGCTCCTGGCAGGAGGCGTGCTTTTGCTGGGTATAGCTGCCTGGACTTTCAACTACGTCCGGCAGATGTTCTCTGCCCGGGTGGTGGGGAACGTGGTCCTCAAGTTGCGGGAGGATGTCTTTGAGGCTACCATTCAACATGACCTCTCTTTTTACGACGAGCATCCTTCCGGCAAGATTGTCAGCCGCGTCACGTCTGACACTCAGGACTTTTCGGCGGTCGTCGAGTTGACCATGAACCTGCTCAGTCAGGTGTTGCTGGTCGTTATCCTCTCCATCTGGTTGCTCACCATCAACGTCTGGCTGACGTTGCTGCTGTTGGGCATGACGCCTATCGCGGTGGCCATCGCTCTCAGCTTCCGGCGTGTGGCGCGTAGGGTCACCCAGCGCGCCCGCCGGGTGACGGCCAAAATCAACGCCCAGATTCAAGAGTCGGTCAGCGGCATCATGGTAGCCAAGAGCTTTCG
>CAYNKW010000258.1:0-6030 GCA_964397845.1 uncultured Anaerolineae bacterium
TGTCCCAAATGTGGGTGTATCAATCACTCTGCAACCAGAACCTGTGCCCTCTGCGGGCTGGAACTGAAAGAGCTCTCTTTTGAGGAACTGTTCGGCCCGCCCAAACAACTCAAGGGTCGCTACGCCATCCGGCGCACGCTGAGCCAAGAGCCGGCCGTATCGCTCCACGAGGCAGTAGACCAGCAGGCAGCCGACCGGCCATGCCTGGTCCAAGAAGTGACGACCACCTTCCTGAACTGGCGGGAACGCGAGGATGTAGAAGAACGCTTCCTGAGCGAAGCGGCCGTCTGGCAAGCCCTGCGTCATCCCAACATGACGCGCATCACTGACGCCTTTGCCTATAACCGTCGTCTCTACCTGATCACCGGGCCGCTGGACGGCGTTTCCTTGCACGACATCGTCCAGGATCGCCGCCAGAGGCCCTCCGAGAGCACCCTGCTCCACTGGGCCAGGCAACTGTGCGACGTCCTGGACTACCTGCACAACCAGACGCCGCCAATAGTCCTCGGCTATTTATCGCCCGCGGCGATCCAGATCGACCCGGCCGGCGACGTCAGGCTGGTAGATTTTGGCCTGGCACGACTCGTGCAACCACACTCCGCCAGCGGCAACGCCCTGCGTCGCGGGGTGCCAGGCTACGAAGCGCCGGAACAGCGGCAGGGACAGCTCACACCGCAGTCGGATATCTATAGCGTGGGCATCATCCTCCATGCTGTTATAACGCATCACGACCCGACGGAGCGTCCTTTGCCGGCGCTGCACAAACGCGCTCCCCATCTCTCCGAGGCAACGACACGGGCTATCGTTCGTGCCTTTCGAAGAGACCCGGTCAAACGGTTCGGCTCGGCTGCCGAGATGCGAGACACGTTCCTTGCCGTGGGTGAGCCAACTGTCTTCAAGATCAAGTTGCCACCCTTCGTGTTGACAGAGGGACAAGAAGCCTCGACGCTACGCGACCTGGTACGGTTCTGCGCCAGGCATTGGGACGACGGACTGCGGGCGCTAGTCAACGGGCGCATTGAAGACTGGCTGGCAGGATCGGCCCAGGGGCTGCGCGCTGCTGGCCAGACCACCGAGGCCAAAGAGGTCGAGGAAGCGGCCCGCCGCACGGCCCAGGCCCGCGAGAAAGCAGCCCGCGATGCCTCGCCGCCTGGCATGGAAGATATCGCCCTCCACGCCACCTTTGCCGCCTGGCTGGAGGAGATGGGTGCAGTGGGCGTCCAGCCCAGGCTGGAAGTCCGACCGCGGGGCTTTGACTTTGGCGAAATTCCACCAAACATGAAAGCCGTGGCCAAGATCCAGATGCGCAACAAGGGACAGGGCTACCTGACGGGCCACGTAGAGAGTCCCTTCCCCTGGCTGATAGTGCCCAGGCCCGTCTTTGGTTGCCGGGCGGGAGAAACGACCGAGGTCGAAGTTGTAGCGCGGGGCCGGCGATTGCCCGCCGGACGCTCGGCATCGCCCCAGGCTATCCTCGTCGCCAGCAACGGCGGCCAGGCCTGGCTGGAGGCCAGAGCCGAATCGTCTCAGCCGGGGTTGGCAGCCGAACCTGCGGTGCTTGATTTCGGCCCCATCACCCACAGCGGGTCTCACGTGGCCTACCTCACTCTCTCCAACCGGGGCGGCGGGCTGCTGTCGGGCCAGGTGGTCAGTCGGCTGTCCTGGCTGCGAGTGCGCCGCCCGGCCTTCCGCTGCCCCGCTGGCGCTTCAGCGCGGGTCGCCGTCGAGTTGATCGGCCCGCAAATGCCCCCAGATTTGCCGGATTTGACCGGCACCGCACAGCTCCGGCGGGCGCTGGTCGCAGACAGCGACAGCGGCCAGGCTACAGTTGGCATCGCCTGGACGTGGGCCCGGCCCGGCCTGGTGGTGGACGTCACCGCCCTCAATTTTGGTGTCACCAAACGGGACGCTTGCCTCGAGCGCCTGCTGAACCTCTCCAACCCGGGCACGGCCGATCTGGTGGGCCAGGCCAGCAGCCAGGTGGATTGGCTGGCGGTTCACCCGGCCGAATTCCGCTGCCCGCCCGGCGAGACGCTGACGCTCCAGGTGATGTGCGACACAGCAAGTCTGCCGGGCGGCGACACCTTTGCTGGCGAGGCGGTCAGAATAGACGCCAACGCCGGGCAGCAGGCGTTGTCTGCCGCCGTGGAAGTGCTGGCCCCCGAACTGGTAGTCGAACCGGCGTTGCTGGACCTGGGGACGGTGCGCGACGGCGATGACGTGGAAATGACCGTGACCGTGGGCAACCGGGGTTCGTTGCCCTGGCAAGGGGCAGTGCGCAGCAATGTGCCCTGGCTCATCGTCGAACCACAGGCGCTGCTGTGCGAGCCAGGCCACTTTGCGCCGCTAACCGCCGTGCTGGACACCGCCGCCTTTGAGGCAGGCGGCGAATGGACGGTGAAAGACGCGCTACACATCGCGGGCCAAGGAGAAGAGCGAACCGTTGTGGCACACGTGGCACTGGCGCGCCCACAACTGAGCGTGGCACGGCGCAGCCTCGATTTCGGCATCATCGGGCGGGAGGACGTCGCTACGCTCCCGCTGGAGATCGCGAACGTCGGCACGGGGGAACTCTGCTGGGAGATTGAGTGGCCGAAGAAAGGACATGACGCCTGGCTAGAGATCGTGCCGGCCAGTGGGTTATGTCGCGCCGGCGAGCAGGCGGTCGTTCAGGTCAAAGCCTACGCCCTGGCTATGGGAGGCGACGTCGGTCAGACGTGGCTGACCGTGCACAGCAACGCCGGGCGGGCCGACCTGCCGGCCAGCGTAGCCCTGTCCGCTCCTATGCTGGTCATTGAGCCGTTGACGCTGGACTTTGACGTGAGCGAGAACTATGCGCCTGTGTCGCAGACGCTCCGCCTTTCCAACCGGGGGGTGGGCGCGTTGCAAGGCACCCTGACCACCCGCGTGCCGTGGCTGAGCTGCCGAGCCAGGACGTTCGAGTGCGACACCGGGGCCTCGGTGCAAATCGTGGTTGAGGCTCACCCTGAAGGCTTGCGCGAGGGGGACTATGAGGTGATAGATGCGCTGCAGGTCGAGAGTAACGGCGGCCACGAGGAGGTAAGCGCCCGGTTGACCGTCACCCTGGTGCCCCGCCTGCACCTATCCGGCCAGAGCCTGCGCTTTTCCAGACGCGGGCCAGCGAAGCAATACGTCCGGATGGAGAACCGGGGCTACGGAGCCTTGCGGGTGCAGGTGGTGCCCAGCGCCGACTGGATGCGGGTCAACCGCCGGGAGTGGACGATCAAGCGCGGACGAAAAGCACGTCTGGAGATCACAGTAGCGCTCGACGACGCGCCGCCGGGCGGGTCGGGCACGCTGGAGATTCGCGCCCCGCAAGAGGTGATACGCTTAGCCATCCAGGTGGACAAAGAGTGATCACCGTGGTGCGTGGCGCACGGTGCGATGGGACTTTCTTTGACAACCCGCGCCTGGCGTGCTATACTCATGGCTGATGGCAAAATGACCAGAGTCCGGTCTGCATGAGGGGAACAAGATGGGTACGCACAGCGAAGTGAAAACACAAAGAGAGCAACAAGCAGCCCGGCTGTTAGCCCAACTGCAACAGACACTCCCCTCTGTTCTGACAGAATATCCCGTGGACGCCGCTTACGTCTACGGTTCCGTGGCCCACGGGACGGTCACTCCTTTTAGCGACGTGGACATCGCCCTGGTCCTGAGCGAGCCTCTCCCTCCTTATGAACGGCTGATGCTAGAGTTTTCCATCCAGGCAGCCATTGAGGAGGCGAGCGATTTGACAGCCGTGGATGTACGGGCCATCAACGAAGCGCCGTTGCTCGTGCGAGGCAAAGTCATACAGCAAGGCATATTGCTTTATCAGCGTGACAGAGCACGGCGTGTAGCCTTTGAGGTACAGACACGGAAGCGGTACTTTGACTTTGCCCCCGTGGCCCGTCGTCTGTGCATCGCTTTTCTCGACAAGGTACACCGGGAGGGTCTGTTCCGTGGTTGATCCCGAAACGCTGGCCTCGATCATCAGTAACCTGCGCCGCTACCTGGAGAAACTGCACACCCTGCTTGCCCTCCCCAGGGCTACGTTTCTCCAGGACTTTACCAACGTGGAAAGCGCCAAACATCTGTTACAGGTGTCCATTGAATGTTGCCTGGACATCGCCCATCACATCGTCGCCGACGAGGGGTACCGCACGCCTGCCGATTACTACGACACCTTCACCGTCCTGTGTGAGAACGGCATCCTGCCGGAGGCTTTTATGCCCACGCTGCGCAAGATGGTCAGTTTTCGCAACCGCGTGGTGCACCTGTACTGGGACGTTGACGACGTAACGGTGTATCGCATCTTGCAAGAGAACCTGGACGATTTTGAGACATACACCACATATATCCTGGACTTTACTCAGCCTGAGATCAGCGAAGGAAAATAAGACTCATGCTGTTTCCATATCTTTCTCCCATCCGCGTTACGGATACATGCGCCCCAACAACCGGGGGAAGGGAATCGTCTCCCGGATGTGGTGCAGGCCGCAGATCCAGGCCACGGTGCGTTCGATGCCTAGGCCAAAGCCGGAGTGGGGCACGCTGCCGTAGCGCCGCAGGTCGAGGTACCACTCGTAGGCCTCGCGGGGCAGGTTGCGATGCTTGATCTGCTCCTCCAAAAAGGCAATGTCGGGCGAACGCTCACCGCCGCCAATGATCTCGCCATAGCCTTCCGGGGCCAACAAGTCCACAGAGCGGCAAGTCTCCGGGCGATCCGGCTCCTGGGCCATGTAGAAAGCCTTGACGTCCGTCGGATAGTGGTGCACAAAGACCGGTTTGTCAAACTGCTCGGCCAGCGCCGTCTCGTGCGGCGCGCCCAAGTCGCCGCCCCATTCGAACTCCAGGCCAGCGGCGCGGATGCGCTCTACCGCCTCGTCGTAGTGGATGCGCGGGAATGGTGACACGACGTTCTCCAGCCGGAGGACATCCCGCTCCAGCAATTGGAGTTCTGCTCCGCGCTCTTTTAGCGCCGTCTGCACGATGAAACTGACAAACTGCTCTTCGACTTTCATGCAGCCGTCGAGGTCCACGAAAGCCATCTCTGGCTCGACCATCCAGAACTCCATGATGTGCCGGCGAGTCTTGGACTTTTCGGCGCGGAAGGTGGGGCCAAAGCAATAAACTTTGCCGAAAGCGCCAATGGTCGCCTCGTTGTACAGTTGGCCGCTCTGGCTGAGGTAGGCCGGCGTGCCAAAGTAGTCAGTTTCAAAGAGGGTCGTCGTCCCCTCGCAGGCAGCCGGGGTGAGAATGGGTGTATCCATCAGGATAAAGCCCTGGTTGTCCAGCCAGTCGCGGATCGCTTTGATGACCGTGGCCCGCACCCGCAGCGCGGCCCACTGGCGGGTGGAGCGGATCCAGAGGTGGCGGCGGTCTATGAGAAAGTCCACGCCGTGTTCCTTGGGCTGGATGGGATATTCCCCGGCCAGTTGTACCACCTGAACCTCAGTGACGCCGATCTCGTAGCCGCCAGGGATGCCGGGGGCGCGCCGATCGGCGCGCACGACGCCGGTGACGATGAGCGATGACTCCTGGACCAGCGAGCGCGCCGCCTCAAAGACTTCGGGCCGTACTTCTTTTTTAAAGACGACGCATTGGGCGATGCCGCTGCCGTCGCGGACCTGGAGGAATTGCAGACGCCCCTTATCGGTGCGGGCGTAGAGCCAGCCCTTGACCGTGACAGTTTCGCCCTCGTGAGCGGCGATGTTTTCGATGCGAAAATCGGTAGACATGGACTCTCCTTTGGCAAGTTTGCAGGTGGGCAAGTAAATGAGATGATATTTTACCACCGCAACCCGTTCACCGCAAGTCCCGGCGACCCAGATATTTTGATCGCTCCTGCCAAAGGGCATGGCAAGCTGCTTCTCATGCACGCCGCTGAAAAGATCGACACAGACAGATCTGGTCTGAAAGCGTCAGAAAACGGGTTTCCGAACCAGCGCCTGGACCGCGTTTGGCGCGATGGAGCCGCAAGGCGCCGATTTCAGAGTCTGCGCCAACTTTGGGCCGTTGTACGGC
>CAYNKW010000259.1:0-6016 GCA_964397845.1 uncultured Anaerolineae bacterium
GATCCCGTTCTCTTGCCAGGTGAGCAAGCTGGCGCCGAGGGCCTCGCTGGCGACGAGCGTCGCCTGGACGCCCCGCACCGTCACGCTCTCACCAGCGCCTGGCTCGCCAAACGAGCCTGGCGGCAGCTCCCCCTGCGATTGAGTCACCGTAGAGTTGGCACCGTCCAGGTCGTAGAGCAGGACGAAAGCCTCTCTAACCTTGAGCACATCTATCAGCGTGCTCCCGTCGGGCAGGTAGGCCGGCGTCAGCAGATCAAAGCCAGCCTGTGCCTCGGCCTCGTCCAGCGTCATGTGTCGCGTTTTCTCATCCTCGGCGTTGATCACCTCCACGCCCGCCGGCGCCTCGAAGGTGAAAATCTCGTCGTCCAGGCCAGGGTTCAACTCGAAGGAACGCACCTGCATTGTTCCCTCACCGAGATTGGGCGCGACAAAATGGGCCTTGAGAACGATCCACTGCTCTTGATCCACCCACAGCGTGGCCGTGCCGGTGATGGGCAACGGTCGCTCCTCGTCTTCCTTCGGCGTCAGGCTCAACTTGTGGGTCTTGGCCCCGGCGACATCTTTTTCGCCCAGCAATTCGACCTCGCTGGCGTCCAACACCCATTGCATCAAGCCTTCCATGTCCTGGATGATTACCTGCGCGTCGACGGGAATGTCGCTAACGTCGGCGACGATGACTTGATTCTCCACCGGGCTGTAGAACCAGGCCGTCTGGCCGTCGGTGACGATCACGGCATCGGCAAATTCGCCACGATCCGTCTCCAGCACTTTAGCACGGGCCTTGTTGGGCTGTTTTCCCCACACTTCGATAACCGCCCGCACCGATTCACTCTGCACCTTGGCGGTCACTTCTACCACGGCGTGGCCGTCGTTCGTATTGGCGACAACCTCTTTCACTTTGGCAATGATGTCTTCAACGGTGAGCTTTTTGGTACACCCGCCAGCCGCCATCACAAAGGCGAGCAGAACGGCCATCGCCCACAGCCAGCGAGCCTTGCGAAACATATTCACGGACATCGTCAACTCCTTTCAAGGGATTTACCTATCAACACCTTGCAAACCTGGGTATTGACTCGAAGTATAACATACTAAGGTATTTTTGTCAAGCCGAACTATCGGCGGGATTACCTCTTTCGCCAGCGATGCAGCAACCACAAGCCAATCCCGGCTCCTGCCGCGTC
The DNA here is from genome assembly GCA_964397845.1 of uncultured Anaerolineae bacterium. Taxonomy (GTDB): domain Bacteria; phylum Chloroflexota; class Anaerolineae; order CAYNKW01; family CAYNKW01; genus CAYNKW01. The sequence goes on from CAYNKW010000259.1 coordinate 1,182, forward strand.
AATGAGCACGTCCATCAGGCTGCCACTTCGCCCTGGCACAAAGGTCTGGTGGTACTCATCCGAGACGGCGTACAGCACCGTCAGGAGAAAGGCCAGCGCCAGCACCCGGCGCTCTGAGGTGGATCGGTGCGCTGCCAGTGCCCGCCACCAGAGCAGGCTCAGCCCGGCGTAACCGATCATGTGACCAGCTTTGCCCACCAGTTCTTGCTGCCAGGATTCCGGCATTTCAAAAGGCTGTGGCTGCGACGAAAACCAAAAGATGATTCCCATCCAGGCAAGCAGCGGCAGCCAGTAGTAGATCAGCGGCTGCTGGCGGAGTTGCTTCAAAGCAGCCTCAATGGTTTGCGTCAACGTTGCTCTTTTCGTCTCCTGAGTAAACGCACTCCACCCGCGCGGCCAGACGTTCCCACGTAAAGCGATCCCGGATGCGGCATTGTGCGCCGTGGCCCAGTTGCTTGCGCAGGTCAGGGTCGTCCAGCAGGCGGATCACTGCCGCTGCGAAGGCTGTTCCATCGCCCGGCGGCACCAGCAGCCCAGAGACGCCGTGCTCGACCGTCACGGTGTTCTGTCCCACCGCCTCGGCGACGACCGGTACCCCGGCGGCCATCAGATCCAGCAACTTGACGGCGCATTTGGTCCGGTTGATCAGCGTATCGTCAAAGGGATAGACCGCCACGTCGGCCCGCGCCAGGTAATCAGGCAGCACATCGGTCTCGACCCAGCCAACGTATTCGACCGCTTCCGTCAGCCCCACCGCGCGGCACAATTCCAGAAACCGTGTTTCCTCGCCAAACAGCCCTTTGCCCCCGACCAAAAAGCGCACTCCCGGTCTCGCCTCGTGTATCCTCCGAAAGACCGCCACTACCCGATCTAGCTCGAACTCAAAGAATCGGGTGTACAGCAAAACCGTCTTTCCCTCGCCCTGGTTCTTTCTCCATTCGCCATTCGCCATTTGCCATTCTCCAACCCCATTGGGCACATACCACACCCTCTCCGGCGGCACGTTCAGGCTCCAGGCGATGCTCTGCAACGTGAGGCTGGCCACGGTCAGGGCATCGTTGTGCCGCAGGCCCCATTTTTCCTGCCAGGCAAAGAAGCGCTTTTGCGGCCAGGAGTACGGTTCGAGATCGTTCCAGCCGCCAAAGCCCTCCCAGTCGTCGCTATCTACGACCAATCGTGCGTGGGTCAGTCCCAGCCGCCGGAGCCGCCACAGCGCCCAGGAAGCGAGACCAGCGTATGCTTTGGGTTTGAAACAGTGGATCACGTCGGGGCGCAGCACCAGCGCCCGGCGCACCAGCCGCCCGGCGAGGAGTAGATGCCAGAGCAGCGGGATGCCCGGCGGCAATGCGACGTTCTCCACCGTTACACCATCCTCGGTCCACTGTCGCCCGCTGTCTTTTGGCCAACTCCACGGCGGCAGCAGCAGCGTCACCTGGTGACCGAGCGCCGCCAGTGCCTTGGCCAGGGGCAGCGCCCGCACGCTCATGGTGCCTTTGGGTCGCAAGCCAAACGGCCCGATCATCACGATACGCATGGCAAGTCCTCTCGCGGGCATCATACCTGACTAGGCCAGGGGAAGCAAGAAAACGGCCCCCCGCCGTCTCATAAAGGGCAGGGTAGCCGTTGCACACTCGTGCCTTCCCCGGCAACATCACTACGACGCGCTTTCACCGTGCTGGGCGTGGTGATCCAGCACAGTTCTGACATCCTCTACGGTCAATTCAGAATAGGCTGCCACGATTTCCTCCGGCCCTAACCCCGCTTCTGTCAATTGCACGACCGCCGACACCGGCAGGCTGGTGCCCTCAATGTATGCCTCACCCAGAAACTTGTCAGGATCCACCAGAATATGTTTAGCCACGCTTCCCCTCCCACAGATTGTCATGCTGCCACAACCTTCCTGGTCCACCCAGGGCGGGCCGGACCAGCCTGGACTCATTATACCGCCTGAAAGTCGTTTTGGCAAGAGGAACCATCTTGTTGTCGAAACTGCTTGCCTGTGCTATAATCCGGTCGACATAAAGAGCCCTGAGGGTGGTCAGATCTTAGGACAATGGCCAGGATGGGTATATCGCCTCGGCAGTTTCAGCGCGTCGGCACCGTTGTGGTCACCTGTTGGCTTTGTTCAGGATGAGAATCGCTTGTGTACTACGGTGGCTTGTGGCTCACCATCATGACCGCATAGTATAGAATGAGCGTGAAGGACAAGACAGAACTCCGCCAGTAGATGTGGGAGCGGTTGGAGCAGGTCGGCGTGGCCGGGCTGCTGGACAACGACTTTCTGGGGATCGTAGACGCCTCGGTGGAGGCGGGGCTGCCGGCCGTGCTGGGGATGCGCTGGCCCGTGAACGACGGGAGCGCCCGCGTGCTGGCCCGTGCCTTCTACGATGCCCTGTTCCCCGAGGGGGCGCTGGACACAGCGCTGCTCAAAGCGCGGCAGGCCATCGCCAGCCACGACCGCGAGGACATCACGTGGATCTCGCCGGTGCTTGTAGTGCAGGGGTAGATGAACGGGTGCGGTCTATGTCAGACGGGAGTTCCCTGTGAGTCCAGGATCCCGACAGAGCGAGATCTGAGAGCAAGAAACCAGGTTTTTTCTGAAAAACCTGGTTTCTCGAAGGACACGTAGTAACGACTTCAGTCGTTTTGGCCGCGTAAGGGCAAGGGATTGACCGCCGACTTGTCAATATGTCAGTGCGCTTTACGACGATCAGCCTTCTGATGGCGTTGAGTCTCGGCAGCGGGGCAAATGAATTGCACTTTCATACGTTCAGAGGCGTGTTCGGCCAGTTCCAGTCCTTCGCTGAAGCGCTCTAATGGCAGGCAGTGAGAGATCAAGGGCTCGACCCTCACCGCACCGCTCTGGATGAGAGCGATGCTCTCCTGGAAGGTGCGGCAAACGGCAAAGCTGCCGATGATGCTCAGGTCCTTGCGAAAGACGTCGTAGGGCACAAAGGTGGCCCGGGCAGCGGGTGGGCAGACGCCAAAAACCCATACCTTGCCCCGTGGCCGGACGTAGGAGAAGGCCTGCTCCAGGACATCGGGGCGCCCGGTGGCATCGGCGACAATATCGTAACCCAGTGGCACTAGCGCCTGTAGCCGCTTCGCCTGATACTCATCGGCTGGCACCGTTTCCGTGGCTCCCAGTTCCGCCGCCCGTTCGAGCCGCCAGGGTACAACGTCGGTAACAACGACGGTCGCTGCGCCTGCGTGGCGCACGGCCTGAAGCATCAAGCAGCCCATTGGACCGGCCCCAAAGATGAGCACGGCGTCTCCAGGCTGTGTCCGTACCCGTTTCAGCCCCCACACCACGCAGGCCAGCGGTTCGACCATTGCTGCGGCGGCGAAGGAGAGCGAGCCGATGGCAAAGACGTTGCTCTCCGGGGCCAGAACGTAGCGGGCAAAGGCACCGGCCCGCGTGACGCCTATGGCCGCCAAATCGTAGCACTGGTTAGGCTCGTTGCGCTGGCAGGCCGGGCAGCGGTTGCAGGGGATGTTCGGGTCGGCCGTGACCCGGTCGCCGGGACGATAGCCTTTGACCCCCTCGCCCACGGCAGCCACCGTGCCGCTGAACTCGTGGCCGGGGATGATGGGATAGGTGCCCTCGTACTGACCATGATAGATGTGCAAATCCGTGCCGCAGACACCGGCGACCGCGACCTCAATGAGCACCTCGCCAGGGCCTGGAGCCGGCGTTTTCACTTCCACGATCCGCGCTTTCCCTGGCGCTTCAATCTGGACCGCCTGCATTGACCTCTTTCTATTCGTAGTAGGACGGGTTGCCAACCCGTCCTACTGCTTCTTTTCCAGCTCAACGCCGATGGCCTGCCCGTCTCTGTAATTCGACAGGACAAAGCCACCGTCCGGAGTGCCCCGGTGTTCGAGCAGCAAACGAGTTTCTTTGCATAACTGGCTGCCTGTTTGTCAGAAACGGGATTCTTCGCTCCCTTCGGTCGCTCAGAATGACACCTTACCTGGCTCAGGATTTTCCCCTCTTGCTCAGTTCCTCCATCGCCAGGGCCACGACCGCATGACACCTTACCTGGCTCAGGATTTTCCCCCCTTGCTCAGTTCCTCCATCGCCAGGGCCACGACCGCCTGCAGCGCCTCGTCGCCGGTGGCGGCGCGGCGGGGCAGGCGCTCGAACAGCTCGCCGAAGCGCACCCCCTTGGTCGCCTCCACGAGGCGGCACAGCTCCTCAAAGGAGGCCGGCAGCGGCGGTGGTTCCGGGACAAAGTCGGCAAAGTGGATGGCCAAGCCCTGGATCGTTGAAACCGGCATCCCAGAACCCGTCTGAAAGACGATCACCCCGGCCGCCAAGCGGTGTGCCACAGCAACCTTTGGGTCTTTGCCAGCACGCCTCAGATGAATGCTCAAGTTGTGGTGGCTGACCGCGCAGTCCTCGGGGTCGCCGGCCAGGTAGGTGTAGCGCAGGGCCGTCTCTTGGAAGGCCACCGCCGGCCCCCGGTGACCCAGCTTGTCCTCCAGGTCGGCCAGGGCGGAAAAGACCTTGCCCAGCCCCACGACGTCTTTTTCCCTCTCAAAGATGGCCCGGCAGTCGTGCAGCAGGGCGCGGGCCTCGCCGTAGCGGCGCAGGCGCAACAGTGGGCCATAGTCGTTGAAGCGGAACCGAGCCACCTCCAGGGCCGGCGCGCCCCGGGCTTCCTGGCTGGCGACGATTTCGGCACTCAGGGCCAGCACCGTTTCCCACTGTTCCAGACCCATCGCGGCGCCCTGGGCAGTGTTGAGCATGGTCTCCCGCACGTTCCAGGGGCTCACCGCCTCTTCCTGCTCGCTCTCCTCCGGCAGGGAGCGCATCTGCTCCCGCAGCCCCT
>CAYNKW010000260.1:0-2942 GCA_964397845.1 uncultured Anaerolineae bacterium
TCGGATGATTTGTCTGGTCAATGGCTCTGCCATGGCTTGTTTCTCCTATCGGGCAAGAGGGGCTGTTAACTCTTTGGGAATAGGTGCCACCGCTCGATGGCCCGCCCGTCGTCGGTGAACTCGGGCTCGCCGATCATTTCAGCTTTCAGGCCAAAGAGCTTTTTCAGAGCGGCAAACATGACCGAGGTGGAAATATGCGCCGGTACTCCTCCTTCGGCGATGATCCGCTCTGCGCCGGGCAGGATGACCGGGGCGACCATCTCGTATTCCAGTTCGTCCTCCGCCGTCTGGCGTACCTTCATGTCGGCAAAGTAGCCCACATCTACCAGGTACTCGGCCAGTCCCTGCATGGCCGCCAGCGGCAAGTCTGTGTCCAGGTTCAATCGCTCGTGAATCTCGTCGAACAGCACCTCTCCCGCCCGCCAAACGACCTTCCACGCCTCGTCGCCCCAGTTCTCCCAGATGGCGCGGTAGATGGCATAGATTTCCAGGTCGAAAAAGGTAGGGTCGATCGGTCTTTTGTACATCGTTTTTCACTCTCCCAACGACTTGCCGTAAGCAAAGAGGTTGCCTGCCTGGTAGATGTCCATCTGAACCTGAGAAAACGGCTGAGCCTGGAAGGTTTTCTCACCGTTGAGCACCAGACTGCCGGTTTCAAAGTCCACTTCCAGCTCGTCGCCGGTCTTGAATTCGCCGGCCGGCCCGGTGAGGCCGGGCAGCGAGACGATAGGCAGCCCGCTGTTAATGGCGTTTCGCTTATAGATCGCGCCAAAGCTCTCAGCCACGATCGTGCTGATGCCCAGCGCCCGGAAGCAGTCCACCGCCTGCTGCCGTGACGATCCCGCCCCAAAGTTCTTGCCGGTCAAGATCACGTCGCCCGGTTGGGTCTTCCGGGCGAAATCCTGCCAGCCTTTCAGGTTGTCCAGCGCGTACTGGCCCATCTGGGCCACGTCGGTGATGTGCAGGTAGCGGTTGTGAAAGATCATGTCGGTGTCAATGTCGTCGTACAGTCTGCCGTGCGGGTCGGTGAGTACCCACAGGCGGCCTTTGATTTTGGTGGATTTGTTCATGCGTCCTCCTCACGTAGCGTGCCGTCTCAAGAACGATCTGGCTAGGCTAGCGTATTGGGCATCGGCGCGGGTGCATCGCTCTAATTCCCGTTCGGCACAGGCCAGGTCATCCTCGTTTTGCACCGCGTCAGCCAGTTGCTTTATCTTCAACAGGGCCTTTAAGAGTTGAAGCCGTTCTTGCCGTCTCTCTTGCAGGTCGTCTCGATTCAAGTGCAATTCTTCGATTGTCACCTTTCCCCGCTGATTGCCATCCACGGCCGCGGCGCGTCCCAGCTCTGTGAATGTGATCAACGCCTCAGGATCATCCGGCCCGGCCGGGTCAATGAAGATCGGTCGTTCTTGGTCAAGTGCGTCCTTTGGCCGTCTGGCCCGCTCTCCCTCGATAGGAAACTTGTTCCGTTTTTGTCGGCGGTTACATTCTGCACAGGCCAGCAGAAGGTTCTCCCAGGTGTAGGCCAGCCAGTAGTAGCCCGGTCGCCTCAGTCGTCCATCGTCTTCCAGGACAGCCTTTTTGGGTCGAAAATGTTCTACGTCACTGTAATAGCCGGGGGGGAGCTTGAATTCGCAGTAGCAACATTTGCCGTGCTGCATCTGGATCAATGCCTGTTTCACATCGGGCGCGCCGTAGAGTTTTGAGTCGAACGTCAATTTGACCTGGGCTGCCTGAACTTGCCGTTCGAGTTCATCGCGATTCTCTTGTGCTTTCACCGACGTGAGCGTCGCAGGCGCTGGATACGTGCGTTGGATGTGAATCATTCCCGACTCTTGCTGCTTTCGTCGTCTGCCTCGGTAGAAGGCCATTGAGCCAACAGTGTCTCGGCCTGCTGAACCATTTTCCCCAGCCGCTCGTACGTTTCGCGCTCCCGTTTTGTTTCACCCGGCGGCGGCAGCAGCGATTCAAGTTCACGCCGTAGCTCGTGCAACTCGGTCTGTTCTTCTTTGATCAGGGTAGACCTGGCCTCAAGCTCGTCGAGTCGTTGCAGTTTGCTCTCCAGTTCAGGGGTAAGCGTCGTTGGTAGATCGAACAGATCGCTGGTCAGAATCTGGTGCACCCGCCAACCTCGCACTGACGAAACATCTGTTTGTGCTTCGACAACTTTCTCCCCGGCAGCCCACCTTAGAACGACGATGCCACCCTCACTGGCTGTCTGAGCGACAAAGGGGCTGTGGGTGGCGACAATGAACTGCAAGCCAGGGAATTTTTCCTGCAACCACAGCCCGATTTCTCGTTGCCAACGGGGATGCAGGTGGGCATCTATCTCGTCTATGAGCACAACCCCTTTCTGTTTGAGAGGTTCTGAGGCGTTCGGAAAGGCCACAGTCAACCAGCGGGCCAGGTCAATCGCCAAAGCCAGTATACTACGATAGCCATCGCTCAACTGTGCCATCGGGATCTTGTGCCCATGGGAGTGGAAAAACACGCCATCGGAGCTCACTTCCACCTCGACTTGTTCCGGCAACAGATTGGTCTCCAGCGCTTGCTTTACCCATTCCAGCCGTTTGGCACTCGACTCGTGGTCTTCTTTGGTTCGATAATCCAGCTCCATCAGCCAGTCCTGGCAGTTAATCAGAGCTGCGCCTTCCAGGAACAACGTTGCATAGCGGGCTGCCTTTGAAGGAGAGGTGACTATCTCTCTACCCTGTTCAGAACCGCCACTCAATCGTCGAAAGGGGCCATAGCCGCAAGCTAGCCAACCCTGAACCTCCCGCTTGCGTTCGCTGTACAACCTCCTGGACAGATAGGCAAAGTCGTCGCCGTTTTGCTCGACGATGGCCGGGCTGTCGAAATAACGCTTGCCTACTTGGGTTGGCTCGTCGCCGGTGACGACGTAACGCACCGTCCGAGGACGGGGTGATTCCTGAGGGGCAAAC
>CAYNKW010000260.1:3042-5996 GCA_964397845.1 uncultured Anaerolineae bacterium
CCCGTCTTGCTCACCGGGCATGATGGTGGCTTCCAGTGTTCCCTCTTTCTGCCCTATCTGGACCCAGCCTTCCGGACGGGGCAACAACAGTTTGGTCGCCTCGGGACCGGCCAACGTCACGGCTATGGCCTGAAGCAGAGTGCTCTTGCCCGTGCCGTTTTCGCCCAGAATCACGTTCCACTTGCGCGGTTTGTTGCCCTCAAAGAAATCAAGGGTTAGCGTCTCGAAGCACTTGATATGGCGAATGGTGAACGCTTTAAGGTACATCCCTCACCTCCATTCGGGACGCTCATTCTTCAGTGTGAGGTCGAAGACGGGAATATCAGGCCTCCGGCACCACGATCTCGCCCTTGAGGGCGCACCAGGCGGCCGTGACCGGGCTGGCCAGGTAGGTATCGCCCGCGCCCTGTTTGCCGGGAAAGTTGCGGTTGCTGGTGCTGATCTGCACCTGTCCCTGGCCGGTCATGCCGATGTGTCCCGACGCGCAGCCGCCGCAGCCGGGATTGCTGATGATGAACCCGGCATCGAACAACGTCTCCAGCACGCCGGAGCGCAGTATCTGCTCAAAGACCTCTCGCGTAGCCGGTACGACCGAGGCCATGATGCCCGGTGCAAGGTGCTTTCCTTTCACCACCTCCGCCACGGCGGCCAGGTCCTCAAAGCGACCATTGGTGCAGGAGCCAAAGAAGACGCTGTCAATCCGCCGACCGGCTACCTCCCGTACTGCTTTGACGTTGGCCGGGTTGGGCGGGCAGGCGATGAGTGGCTCCAGGTTTGTGATGTCCACCTCCACCGTCTCCACGTACTTTGCGTCAGGGCCGGCGCAGACGCTCTCGACGTCATCGCGGCCGGTGCGCCGGCGAGCGAAGGCCAGCACCTCCTCCGAAGGCAGGATGAAGCCGATGATACCGCCCATCTCGGTGACCTGGCTGGCCAGCGTGATGCGTCCCGGCAAGTCCAGCGCTTCGATCGCCGGGCCGTAGAACTCGACGGCGCGACCCAGCGCGCCGTTGGAGCCGAGCCGCTGCAGTACCGCCAGCGTCAGGTCGCGGGCCGTGCAAGGCGGCTCGAGTTCGCCCTTGACGACCACTTTCATCGTCGGTGGCACTTCGAACCACGTCTTGCCGGTCTTGAAGGTGAAGGCAATGTCCTGGTCGCCCATGCCCTGGCCGAAGGCGCCCACCGCGCCCAGAATGTTCAGGTGGCTGTCGGTGCCGACGAACGTCGAGCCGGGGTAGGCCAGGCCCTCCTCTATCGCCACGTGGGAACCGATCCCGGCGTCCACATCGTACACCTTGACCCCCTGCTCTCGCGCCCAGAGGCGACAGATCTGCTGGTTGTTGGCGTAGGGGATGTTGTTGGGCGGCACGACCAGGTCAAAGGTAAAGAAGGTCCTGTCTTTGCCGGCCACTGGTGTATCGCCGTAATGGGTGCGGTAGTTCTTGACCACGTTGGCCCCGGCAAAATCGCGGGCCGTCCGCACGTCCAGGTCGAGCCAGATGATGTTCCCCGGCTCGACTGGCACATCGCCGGGGCTGTGGGCCTGAAAGATCTTTTCAACAATGGTTTGTCCGGTCATTGTGTTACTCCATCCTTGCCGCCAGTTCCTTCTTCTGCATCATGCGCTGGATGCTGTGAAAGTTCATGAAATCGGCGTGGTTGAGGATCGTTGCCTCGGTGGTGCGCTTTACCTTGTCCCCCTCGCCCGCGTGAGTAGCGATCATGTGCTGCACCTCGGCGGGCAGGCCAAAGCGGGCTGCCAGCTCCATGCCGGTGAAGGGATGGCGCAGCATCTTGCCAGCGTGGGTCTGCACCGTCATGCCGTCTTGGCGGTTTTCGTACTCCAGCAGCTTGCCGATGTCGTGTAGCAGCCCCCCGGCGATGAGCAGGTCGCGGTTCACCGGCAGCCGGTCACCATAGATCTTGGCAAACACCTCGGCGGCTCGAATGGCCGTCAGCGTCACGGCGCGGACGTGATCAATGAAGCTGGCCGGGCAGGGGTTGATGAGCAGGGTGAAGGGCATGTGGGTCAGGTCGTCTGGCGTCCAGCCGCCTTCTTCCATCGCTGCTTCCCAGGTCTTGAGGCCCTTTTCGCGCAGGTCAGCGTCCTGAATCAGGTTGAATTCGGGCATTAGCTCTAAAAGTCGCTCTCGCATCGTGTCCTCCATAAGAAAGTGATGTGTTGAAACGTGATTTTCTTCTCACACATCACGTCTCACGTTTCACGGTAGCTCTCTCTCCTCCGGCCCATCGTACTCGTGTGCCGTGGGCGAGATGCGCCGCATGGGGCGCTGGCGGGCGATCTCGTCGAAAACGTGGGCCGTCAGCCCCACCGTGCGAGCGATGGCAAAGAGGCCGTTACCCATCTCTGGCGGAAAGTCCAACTCGCACAGCACGGCGGCAATGGCCCCGTCCACGTTCATGGGCAGGTCTCTGCCCAGCGTTTCTTTCATCGCCTGGCGGATCGCCCTGCCCATCTCCACATACTCACTGGCCACACCCTCTTCCTCGGCCACGGCGAACAGCTTTTTGGTACGGGGGTCGTCGCTGTGGATGCGGTGGCCGTAGCCGGGAATGCGCTTCTTCTGTGCCCGATATTCGGCCACCAGTTCGCGGGCGGCGGTGAGAGCGTCCTGCCCTTTTTCGCGCTTACAGGCCACTGCCTCCATAAGCACCTTCATGCAGCCCTCAATGGCCCCGCCGTGGTAGCGATTGACGGTCATGATCCCCGCTGCGATGCCCGTGGTCAGCGGCGCGCCGCCGGAGGCAACCGTTCGCGCCGCCAGAACCGAAGGCGGCGTCGCGCCGTGGTCCACGCTGGAGACCAGGATGGTGTCCATAACCCGGCCCTGGGCCTTGGTGGGCAGTTTGCCCTTGAGCACCAGATAGACCACGTGGGCGAACGGCAGGCGGCCCATCAACTCGTCAATGCGGTAACCGCGCACGGCCACTTT
>CAYNKW010000261.1:0-5896 GCA_964397845.1 uncultured Anaerolineae bacterium
ATGGAAACCTCGGCTACGTTTTCTATTCTTTCAGTCCCACCAATTCATATACTTGCTCAAAAGCGGTGCGACCTTTGACCTGGATGGGAGGCAGCTCGTCTATCACAACCCGGTCTTTTACCAGTTCGTAGGTGCGCTGGCCGAGGAGAATTTGGCTGGGTTTGGCGCTCTCCTGGAGGCGCTTGGCCAGGTTGACGGCATCGCCGATGAGGGTGTATTCCATCTGGTCCTGGGCACCCACGTTACCGGCCACCGCCTCGCCGGTGTTGACGCCGATGCCAAATTTCAGATGTGTTGCAGCTTCCGCTGTCTGGTGATACTTCTCGATGAGCTTTTTGGCCTCCCAGGCCGTCTTGACGCTCAGCCAGGCGTGGTCTGGCTGGGGCAGCAACGGCGTGTTATAGTGTGCCATCACCGCGTCGCCCATGTACTTGTCCACGATGCCATCGTTAGCACGGATGGCCTTGTGGGCCAGACCAAAGTAGGTATTGATAGCCTCGACGACCTGCTCTGGGTCATGTTGCTCGCTGTAGGTGGTAAAGCCCCGGATGTCGGCAAAGAAGATGCTTACCTCTTCTCGCGCACCGCCCAGATGCAGTTCCGTCAAGTCGGCCAGACTGTCCACCAACTCTGAGGGGAGGTAGCGTTTGACCATCCGCCGTTCTTTCTCGAAGTGTTTCTTCTCAGTGAGGTCATCCATGACGATAGCCACACCCAGTGTTTCGTCGTTGGCATCCTTCAGGAGGGACAAGTTCATGCTCAAGTTCACCAAGCCTCGATCCGGCAATTCTGGCTCTAACTCGCAAGCGACGACGGCTTCTTCCGTTCTCTTTACATTCTCCACCAAGTTGGACAGTGTCTCCCCCAGCGTGGGCAGCACCCGGGTGTAAGGCACGTCCAGGCACTGCTCCGCTTGCACGTCGAGGATCGTTTCGGCGGCTCGGTTGAAGAGAGTAATGAGATCGCTCTCGTCAGTGGTGATGACACCACTGGTGATGGAAGCAAAGACATTGTCCATCAAGTTCTTGGCAATGGTAACCCTTTCGAACAAGCGAGCGTTATCGATGGCCACTGCCGCCTGGTTGGCAAAAGTGGCCAGGAGATTGCGGTCGGCCTCGGTGAAGAGCCCGGTCCTGATGCGGTTATCGGCATAAATGACGCCGGTGACTTTTTCTTTGACTTTGAGGGGCACACAGAGGATGGATCGCAGCGAGTAGCTGACGACGCTTTCCTGGGCGCGGAAGCGTGGGTCGGCCTGGGCGTTGGTGGTGACTACTGGCTCGCCCTCGCGGGCCACGGTGTTGACGATGGTGCGGCTGATCTCAAAAGAGGAGCCGCTGATGGTCTCCTGGTCGAGGTTGCGGGCGACTTTGAACTTCATCTCGTCCGTCTCTTCGTCCACGAGCATGAGAAAGCCCCGCTCGGCGCCTGTGAGGCCGATGAGCATGTCCATCACCTGGTTCAGCACCTCGGTCGGGTCCAGTGTTGAGTTGATCACTTCGGCGCTCTTGGCCAGCGCTGTAAGCTGCTGGTGTTCCTTTACCTGCGCCGTCAGATCGGACATGAGACCCGTCAGCGAACTTTCAAGCTGAGGCAACAACTGATCAATCTGCTGCCCCAGCGCGTTGAGGGCCATTGAATAGGCCATCACGTCCTGTAGGGCCTTTTCCTGGATGTGGGCAGGCTGCCGTCCTTGCCAGGCAGCCTGCAAGCGACGTAAGGTCGCCTGCTGCTGATCGGTCACCTGGGTAAACTTGTCCAATTGCTGACGCAATGTGCGAACGTTAGTCTGAGTTTGTTCAATACGTTGCTGTGGAGTATCAGCCATCGTAATCTCCTTGTCATCTGAACGCAACAGCTCCTTGCCGTTTCTTTTGATGGTTATGCCTGGTGCTGATTATTGCCCTCCGCCTCTCACTTGTCCCTATCTTTTCCTCTCCGCCGGGAAGCCAGCCGGCGGATGATGGAAGTCACCTTACGGGCGCCCCGTTTTGCCTCTGCCAGACGCCGTGCCACGTCTTTGTAGCTTGCATCCGCCTGGTAGACTCGTTCCAGGCAGTCAATGGCTTCCTGCCACTCCTCCACCACCAGATGGCGCAAACCTTGCTGGTAGAGGGCGGCCAGCCGTTCTTCCCGGAGTTGCTTCTCCAGGGTAGTAGTGGCCTGTGCCAGCAGGTCAGTGGCCTGTTTGTAATCTGGCTCCTGCTCGACAATCTCGCCGAGTTCGTCTATCGCCTCTTGCCAGTGTTTGGCGGTGATAGCCTGTTCGGCAGCAGCGTACAGGGCTTTCAACCGCTTTTGCCGGCCAGCTTCGGCCAGTTGTGCGCTCACATCACGGTAATCGGGCGCATATTTGAGGAGCTGGGCGTAAAGATTGACTGCTTGCGTCCACTGCCCGGCGCTGGCGGATTCGCGTGCCCGATTGTAGAGACTGCTGATCAACAAATCGTGCACTTTACCGGCCCGAGACGGCATAGGGGGGCGCACCTCTGGCAGCTCCTCGCCAGCCACAGCCGACTGGACCGCCTCCAGCAATTCTTCGGGTGACTGAAAGCGATCTTCCGGGCGCTTGGACAGCGCCTTGATTACGAGTTGTGTCACCACCGGCGGTACATTCGTTTCCTCCAGTGGCGCAGTGGGCAGCGCGCTGGCGATGTGCTGGCTGATGATGGACCAGGGACTGTTGGCATCGAAGGGCAACGAGTTGGTCAGCATCTCGTAGGTCACAACGCCCAGGGAGTAGATGTCGGATCGGATGTCTACATTCTCGCCCATAGCCTGCTCAGGCGAGATGTAATAGGGAGAGCCGACGAATCCTGATTGGGTGAGCGAGGGGAGGGCCCGCACCCGGGCGATGCCAAAGTCGAGCACTTTGAGCATCCCATCGGTGGTGAGCATCAAGTTTTGCGGCTTGATGTCCCGGTGGACGATGCCTCGCTCGTTGGCACGGCACAGAGCCTGAGCGACCTGGCTGACAATGCTCAACGCTTCCTGGTAAGGAAGTCGTCCCCTGATGTTCAGAATCTCTCTGAGATCCTTCCCCTCAATGTACTCCATCACCAGGTAATGCACGTCGCGATCGGCTCCATAGTTCAAGACGCGGACAATGTGCGGATCGTCCAGGCCGAGGGCCAATTTGGCTTCGCGGATAAATCGCTGAACATAGGCCATGTCCTCGGTGTACTGGGGATACAGCACCTTGACGGCCACTTTGCGGCCGTCAAGAAAGTCTTCCCCCAAATAAACCCAGGCCATGCCGCCACTGCCCACTTCTTGAAAGAGTTTGTAGCGGTTGCCGAGTATTTCGCCGATCACCGTCTTTCTTTTAACCCTACTCTCTGTGGCAAATGCCTCCCCAGCGTACAAGCTATTATACCCCATTTTGCTTGAATAGGCAATCTAATTGGTTTTCATTTACTGATGTACCCATGTGTCCGGAACCAGGTCAGGCTATCGCGGATGGTCTCTTCCAAGGGACGCGGCCTCAGCCCCAATTCGTTCTGGGCTTTCTCTGTATTCAAGGGCTGCCATTGGCGCATCGTCTTGGCATGCTCCAGGGGCAGTGGGGGGAACAGAGGTAAACGACCGGCCGCCTCCCCCAGCCTGACCAGGGCGTCTATCAATTTCAGGGAGACTGGCCTGCGGGGCGGACGGACGCCGGCCAGGACGGCGGCCAGAGTCAGCGCCTGGTGCACGGAGACGTTGTGCCCTCCCAGGATGTACCGCTCTCCTACCCGTCCACGTTCGATGGCGGTCACTTGCGCGGCAGCCACGTCGCGCACATCCACGATGTTGACCGTCAAGGGCACCCACGCTGGCACTTGTCCTTTGGCTACTGACACCAGCAGTGCGCCGGTAGTTGGCTTCACATCGCCGGGTCCCAGCACCACTGTGGGGTTGACGACGACGGCCGGCAAGCCAGTCGCCACGGCGTGAAAGACTTCCATCTCCATGGCATATTTCACTTCAAAGTAGGCGCTGCGAGTGCTGCCAGGCAGATACCAGTCCCGCTCGTCGGCCAGATGGCCCGGTTCTGTCGGTGGCCCGACGGTGGTGAGTGAGCTGGTGTAGATCATCTTTTCGACCCGAGTCCCGACAGCGGCGGTCAGAACGTTGCGCAGGCTGGTGATCGCCGTTCGCAAGTCGCCGGGCAGGTCGTAAGAGTGCTGAGGGTAATAGGCGGCAGCATGAAAGATAACTTGGCATTCCTCCATGGACGCGACTAGCGACGGGCGGTCCACCAAGTCGCCCACGACCCACTCGATGGGCACGTCTTCCAGGTGCCAGGTGGAACTGCCAGGCCGCCTCAACCCGCGCACGGCGATGCCTGCCGCCGCCAGGGCTCGCGCGATGTTGCCACCGATCATGCCTGTCGCGCCGAGAACCAACGCTTTCAAGGTTGCCTCCTCGTCCGGGCGTCCTGCAGAAAGGCTCGCACTTGGTCGTCGGTCAGGTCGGCAAAGTCTTGGTAAGCGTGGGCGACGGCAAAGCTCGTGTCATCCCGCTCCACCAGATAGACCAACTCATCTACCTGCAGCGCCAGCCGGTCTATGGCAGTGAAGGAACCCACGGGCACGGCGACGACGACGCACGCCGGCTCGTGATGGCGGGCGGCCCGCACCGCAGCCAGCATGGTAAAGCCAGAGACCAGCCCGTCGTCTACCAGGATGACCGCCTTGCCGGCCAGATCGAGGGGCGGACAATCGCCGCAGTAAGCCCGCATCTGGCGGCGAGTTTCTGACAGTGTCTCCATGGTCACGCGCTTGATCTCCTCCACCTTCAGTTGCAGACGTTCGACCAGAGGCTGGTTCAGGAGCAGCGTGCCGTCGGGCGTGACCGCCCCAAAGCCCATTTCAGGGTCGTTTGGGATAGGCAGCTTGTGGGGGATAGTGATTTCCAGAGGCGCGCCGATGGCCTGCGCCACGGCATGTCCCACCGGAACGCCGCCCCGCGGGATGGCCAGCACCACCGCTGGTTCGTCTCCGTAGCCACGCAATCGCAACTCTTCTCCTAGTTGTCGTCCCGCGTCAAGCCGATCGGCAAAGATGGGGGCGTCTGGTTTCCAATCCAATTTGTCCTCGATCCTACTTCCCTACTTCTCCGGCCAGCCATGCTCGCCGATGAGCGGTACAAAGGCCACCGTGGTGAGTTCCTGGCGCTGGAGACGGTCGCTTTTCTTGCGCACCCGAACTAGCGACTGCGACCAACTGCCGCCGATAGGAGCCACCAGCCGCCCACCTTCGGCCAGTTGGTCCGTCAGCGGCTCCGGAATTTCGGGCGAGGCGGCAGTGACGATGATGGCATCATAAGGCGCGTGCTCCGGCCAACCCAGCGTACCATCACCGACGCGCAGCGAGATGTTGTCGTAACCAAGCCAGAGAAACAGGTCTTGTGCCTTGGCAGCCAGTTCTGGGATGCGCTCGATGGTATATACGTGGGAGACCAACTGACTTAGAACGGCCGCCTGGTAGCCCGAACCGCTGCCGATCTCCAGCACGCGCTCGTGTCCTTCTGGCTCCAGGGCCTCGGTCATGAGCGCCACGATGTAGGGCTGGGAAATGGTCTGGCCGTGGCCGATGGGCAGCGCTCCATCTTGATAGGCCGAATGGCGAGATTTCATTGGGACAAAGAGGTGCCGGGGAACCGTGTGCATGGCGGCCAGCACGCGCTCGTCGCGGATGCGCCGCGCCGCGATTTGGTGGCGCACCATCCTCTTCCGCGCTTTCGTGTAGTTTGGTTCCCTCCCAGCCGGCATGGTTTCTGTCCCGTCTTGGTTTCGTATCGCTGCTACGTGACCATTATATCACACATTAGGGCGAGTCTCAAGATGAAGCTGACGAATGGCGATTCCTTTTCGTCTCCAGCAGCAGCTACCCATCGGTTCACAAATCCTACC
>CAYNKW010000262.1:0-5893 GCA_964397845.1 uncultured Anaerolineae bacterium
AACTCCACCGTGAGGGCCACGTCGCCCTCGTCATCTATGACGAACTTGGCCATCGTCACGTCGTAATTCACGCGGGCCAGGTGACGGCTGAGATTATCCAGGCAGTCGGGATCGGGCGTGGGGACAAAGGGGTTGATGGTGAAGTAGACCCATTCCTCCTCCCCGTCCAGGTTGACAGATAACTCGAACTGTTCCTCTCCAGCAGTAAACTCTGCGTACCAGAGGGTATCATCCTCGGCACGGGTGCAGGGCATTTTGTGCTGGTCAAAGAACTGTTCGATGTGCTGGGGTGTCAGCGCCATGCTGCTTTCCTCCTCAGGGAAGCCTTGCGAAGGTTCCAAAACCTTCGCAAGGCTTTCTCAGGTGAACTACCCGGCTTCTTTGGCCCTGGCCTCGGCAGCTTTTTGCTTGGTCTCCGCCTTCTTGCGTTTCTCTTCTTCTTTAACTGCGTGCTCGGTGGGATGGATCCTGGCATAGTACTCCACCGGCCGCAGGAGCTTGTCCTTGTGAAAGACCAGGTCCACGTAGCGGTCGTAGGCAGACATCTCGTAGTTGTTGTCCATCTTGATGGCGTCGGAGGGACAGAACTCGGCGCAGAGGCCACAACTCATGCAGATGGTGGCATCAATGGTAAAGTTGCGAGGCCGTCTCAGCGACTTGCCCTCGGGCGTCTGGTCGCGTTCGATCCAGATGCACTGGGGCGGGCAAACCCTGGCGCAGATGCCGCAGGCGGTACAGCGGGGATTATCCGGTTCCTCGTCGTAGACGAGGAAGGGGATCACGCGAAAGCCTTCGAACATCTCCAGCTTTTGCTCCGGGTACTCAACCGTAAAGAGGCCCCTGGTGTCGGCCCGCTGGCGATACTCCAATGCCTCTTGAGAGGCCAAGCGCGGAAAATATTTCAAGTCGTTAACAAACGTGTCCACAAAACGCTTGATGGTCACGCTCATGCCTTTGAGCACACCTTTACCTAACATTATCGGTCCACCTCTCCTAGCACAATGTCGACGCTACCCAGGATGACGACCACGTCTGCCACCTTGTATCCCAGACACATCTGCTCTAGCGCGGTGAGGTTGATGAGACACGGCGAGCGGACGTGGTAACGATAGGGGTTTGTCCCCCCCTCGGAGACGACGTAGAAGCCCAGCTCTCCTTTGGGGGACTCGGCGCGGCCGTATGCCTCACCAGCCGGCACCTTCATCTGCCACCTTTTCCTGCCGGCCTGGATTGGCCCTTCTTCGATTTGCTCCAGCACCTGCTCCAATATCTTGACGCTCTCGCGCATCTCCCGCAGACGGACGCGGTAGCGGGCGTAGACGTCGCCCGCTGGCTCGGTGATGACGTCGAATTTGAAGCGGTCGTAGATAGAGTAAGGGGCTGCCTTGCGAAGGTCATAGGGGATGCCAGAGCCACGCAGGACTGGTCCCGTGGTGCTGCAGCGGATGGCCGCCTCCGGCGGAAGAATTCCCACATCCACGGAGCGGGACACAAAGATCTCGTTCTCACTCAAGAAAAAGTCGATCTCGTCAATGGTGCGGGGCAGACGGTCGCGCACCAGGTACTCCAGGCGGGGCACAAAGTCGGGCGGCGTGTCCCGGCTTACGCCGCCGAAGCGGTAGTAATTGCACATCATCCGCGAGCCGGACACCATCTCGAACAGGTCCAGGATGAACTCGCGCTCTTCCAGGCAGTACAGCACCGGGGTAAAGTAGGCACCCAGGTCGTTGAACAGGAAGCCGATGGCCACAAAGTGGTTGACGATACGACTCAACTCGGCCATGACGATGCGCAGGTAGCGCGCGCGCTCCGGCGGGGTGACATCCAGTAGCTTTTCCACGGCCAGGACGTAGGGAAAGGCATTGCTGATGGTAGAAATGTAATCCAGGCGGTCACAGAAAGGGATGTTTTGAATCCACAGGTTGCGCTCGCCGATCTTTTCGTGGCAGCGGTGCATGTAGCCAAACACCGGTTCCAGGCCGACGACGGTCTCGCCGTCGAGCATCAGTTTCATGCGAAACACGCCGTGGGTGCTGGGGTGTTGCGGGCCCATGTTGACGACGACCTTTTGTGTCTTGAGGCCGTCGCCGTCTTCTCCGAGCCGGGCTTCCACCCGCTGGACAAAGTCGGCCATCTCGTCAACCGCTTCCCACTCGTCGGGGTCCCAGCCTTCCGGGTATTGCACATTATTGCCGAAAGGCATCTGCTCTTCCACCTGGATGTGACGCCCCTCCGGCCAGCGGGAAGCGAAGGGCTTATTATCGTCTTCGTAATACGGCTCGTGCCAGTCTTTGCGCAGCGGGTGGCCCTCAAAGCCTTCCCACAGCACGATCCGTTTGTGGTTAGGGTGGCCCTCAAAGCGGATGCCCATCAGGTCCCAGATTTCGCGCTCCTGAAAATTGGCGCCGGGCCAGGTCGGGGTCAGTGAGGGCACCACGGGGTCTGCCTTGTCGGCCCGCACTTTGAGGGTGGCCGGATCGCCGCCGTGTTTTGTCGAACTAATGTGATAGACGACCTCAAAGTAGTCAGGATAGTCTACACTGGTGACGTTCACCAGGTGATCGTAGCTCAGATCAGAGGTTTCTCGCAGGTAAGTCGCTACGTCGGATAGCCGGTCGGTGGCGAGAACGATACCCTCAGGCGAGTCGGCTACCACTGCGCCGTCAAAGTGTTCCTTGAGCCGCGCTGCCAGAGGGGACGTCCCCTCAGCTACTGGCTCAGCAGCGGGTTTTTCTTGAACTTTAGCCATATTGGTCTCTCCCTCACCTCTTATACTTTCTCGACCGACGCCTCAGCTTCGGCCTCGGACTGCGCAGAACGGGCTGTCCATTCTTTGATCTGCTCTATCTGGCGGACGTCTACCAGATCTGGCCCATACAGGGGCACCGGGATCTCGGGTATGGCTTCCTTGCGGTACCACCGAGAACGACGAAAGTCTTCGTTCATCACCTTCTCGTGCAACAGCATAAAGCCCTGGATCAATGCCTCTGGCCGCGGGGGGCAGCCAGGCACGTATACGTCCACCGGCAGGAACTTGTCTACACCCGAGACAACGTTATAGCCTTCCTTAAAGGGGCCGCCAGAGATGGCGCAGGTCCCCATGGCCAGCACGTACTTGGGCTCCGCCATCTGGTTGTAGAGGCGCACGATCTGTGGCACCATCTTTTTGGTCACCGTGCCGGCAACGATCATCAGATCGGCCTGGCGAGGCGTAGCCCGCATGATCTCCATGCCAAAGCGGCTATAGTCAAATCGAGAGGCTGCCGCGCCGATCATCTCGATGGCGCAACAGGCCAGACCAAAGGACATAGGCCACATGGAGCCCCGCCGCCCCCAGTTGTAGATGCTGTTCAGAGTGGTGAGAAAAATATTGCTTTTGAGTTCCTCTTGCACTTGATCTTTTTCGGTCATCTTTGCCTCCGGCTAGTTTGTGATTAGATCCCTACGAGATGCACAGGGGACATTATACCCCATTTTGGGAAATTTGTCACGTTGGAAACTCGGGGCGAGGATCAAAACCGCCCGCGATACACCTCAGCCGGATACTTGTGCGCATTGAGCGCCAGCTTTTCGATGACGACCTGGCTCAAGTCCACGTCCATCGCATTGGCCAGGCCGAGGCAGTAGATGATCACGTCAGCCAACTCGTGGCGGATGCGCTGCCGGTGTGCCTCGTCGGCCAGCGCGTCTCGCGATTGCGGTACGGTCAGCCACTGAAACTCGGCCATCAACTCCGCCGCCTCAATAGCGATGGACATGCTCAGGTTCTTGGGATCGTGAAACTGGGCCCAGTCTCGCTCGTCCACAAAGGCGCGCACGCGGGCGCACAAGTCAGCCAGGGTGATGTCATCGTCGGGCATGGTTCCTCCGTCTCGGGTTCAGGGCGAAACATTTTTCATAACTACCGGTAGATAGAGCTGGCCGGAAGCGACCAGGAAAGCATTGGGCAATGTGGCGCTGACCGTCGCCGAGTGAGTGACGACGGCCGTCCAGAAACCGACGGCCGTGCCGCTGAGGCTCAGGGTGCCCGTGAGACGGGTTGGGGAAATCCATCCCATGCTGGCCGGCACCAGGTCAAGCACCCCGGTTCGCGTAAAGCGGAGCGTCGCCGTCGGCGCAAAGGCACTGCCGATCACCGAGAGGGTGATCGTTTGGCCCTGCAGTGCCGCTGCTGGCTCCACGCGCTTTAGCGTCAGCAGCGGATCGCCCAGGCTCAACCGCCCCGCGCCGTAGGCATTGTCCTTGCCAGAGACTCCCAGGTCCACAGCCCGATCTTCTAGCCAGCTTTGGGTCTGCGCCGGCGTGAAGGTGGGGCAGCCCTCCAACACAAGAGCCGCCGCGCCGGCCACGTGGGGCGCTGAGGCTGAGGTGCCGTAAAAACCACCGGTATACCACGCTGAGTTGACGCCGTCGGGCGCGGCGAGATCGGGCTTGATGCGACCATCCCGCGTCGGTCCCTGGGAACTATAGTCCTCCAGTGCGTCGTCCTGCCAGTACGTGGCCCCCACCGTCAGCGAGCCGGGGCTGTCGGCCGGGACGAGCAGGCTGCTGGTGATGGTCTGGTAGTGGAAATCGTGGTTATAGCTGAACAACTCTAGCGCGCGGGGTAGTGCGCCAGGCTGCTTTGAGATAGCAACGTGATAAACGCTCTGAGCAGGAGGGGCGTAATAAATGATTTCCAGCGGATCGTCGTCGCCATCCTGCACGTTCTCCGATCTTGCGACTTCTTTCAGTGAACTGTCAAAGAGGAACAGGTCGTAGTCGTTGGCCGAATCGCCCCAGGGATCGTCCCAGCGCAACCCGACAATGATCGGTGATGCGCCGGTGACAGTGATCTCGTTGGTGCCGTCCGTCGTACCAAAGTTGTGCCAGCCATCGGGGCCATCCGGACCGTCGTCCCGCCACTGGCCCATCCAATGCCGCTGGGCACTATTGCCAGCAGCGTTGACCCACAAGACGCCAGAATTCTGGACATCTTCTACGAGCGTAGACAGGGTGCCCGTGCCGTCGCCCGGCCCGCCCACCGGCCAGCCAGCGGAGAAGGAGATCACGTCCACGCCCTGGGCAAGCAGCCAGTCCACGGCGTTCGCCCATTCCACTTCGGTGCCAAAATTGACCAGGTAGAGCTGCGCGCCGGGGGCCACATCGTGGACGATCTCGGCACAAGCAGTGCCGTGGGGTGTCTGTGCCCAGAACTCGATCTCAGAGCCACTGCCGACGAACGATCTGGTGATGACGTCAGATGGCAGTTCCCCTTCACCGATGCGGTTGGCGTAGCCGAGGAAGCCCAGGTCCAACACACCCACCTTCACACCCTGGCCGACGAGTCCAGCCCCTTGCCACTCATTGGCGCGGGTGACGGTCACGCCCTCGCTGGTCGTGACCGGCAAGGGCTTCCACGGGCGCCGGACAAAGCGCACGCCGGGCGTGCCGGCCAGGGCCGGCAGGGTCTCTACCGGCAAGCGGGTCTGGGTCCAGGGACCGTATGCCGTCTCCACCTGACCACCCAGGGCCGCGATCTGTTGTGCGATGGCGGGTTGATCGGTTTTCCCATTCCCGACGACGACCACCCGCACCAGGCCCTCGACCAGGGTCACACCGTGCCGTGCGGCAAAGTCGGCAGTGGCCGACACGTCGCCGGCGCCGCGGGCGGCCACCAGAGCCCGCAACGCCGACTCCAGGCGCGGGTGTTGAGCCGGCAAACCTGGCCCGGTGCTCTGAGAGAGCGCGGGCATCAACGCCCAAATGAGCCACAACATGCCGGTTGCCAGAGCCAGGGCTGCACAGGCCCGCCCCCTGCGTCTCAAAAAACTCACCGCCGATTTTTGCATGGCAACTGGTTCCCCTGTTTGAACGAATCAAGCATAAATAAAGCCGAGAGGCTTTCTCCCCC
>CAYNKW010000263.1:0-2128 GCA_964397845.1 uncultured Anaerolineae bacterium
ACGGTATTCTCCAGGTTGCCATAGCGCTTATCCCGGTGTGTCTGGAAATCGTGGCCCGGCTTGTGGCAGTGGGACAATGGTTGTATAATTGAGACATTCTTGCTGGAGAACCAGGCCGGAGAGCGGATTGCCATGCCTATCCTGGATGAACGGATGTTAGACATCATCAGTCACAGCGAGGCACAAACCCGCCGCCTGGGCGCGCGCTTGGCCGGGTTGCTGTCGCCCGGCGACGTGATCGCTCTGGCTGGAGGGCTGGGCACGGGCAAGACCCGCTTCGCGCAGGGCGTGGGCCAGGGCCTCGGCGTGAAAGAGATCATCATCAGCCCCACTTTTACCCTGGTCCGGGAGTACCGTGGAGCGGGGATTCGCCTGCCTCTTTTTCACGTGGATGTGTATCGCATCAAGAACGCAGCAGAGACGTTGACCTTTGGCCTGGAAGAATATCTCTACGGCGACGGCGTTTGCCTCGTCGAGTGGGCTGACCGCTTGGGAAACAGCCAGTTGCCTGCCGAGCATCTATGGATAGACTTTCGCCACCTGGACCGGAGCAAGCGAGGGTTGCTCCTTCAGCCTAGAGGGCTGCATTACGAGAAACTGATCAAAGATTTTAGGCGGAAGGCATACGGGGTGTAACATGGTCATTGGTGCTTGCACGATCGAACTGCATTTGCCAGGCAACGGTTCCCTGAAAGGAAAACGCTCCGTGCTCAAGTCTATTACAAGCCGCTTGCGCCGGGAGTTCAACGTCTCCGTCGCCGAGGTAGACTTGCACGACGTCTGGCAGTCAGCGGTCATCGGTGTGGTATGCGTCTCCAACCGGCAGGACTATGCCCACGGGCTGTTGGCGCGGGTAGTCGGGTGGATCGAGCGCCGCCGCCCCGATGTGCAGTTGGTGGATTACGAGATAGAGATGCTGTAAGGATCACCTGGACGACCGAGGGCCGGCCGGATACCCGGCCGGCCCTGTTGTGTTGGCACTGGCAACATGCTCGTGGCTAGATCACTCCCAACTCTCGACCCACCTTCTCGAACACTGACAGGCCAAAGTCCAGGTCTTCCTGGCTGTGAGCAGCGGTGTTCATGACGCGGATGCGGGCGGTACCTCGAGGCACGGTGGGGAAGCCCAGCGCCATGGCAAAGATGCGTTCCCCGAACAGCCTGGCGGAGAACTCTTTGGCCAGGGTCACTTTGCCCAGCATCACCGGCACAATGGGTGTCCCTGACTTGCCGGTGTCGAAGCCCAGTTCTTTCATACCCTTCTTAAAGTATTCGGCGTTGGCCCACAACTTGTCCACCAACTCGGTCGAGCGTTCCAGGATGTCCACGGCTGCCAGGCAGGCGGCCGTGTCGGCTGGCGTGGTGGCGCTGGAAAAGAGGTTGGGGCGCGCCTTCTGCCGGATGTAATCCACGACGACCTGGCGGCCGGCGACGACGCCGCCCACCACGCCGAAGGCTTTGGAGAGCGTGCCGATCTCCACGTCGAACTGGCCTTGCAGGCCAAAGTGGTGCACGATGCCGCGCCCCTGGCCCAACACGCCCTCGCCGTGAGCGTCGTCCACCATGGTCAGGACGCCGTACTTTTCGGCCACCTCGTAGAGTTCGTCCAGCGGCGCGACGTCGCCGTCCATGCTAAAGACGCCATCGGTGATGGCCAGGCCCCGGCGGTAATTGGGCAGGTTCTCCTTGATCTTGGCCTCAAGGTCAGCGGGGTCGCAGTGCTCGTAGACGACGACTTTGGCTCGCGCCAGCCTGGAGCCATCAATTATGCTGGCGTGGTTCAACCGGTCGGAAAAGATTACGTCCTCGCGGCCTACCAGCGGTGGGATGGCAGCCTGGTTGGCGCAGAGGCCGGACTGCACAAAGAGCGATGCCTCCACCCCCTTGAACTCGGCCAGGCGGCGCTCCAATTCGACGTGCAGGGCCTGGGTGCCGGCGATAGTGCGCACGGCAGCCGGGCCGGCGCCCCACTCGTCCACGGCCTTCTTGGCCGCTTCCTTCAGTGCCGGGTGGTTGGCCAGGCCCAGATAGTTGTTGGTGCAAAAGTTGAGCACCCGCTTGCCGTCCACTA
This sequence comes from uncultured Anaerolineae bacterium, assembly GCA_964397845.1. Taxonomy (GTDB): domain Bacteria; phylum Chloroflexota; class Anaerolineae; order CAYNKW01; family CAYNKW01; genus CAYNKW01. Next base: position 2,072 of record CAYNKW010000263.1, read on the forward strand.
CCATCCAGGCGTCGGCCGCCGAGCCCATGACCCGAATGTTGATGAAGCGTTTTTCTT
>CAYNKW010000263.1:2228-5883 GCA_964397845.1 uncultured Anaerolineae bacterium
TGCAGCCCCACATGATCGCCGAAAAGGGTGTCCGGGCCGAAGGCAACGTGGTCGATGCCCACCAGGTTAGCGATGTACTCAAAGTGCTCCATGTACGATTCGATGGAGTGCTGCGGGTGATACTGCGTCAGCGTGGTATGCGGCGCCGCTTCGACGCCGATGACGCCGCCCTTCTCGGCGCAGGCCACGAGTACCCAGTCGGGTTTCATCCGGTTGGTGTTCCACAGCCCGCGGGCGCCAACGTGGGAGATGACGGTCGGCTTTTCGCTACATTCGATCACGCCGGCCGCTGTCTTGTCGCCGCAGTGAGCGGTATCTATGGTCATGCCCAGTTTGTTCATCCGCCGTACCACCTGGCGGCCAAACTGGCTCAGTCCCCCGTCGTTGGGCTCTCGCAGCCCCGAACCCAGGGCGTTGGCCTCCGAATAGGTGATGCCCATGGAGCGGATGCCCAGTCCGTAGAGGACGTCGACGCGGTCTAACTCGTTCTCGATTGGCGTTGCTGCTTCCAGCGTGGGAACAAACGCAATCCGTCCCTCGCGCTTGGCGCGGTACAGATCATCAATCGTCTCGGCACGGAAGACCATGTCCTGATGCGCGATGTCGCTGTAGCGTATGCCGATGTCGTGAATGACGTCCGTCCACTTCCAGCCTGCACTGGAGGTAATCAGGGCCGTGCCGTCCATGAAATTCTCGAACAGGACGTCTATGCCGGAGACGCTCAGCCCTTCGTAGCCCGTCCATTCGCGTCCTTGACGCACGTACTCGAATATCTGGCTGATATCCTCAGGAAAAACAGACGTGTGATCGTGGAGCGAGACGATGATGTTCTCTTCCAACAGCCGTTGTACCTCGCGTTCCTGGTCTTTCGACACCGGATACACGTAAGACTCGACCCGGCCGATCTCTTTGGCCAGTTTGAAGGGCTTGTAATCCACCCCTGGCTCCAGGTACTGGAACGATCTGTATCCCTTGTAGGTTTTCCTTTTCATGGTTTCCCCCTCGCGGTAAATCCGCTGCTTGTGCTCAATCAGGACAGCGCTCAACCGGCGCTCGCTCGCCTCCAGGCCGAAAAATGAATAGCCCTGAAACCGGGTTTTTTGACTTGGCGCAGGGATTATTCGGGTATTTCCCACATCCCCTGGGTTTGGGTAGTTAGCCCAATCGTATTGGGCGCTCTTGAAGGCAACGGCCAATACGATTGGCCTTCTACCCACAGCAAGTGGGAAATACCCGATTATTCTACCTTGTAATGTTGGTCAGAACGAATGGCCGGCGATTGCGACCCAAGCTTTGATGAGGAAAGGACGGTGTAGCAATGGGTGTACCCGTGCGTGCCATTGAGACAACAGGTGTGGTTGACGAGAAGAGACAATTACACATTGCGACTTTGTTCAAAGGTGATGCTAGCTTTCCGGCATACCCAGTTCAGACGTACAGTGGGGACAACGGGTGGCTTTGATAGCAATAACCGACAGGCAATACGGGCACTCCTTTGTCGTCGGCTCTGCCGGTGGCGCTTCCTCTTCTCGCTTGAGCCTGTTGATGTTGCGCACCAGAAGAAACACCGCCAAGGCGACGATGACGAAGCTAATCACCGTGTCCACGAACACGCCATAGTTGATCGTCACTGCCCCTACCGCCTGGGCGTCCGCCAGAGACGAGTATGGCCCCGTTTCCGCACCCTCCTTCAGAACTACGAAAAGGTTGGCAAAGTCCACGTTCCCCAACAGCAAGCCGATGGGCGGCATAATGACGTCGGAGACCAGAGACTTGATGATGGTACTGAAGGCGGCACCGACGATGATGCCCACCGCCATGTCCACCACATTGCCCCGCATGACGAATTCTTTGAACTCTTTCAACACTTTCATCCTCCCTTCTGCTGAATTTGGTCTACTGACCATAACCTGGGCGCCGCCCCTCCGCTACCTTTGATGACTCGGTAGGGATTGGTCTGCCGGTGCTGCGCCACGTTCGATGACCCCAATTGCTCGCGTGATACCGTCTTCGGCGCGGATGCGTTCACCCAACATTGCCGCGCGCACCCGCATGTCTTTGTCCGTGACCGCGTGGGCGATGGCTGCTGCCAGCCATTCGGCAGTCAATTGCCGGCGCGGTATTGGTCTGGGCCCAACTCCAAGTTCTGCCACTCGCTGTGCCCATAATGGCTGATCGCCCGTGTGCGGTATAACCACAGACGGCACACCGGCGCGCAATCCGGCCCCGGTTGTACCTGATCCACCGTGATGCACCACTGCTGCCATACGAGGAAACAGCCAGTCGTGAGGAATCGATTCAATGGCGAACACATCGTTGGGCAGATGGGAAAAACCATTGCCGTTCAATCCACCCCAGCCCGTGGCGATCACTCCACGCTGCCCCGCTTGCTGTAGTGCCTCCACCACAATCCAAGTCGCTTGCTGTGGATTGCGGTGCGGCAAGCTCCCGAAACCGACATACACCGGCGGCGGGCCGGACTCGAGAAAACCCTTCAGAGCAGTGGGCGGCTGCCAATCCGGCGGGTGATTGAGAAACCAGTAACCAGTAATGTGGATACTCTCGCCCCAGTCTGGTGGCCTGGGAACGAGGATGGGACTGAAGCTGTAGAGCATCGGTACAGGCCGCCCATGCAATTGGCCGTAGGGCCATTTGAAAAGTGAAAGCGATGGCAAGTTGAGCCGTTCCCGCCGCCATTTGTTAAAGAACCGTCCTGTGAGTTGTTGCATGAACTGCTCGATCAGAATATGGGTCAACAGGTTATAGACGCCGCCCAATCGAAGAGAAGGAAAGGCGGTGCTGGGAAAGGCACGTGTGCGACTAAAGCCGGGAAATGGCATTGCCCAGTAGCAAGGCACACCCAGTTCCTCGGCAATATGATAAGCACCCAGTCCAAGTGTCGAAAAGACGATCGCTTCCGCCCTCCGGCAGCCCAACCACGTGTTCTCCATTAGCCGATCTAACATTGGCCGCATCATACGAAGAAGCCGCCAAATCCCGAGAATGATACTGCCGCCGGGTTCTACGAATGCCTTCATGGCCCTGTCACCCAACATTCCGCGCACATTCATATCCAACGGCAGGAAACTCAGCCTCTGGCTTCCAGCGAGAGCTTCAAAGTCGTCAGGTGCGACGAGGCACACCTCGTGGCGGCCTGTTTGTTGCAGTCCCACACCTAACGCCACGAGGGGCTGCACGTCACCGCGTGTACCGATTGCCAAAACCGCAATGCGCATTGCGTACCTTTCGTCCTCGCATCAACTCACCACGTGCTTGCCGCCACTGTGCACGCAACGGCGCTAGCTACTTTCCCGTTTGTCAATGAAGTCATTGTCATGCCTTCTTTCACCGCTCTGTACCTCTTGCATCCTTATCTTTATCTACAGCCGCTTGCCAGCAAGAAGCGTATGCGCTCTGCGCTGCTTGAACTGGTTGAGTCAAATCCCACTGCAAACTTTCCTTCTTTTCCCAAGTTTCCCCCGGCCCTCTCTGAGACGGTATGTTTCTTGGCAGGCCGCTCTTTGCCTCGAAGGCCATTCTCTGCAACATTGCCTCGTAAACACTCACCTTCTCTCACGCCTTTTCTGATAGCGAAAAACCATAAACAGGGCACCTAATAACAAAGCACCTGACAATAGCAATACCGACAACAAGG
>CAYNKW010000264.1:0-2781 GCA_964397845.1 uncultured Anaerolineae bacterium
GTCGATCTGCGCAAAGAGTGGGAAGACCTGGTAACGAATGAGCCAACTCCAGAGCAAGCGGTATTGCGCAAAGAAGAAATAGCTCAACTGTTGAAATGCCTGGGCACGCTGTCCTCTCGCCAGCAAGAGATCCTGTCGCTGCGCTTCGCAGGGCAATTGACCAACCGCGAGATCGCCAGGAGCTTGAGGATGAACGAGCGAACGGTCAGCGTGACCATCCTGCGAGCTCTGCGAAAGCTGCGCCAACGGCTTGTAGGGGGTGGCAGCCAATGAACGAAAAACAAAAGGCCGAGGCGTTATCCCAATCTCTTGATGCCATGTCGCGGGGAGAAGAAAGCGCAAGCTCAATATCCGCAGACGAGGAAATCCGGGCGCTGAGCGAACTGGGACGTTCTCTGGGCAATATCAAATTCGAACCCAGCCCTACGCACCAGGCAACGGTCGAACGTCTGCTGCAAAAGCATCGAGCCCAATGCGAGCGATCGGCCACGACAGGCAAATCTAAGCCGCGTGGCTTGACTGCCAAGGAAATAAATGTGAAAACCTCAGCAACCCAGGAACCAAAAAAGACCGCAACGCCTTTTCTGCCGAAGCGGCTCATTCCACTGGTGGCGCTTTCCGGTGGCGTGGCCCTTTTATTTGTTTGTGCCCTCGTCGTTTTGATAGGGGGAGGTGTGGCTTGGCGAGCATTTCGTGATACGGATATGACTTCCAGTCCTACGTCTGTTTCCGTCTCGGAAGCCAGCGTAGACCAGGACGTTTCGCCTTCGCCCAGTCCTACCTCGGAGATCGTGGCCCAGAACCCTACGCCATCACCCAGCCCAACCTCAGAAGTGAGTCCCATCCAGAACCCGCCTCCTGAGCCCACCAAAGAGTCAACGCACACTGTTTTTATGCCCCTGGTCTCGCTGCCGGAGGTCCGAGATGCGCAGCATGCTGCGCTGAAAAACCTACGAGGTCTGGTGCAGGTTCAAGCCAGCAACGGCACGTGGACGACTGTAGATACAAGGCAGACCATTGCCGCCGGGCAGCACATTCGCACCGCTCCCCTGTCCAGTGCCGAGATCCTCTTCTATGATGGCAGCCGGGCGCGCATGGGGCCAAACACCAAAGTCTCGGTAGATGAACTCGACGCGCAGACCGCCGATGGGTCACGGGTCGTGGTGCTGACTCAATGGATCGGCGAGACGGACCATGATGTGGTTCCCTCAGACGAGACTGCTTCTCGCTACGAGGTGCGAACGCCTTCCGGCACCGGGGAGGCCAAAGGCACGTCGTTTCACGTGCTGGTCACGTCCATCCAACTCACCTGTTTCAGCGTGGGCGAAGGCTCCGTCGCCGTCACCAATCTGAATGTGACGGTCATCGTCGTGGCCGGGCAGGCGACGACGATCAACTTTGGACAACCGCCGAGCGAGCCTGTCTTTCGCATCACCGGCGAGGGCGAGGTCACCCAGACCGGTGCGACCTGGATCATTGCCGGGCAGAGCTTTGAGACCCACAACAGCACGGTCATCATTGGCAACCCTCAAGCCGGCGATTGGGTTTCTGTCGAGGGTCGCCTTTTGCCAGACGGCACCCGCGTCGTCGATCGCATCGTGTTGTTGCGTCGTGCGCCGCAGAACCGCTTCACCATCACCGGCCGGGTGGAGGCTATCACTGGCACGGCCTGGACAGTGACCGGCCAAACCATCGCTGTAAACGATGGTACCGAGGTCGAGAGCGAGGTCAAAGTCGGTGATTTGGTGCGTGTAGAGGGCGTCATCCTCCAAGGCGGGGCGCTTCTGGCCGAGCACATTCACCTCATTGAGGAAGAGCCTGGCTGGCCCTTCCACTTTGCCGGCGTCGTGCAGGGGATCGCCGATGAGGCCTGGACGGTCTCTGGCGTCACGATCACGATCACCGGCACGACGGAAATCGATGAGGGTATCCTCGTCGGCGATGTGGTTGAGGTGCAAGGGTGGATTCTGGATGACGAAACCTGGCTGGCGCGATCCATCGAGCGCGTCGAAGAGGAAGAACGAGAGTTCGAGTTTACCGGCTATGTCGAGAGCATTGACCCCTGGGTGGTGTCGGCCATCGCTTTCGAAACGAGAGATTGGACCGAGATCGAAACAGGCATTGACATCGGTGACCGCGTAAAAGTCAAAGGCCAGATTCTGGCAGATGGCACCTGGGTTGCATCCGATATCGAGCGGCTTGACGATGAGGATGAGGATGAGGACGAAGCGCTATACGTCGTGTTTGTGGGCCGGGTGAACAGCAAAGACCCCTGGGTGGTGAGTGGCATTCCTCTCGTCGTGGACGACGAAACGGTCATCAAGGGCGATATCAGCATTGGCGATCTGGTCAAGGTAAAGGTTCAGATTCTGCCTGACGGAACGTGGCTGGCCAGGAAGATCAGGCGCATCAAGGTTGGGCCCGGGCTTGGTTGCTTCAGCTTCAGTGCCGTTGTGATCGGTATCAATGCCAACCAGTTGGTATTGCTTAACGGGGAGACCATTAACCTCGGCGACGGGGTGATCGTCGAGGGCGAGGTCGAGGTTGACAGCGTCATCTTGGTCTTTGTCTGCGTTGACGCCGAGGGGACGATAACCATCGTGAGCATCATCGTCATCTACCAACCGGAAGTGGTGATTGTTCTACCGCCACCACCGCCACCACCACCACCGCCACCAACACCACAGCCACCACCATGTGGCCAGTGCCGTGGCGGTGTGACCAGCCTCACCCTGCGCTACGTTGGCAGCATGGCAGGTGCACACATCCAGGTGCTGCAAA
>CAYNKW010000264.1:2881-5863 GCA_964397845.1 uncultured Anaerolineae bacterium
CTCACCCTGCGCTACGTTGGCAGCATGGCAGGTGCACACATCCAGGTGCTGCAAAAGAAGGACGAGGTCGTGTTCGATGGGACGGTCCAGCCGGGAGAGACGTTCTCCTTCACCGGCAGTGGCAAGGATGGCAAGATAGGTACGGAAATCACGATCAAGGTCAACGGCCAGGTCAACACCAAACTGCACACCAGTTGTTCGAAGCCCATCGGCCCCGGCCTGGTCGCCGGCGACTTGAAGGTGGTCGCGGGCCGCAGCAAGGAGGGCGGGCTGCTTTGCCCCGTTTCGGGCTGACGCCAGGGATTTGAATATGCCCTAAACAGCGTTACCTTTTGCTGCCCTTCGGCGGTATATGCAGTGACGATACATTCTTGCGTTCAGTTTAAAGGGGGGCAAAGAATTATGAAAAGGATCTATGTCACTCTCTCGATTGCGTTCTGTTTCGTTCTGTTGACCTTGTTTTGGGCAGCCCACGCATCCGAACTTGCGCTGGCTACCACACACCAGTCGCCCGCCGTTCAAGACAGTCCTCCCACCGTTGTGACTCTGGACAACGGTTATCGCATCACCTTCTTGGGCGTGACCTATAACGCCGACGGCACGTCCACCTGGCGGTACTATGTGGAGGAGCTGCCCAGCGCCCAGGACCTGAGCAACTGGGTGCTAGAGTTGCCAGACTGCACCAGTGTGATTGATGCCTCGCCCGAACCCTGGGAAGTCGTGCACCCGGATCCCAATCTCCACTTGAACGGCATAAAATGGGAGACTGGGACAGGGTTCCAGCAAGGAGAGTTCACCGTGACGCTCACCGGGCATTGGGCTGTGGGGGTCACGGGAGTGGGCGCCAAAGGCCCTGATACAGCCTGGGGAGAGATCGCCGGGCCGATCTGCGAAGAAGCGGTCCAACTTGAGGGCGAGAAAACGGTTGAGCCTGCCGTAGCCCAGCCCGGCGACGTGCTGACATATACCCTGGTCATCGAAAACGAGGGCGCATCGTGGGCTTATAGCACCATTCTCACCGACCCTATCCCGGCAGAAACAACCTACGTTGGAGCCAGCGCACAGGCCACGTCGGGATACGTTCAGTACGACGAGACCGCTGACCTGATCCGCTGGCAGGGCAACCTGGCACCGGACCAAACCGTTACGGTCACCTTTATGGTTTGGGTGCACGACGACACGATCTCGGGCACGCTGATCACGAACGTAGCTTACCTGGGTTCTGAGGTGTTCACAGCCACCACGTTGATTGAGGTGGCCGAGGCACCGGCCTGGGTGCTCCTGGTTTACCTGTCGGCCGACAACAACCTGGACAATCCTGAGTATCGCATCATCCGCGACTGGGAGGCATTCAACGCGCTGGAACGCGCTGTCGTCCTGAACCCACGATTGCAGGTCTACGTCCAGTGGGACCGCAGCCCGGACCACGCCAGCGACACCCCCGACGATCATACCCGCCGCTACCGGGTGCGCCCCGACCTCAACCCACTCCGTATGGCGCCATACGTCGAAGGCGTGGACACCTGGGACCTGGATGAGAAGAACATGGGGGACAAGCAGACGCTCTACGACTTTATCACCTGGGCCAGGACGCGTTACACCAGCACCTACGATGCCCTGTCTATCATCGGGCACGGTGGCGGATGGTCGCCCACCTTTGATCCCGCCCTGGGCTACAGTGCCTACCTGCCCACGGGCATCGCCTGGGACGACAGCAGCGGCGATTATCTCTCCACCAAAGAACTGGGTGAGGTGCTCTACTGGGCCACCGATGAGCAGGTCAATCCCTTCGACGTGATCTTTTTCGATGCCAGCACCATGGCCATGCTGGAAAACGCTTATGAGGTGAGAGACAGCGCCCAATACCTCGTCGCTTCGCAAGGGGCGGTGTGGGCCCGCTTTGCCTACGACCGTTATCTGGTTGGGGTGGACGACACAACCGCACCTCTCGACTTTGCCACCAGGATCGTCGAGGAATACGCCGCCTCTCTGGAAGGGTATCCGCTGACGATGGGCGCCATCGCCGTTGACCTGACATCGCTGGGCCCCGTAGCCGAGGCCGTGGACGATCTGGCGGTCGTACTTTTGGACACCCTGGCGACCACCCGGCCCTACGTTGCCAAAGCTTACACCGCCACGCAGAAACTCGACTCGAATTGGGACCTGGAACTGGCGCCCCCAGACGCCTACCTGGACCTGTATGACTTTGCTCACCAGCTTTACCATCTTGTCCCGATCACAGAGACCGGCGTCCTCACTGCCACGCAGGCCGTCACCGATGCTCTGGCCGGGGCCATCGTCGCCGAAACACATCGGGATGGGCATCCCTGGGTAAAGCCCTCCATCACGTGGACGTTCTCGGGCGCGCACGGGCTGTCCATCTACCTGCCACTGGGTGAGGACACCTGGCTGCGCGACTACTACCGAGGGACCGAGCTGGCACTGGCGGCTGACACGCACTGGGACGAGTTCATCCACGATGGGTGGTACGCCGGGCAGGCACCGCCGGCGCTGCCATCTGTGACGACAACCACCATTGGGCAAGCTGCTGCCCCAGAACCTATTGACCCGGCTAGCCGCCCTGGCTTGTTGAGCCTTCAGCGATTCTGGAGTTTTCTGCCCATCGTGACCATTGGACACCCCCCCTTGAATTGGCCCACAAGCAATCAGTAAACTCGTTCGGGGCAGACCGCTGCCGCAAAGGAGAACCGGCGTCAAGAGCCCGCATGGGCGTGACGCCGGTTTGTCGTCATCGTGCTTGCCAGAGGGTCACACTGTGATAGAATTTAGAACGCCGCCCGATGTGTGGCTCCCAGGGAATGTTTAGAGCACCATGCAGAGACTTTTTCGACGTGATTTGGGCCGCTAAACACTCCCTGCGATAAACTTTGCAGATGCACCGGCTTCCGAAGCAGAGCGCGTGCCGCAGGAGCAGTGCCCCGGCCCACCGGCCAAGCCCGGCCACGGCTTCCGCTTCGCCAC
>CAYNKW010000265.1:0-5858 GCA_964397845.1 uncultured Anaerolineae bacterium
CGGGAGAATATGTCAAAGAAATCAAACGCCGCCAGTCCTGTCGAGGCTGACGGCTCTGGGAGGGGGTGTCAAGTTCGCCGCAGCGTAGCGAGATTAGCGAGGTCCACGACGGGCTATCAACTCCAGCATTGTGGGGTCCTCACCGGCCTGCTCGTCCAACTTGACAACATTTCCTTGGTACTCAACGATCTGCCCCGCCGTGTCCGCCACGATCTGTAACTGGCCCACGAACTTGCCTTGCCCGCCTCCGCCCACCACGAGCGCCCCGTTCACTTCGACAGGAGCAGGGGTCAGCTTGCCTTCCTGGGCCAGGACCATCACGTTGACTCCCTCGACGGCTCCCAGCAACTCGACGGCCTCGGCGTAGACTATATGGGCCAACACGACGACAAAATGAGCCTCCTCCTTGACTTGAGGCAAGAGGGTGTTCAGCACCTCGCTCGGGTCACGGACTTCCAGGTCCCCATCCAACTCCTTTGACCACAACGCGGGCGAGATCAGACCGATGATGCCCACCTTGAGATAGCCCATCTCTTTGACGACGTAAGCCTGACAGGGCAGCTCCTGCGAGCTGCGGCTGATCAGGTTGGCCGACAGGAAGGGAAAATCGGCCTGCCCGCGTTGCTCTTCCAGAAAGGGCCGGCCAACGCTCGAATCTCTCGACCAGGACGACCGGCTCCGCACCATCTGTGCTGGGTTTCAATACAACTATCAACCGGTTGCCGGGCAGATTGTCAACCAAGCAGGGGCACGCGTCCCGCATTTCGTTGGCTGCCCACAAAGCCTCCGGCAAGAGGTATTGGCGGGTATCGAGCCACAGGGCGATCTCTCCGCTTTCTTCGTTCACCAGCCACCGGTTGCCCACCTCCGTGGCAGTAAACCGCTCGTCGTCTGGAGGTGGGCCGTGCAGGTGCGTGGACGGGGCGCCGGCATGTTCTTCGGCCCGGCTGCCGGCCATGCTGGCCGCGAATTCCTCGATGGTCTGCTGGTTTTGAGTGGTGATGGAGAAAGCGGTCTGAGCCAGGTAGTTGCGGATGGGCGCCGCCATCTGAAAGGCGCGCTCGTTGACGCTGGCCGCGATGAGCGCCCGGTTGAAGGCACGCTCCATCTCAGCAGCGTCCAGGCCCTCTTCGATGGCCACAAGCGTGATGGACACCTGGCCGTCCCTCACCTCGCCGATGCGCCCATCAATCCGTTCGCTCAGCGTGTAGAGCGCGCTTTCGATGATGGGCAGAGGGAATACTTGAAGATTGACTTTGACTCGGGTATCAGGCATGATTTTTTCCCTACTTTGGAAGTAAGCGTCTGGCAAAGCTTCGCCTCAAACCGGCAAGTTAGAAGGGACACGGATTAACACAGATGAACACGGATAAAAGTTAATTTTGATCTGTGTTTTTCCGTGTTCATCCGTGTCCAGAATTCCGACACGTCGTAACGAATTTCGGGCGTCAAGGAACTCAGACGTGGGTCTTTCCTAACCACCAAGACACAAAGCCTCAAAGGTTCTGAAATGAGCGACTGTTGTCCAAGCCGTTTTACGATTATCTTTGTGTCTTCGCGCCTTTGTGGTAAAGGTTGGGTCATGACCTGAACGGTTGCCTTTGGAAAAGGCTACCGGCCGACGAGTTCCACGATGACTTCTCCCTCTGTGGGGCGGGAAGCAATAAAGACGAAACTGGTGAAAGCTATCTCCTGGGGCCTGTAGTGCCCCCTTTTGTCACGGACGATGACGTTGGCCGGCACCGCTCCCTTTTTCAGGTTGTTGACATTCACCTCTTGCACAAAGAAGTAGTCCCCCAGGCTGGCCACGAAGAAGCGAAAGAGCAGAAACAGGCAAGTCGTAACGAGTAACATGGTCAGAAAGTAGGCGGGGTTGCCCACGGCCACAAAGATGGAGACCAGGGAAAAGGGCAGCAGGAAGTACAGTTGTTTCTCCCTCGCCACAAAGCGGTCGAAAAGGGCAAAGAGAACGACAAAGAGGATGATGGCCGAGAAGTAGTCCAGGTTAAAAGGCAGAATGACGTTCAGAAGCGCCGAGAGGCCGGTAAAAGAGATCATGGAGAGGCCAAAGCGCAGCAGGAATCAGGGCACGCAGTTACTCGTCTCCGAAAAAGACAAAATCGGGATCGACCTCCAGAACACAGGCCTTGACCAGTTCGTCGCCTTCGAGCCCCTGTTTGGTCTGCAGGCAAACCGTGTAGGCTTCTGACCTGCGCTGCGCTTCGCCCAGCACCGTTTCCGCGTCTTGGCCTTCTACGGCAGATTGCACTGCGTCATAGAACCACCGAAAAGGGTAGCTGATGTCAGGTCGGGTTACCGCTAGCTGTGCGGAGCTAAGGTGTTCACCTTGCTCGATAGCCTGCTGGTAAAGCGTGGCTGTCTCTTCACCCACCTGCTGGCGGTAGGCTGCCGACTCGGCCACCGAGCGGCGGGGCGGCAATCCGGTCCGCGCATCAAAGAGAGCCGGCTGCTCGGTCGAAAACTTGAGCCATTCCCAGCAGGCCTGGGGGTGCTCCGTGTGGGCCGAAATGGCAAAGACCTGCTGCAAGAAACTGGCTACCCGTCCCGGCCCCCAGGGCATGGGCGCCATTCCCAATGCCTTTGTCCGTTCGCCGGAGAACAAAGAGAGCGTATACGGTAGAAAGTCAGGCCACATGGCCGCCCGCCCGCTCTCTAGCGCTGATGTCCACGACTGCCATTGGGCATAGAACGTTTCAGCGTCGCGCAGACCGAATCTCGGCTTGGGCATGACACCGTGCTCCACACTGAGCGCGACGTACCAGCGCACGGCTTCGATAGTGGTAGGGGCATCAAAGTGATAGGTGGCCGGTCTCATCGAGAGGTCCACCAACTGGGCACCGTATTGTTCAAGAAAGAATAATATGTCTGAATCGTTAGGAGGGGGCAGATAGCCGTACCGCTCGTTTGCACCTTCGTCGTCTGTGAGGGCCACGGCCAGCGTCACAAAGTCGTCGAGGTCCCATCCGGGCGATGGATACTCCAGGTCGGCGGCGTCGAAGATTCGCTTGTTGTAGAACATCATCCGCGGGTGAATCGCCTTGGGCAGGGCCAGGAGCTGTCTGTCGAGACGAACCGCGTCCACGGCCGGCGCATAAAAGTCCTCCAGGGAAAAGCTCGCATCGGCTTCCACCAGCGGGTCCAGGGGCAAGAAATGAGCTCGATCCTCAGGATACCACGTTTGCCAGATGATGACAAAACAATCGGCTTCGCTGGCCAGCAGGGGCAGGCGCTCGCGCCCGGGCATACTCACGCCACCGGCGACGTCAGGCAAGATCTCCACGACGATGTCCGGGTGGGCACGGTGGAACACCTCAGCCAGGTTCTTGTATACGTCAGCCTCGGCGGTGTAGGCGCGCGGGACGAACACGATTCTCTCCCCCTCTTTCTCCGCCGGTTCTTCCGGCCTGGCCGTGGCCACCACGATCGGCTCGGGCTCTTTCTCGACCGCTCTCCGGCCAGCCTCGGCCTGACCCAGCATCTCGGCCAGGACTTCTTCCGCCTCCCTCTCCTCATACAGGATCGATTGCAGGGCAACTTGCAGGTCATACAGGTCAAATCCCAGCGACAGCGAACTCTCTGTCGGCGACAGGGCGTGATCCAGCGCGTAGCGGTAGGCGGCTGTCTGCTCTGCATCCAACCCTTCCCAGTAGCCACTGCTCTCTGCCACTGAGCGGCGTGCTGGCAGCCGCTCTTCCGCCGGCGGCTGACGGCTTAAGAACCTTAGCCAGCGCCAACTCGCTTCGGGGCGGATCGTGCCGGCACTCATGACTACTGTACTGAGCCTCACCGGCGTCGTGGTCGAGGATGCGTCGTCCACCGGGAAAGGAACCATACCCAACTTCCGTCCTCTATTCCAATGCTCCCAGCGCAGGGTCGTTTCACTCCACATCGCCGCCCGACCGGCCTCCACCAATCGGGCAGCCTCAGATCCAGAAATCCCTCCCTCTTTTCTGCTGATCGGATTGGGTGGGGGCATCACCCCGTGGACGAGGATCAGGTCGGTGTACCAGCGCACCGCTTCAGCCACGGCGGATCGATCCAGGCTGGGGATCGGCGCGTCAGTGGCACGGTCCACCAGCATCCCTACTCGCCCATGCACAAAAGGCGTCGGATCCCAGACCCGCTCCACGAATCCCCAGCGCAGCACCTCCTCGCCTTGCCGTTCGGTCAGCGCCTTGGCCTTGCTCAAAAAGTCGTCCCACGTCCAGCCCGGCTCCGGATATGGCACTCCAGCGGCGTCAAAGACCCCCTTGTCGTAGAGAACCAGGTGAAAGGACCAGACGGCGACTGGCAGCCCCCAGGTGCCGTCGTCCCATTGCACCTCTTCCAGGGTGTAAAAGTCCTCGGCGTCGAAACGGCGGTCGGACTCAATGAAAGGCGTCAGGTCGCGCAACAGGCCCCGTTGGACCATGTCCAGATCGGGCGAGATGGCCAGCGTGTCGGCGGCGGCGGCCAGACGCCGCGCGCTGTCTCCCGCGTATTGGCCGTCCTGCGGTGGGCCGAGAACCTCGTCGAGGGAGACCAACTGGACGTGCAGGTCGGGGTTGGCCTCCTCGAAGGCCTGGACCAACTTTTCGTAGTGGGGCTTCTCGGTGTCGGGACAGGCGAAGGTCAGGGTTTCGCCCGGGGTCGGAGGTTCGTCGTCACAGGAGCCCAGCAGTGGGGCCGCGACGAACAAGATCAACAGCAAGATGTACCAACACTTTTCGTTTTGCAAGGAGCACACTCCTCTCAAAGATCGCCGGGGACAACGAGTTTGCTTCTGGAAATCTGGGGAGGAGGAAAAGCCCTCCTTCCCAGATTCAGTAGATCACAATGAGACCTATGTAGCTTTACAAAAGAGGGCGGGGGAGCCATAATTACCTCCAAGAGCAGAATCGAAAGGAGGAATGGTACGGCTCGCAACCCACGCCTTAAGAGAAGTGTAGCACGTTTTGACCCCTCTGGCAAGTCGCACATAGAAGTGCTCACCCAGCAGGAGATTCTGGATGAGGCTATAGGGCGGCTGACGGAAGGCATTGACCCGTCTCGTCCTGAGCGAGCTCGGTATGGAGAGGAAGACCTGTGGGGTGTTCCGCTTTATGCTGCTGCACATCAGACGACGGTGGAACAGGCCTGTCGCGCATTGAAGGAGACACCCCATTCCAACACGGTACGCGGCGCGCTGACTCGGTTGTCCCTGTCGCAGTTGGAACCAGCGTTGATTGCTGTGCTGACGGACACCTGGCCCAAGAACCTGTTGCAGAGCCCCCTGGAGGTGGCCAGTGACTTGAAATTGACCCCCTACTCATGATGAACAAGGAGGGAGGGTGGTGGAGGAAGGCATAACGATGGCAATGTAGTGTTGCGGTATCTTTGGCATTGCGCAGCGTCAGGATGAGGCCCAGGTCCTCCAACAGGGCGTACAGTTCTGGCTTTTCCGCCAGGCAGCGGCGCAGGAAAAGCTCATATTCCTGAGGGTCGAGAATGACCCAGGCACGGTGGCGGGTGGTCAGGAGGATGTGTTCGGCGTCCAGGCGGTGGGCAAAGTACTCATTTTCGGTGTAGCCTTGGCCATCCGGCGGCCCATATCTCCCATAGCGACCCTTGAAGTAGGTGAGCATTTCTGCCTCACTCTCAACACAAAACGCTGGCATCCTGTCCCAGGGATGGATATCAGAACACCGGCACATCAAGACACGGTTGGCCCTGCCGCAACGCCTCAGACCGGCCTGCCAACCTGGTCTAGAGCCCACCCCCTGGAAGGGACTATATCAAACCCGCCCTCCTTTGTCAAGAAATATGAGTCACATTTACCCCATCCACACACCTCCAACAAAAAAGCTCCCGGCCACCGC
>CAYNKW010000266.1:0-5857 GCA_964397845.1 uncultured Anaerolineae bacterium
ATTCCGAGTTCGCAATTCGCCATTCATCTCCCCAGACAGGAGGCTCAAGCATGGCCCGAGACGACGTCGAAATCAAGGTCATCGAACGGCAGACACCCATCGCGGCCGAGAGCGTGGACTATCAGCCCTTTGGCGTCAAGATCCTCAAGCTGAGGATTCAGCGCAACCAGGCGACCAAACCGGCCCTGGGCGCCGTCTGGATCCAACCCAAGGGCTACGCCCGGCCCGACGCCAAAGCGGACGACCCGGCGCTGTGGCGCGTCTATGGCACGGCCGAGGGCGATCCAGATCTATGGGTCGCCTGGGGCGCGGGCGACGAGCGCGGCTTTTGCGTCAAGACCAAGGACCGCTTCAAGATTGACAAGGTTCCCTTGCCACTGGACGACGACCGGTTCTACTATGTCTATCTGCACCTCATCCACCGGCCCCAAGAGCCCTTTGCGCACAAGCCGACAGAAAAGAGACTCACCGTGCAAGCCACGAGCGAGGACGGCCAGGTATACGGCGAGACGACCGTCCGGTTGACCGTTCCGACTGCGGCGACCAACCCGGTGCGCGCACACTGGGACTGGGACCTGGACGCCGGCGTGAGCACGATCACGCTGCGGGGCAGGGGCAATGGTCCCGCCCAACTGCCGCTCTATGTCTCCCGCTGGTGGCCGGTGCGCCAGGTGGAATACGTGCCGCTGGACGCGGCGACGGCGAAATTCCTGCAAGACCTCAAAATCACCTACCGCCGGCAGGATAACGGCCGTGATAGCGGCCGGATAGACGTCTCGCTGGGCGACGCGCCCGTGGCCGAGTTCACCGGCGACCTGGCGCTGCCGCTGCACGATTACCGGCTCTGCACGGCAGAACTCTTTTGCTTCCTGGACGACTATCACCTGGTGGTGCGCCTCTGGTTCTACTGGGTGCACCTGGGCTTCTCGGCCGGTCAGTTGATGACCTTTGTGCCTCCGGACCGTCGCACCGATTGGCGCGCCGAGGCCGAACGGGTGCGCGACGGCATCGAGGGCTTTCTCCTGCCCTGGCACAAGCGCGAGGAGGTGCCCGACGTCGAGCGGTTCGACCTGCTGCTGGACCCCAATGACCCCAGCCTCAAATACGTCGGCAGCGACACCCACTGGCAAGAGTTCTGGGCAAAAGTGGCCGACGGCGAGCCGCTGCGGGCGCGCATTGCCTCGCTGCTGGACAGCCTCAAGGTGGCCGCCCTGGCCAAATCGGTGCCCAAGGTCAAGCCGCCGGCCTTCGACCCGCTGGCCAACGGCCTGTGCGACATTGTGAACGAATGGAGCGGCCATGCCTGCCCACACCGGGGCCAGGGACAACTCGCCACGGCCGATAAGATCAGAAAGGGGCGCGAGTACGGTGTCTGTCCCCGCTGCGGCAGCCATTTTATCGGCCAGGGCGGCAGGGCGCTGGGCGTGGCCAAGCACGCGCCGTTGCTGGGCAACGTGGAGGTGATTGAAAACGCCGTCAGCACCAGCGTGTTGGAAGGTTAACCCAGCAGGTCGAGATGCCATCTCGACCTACAGGACGCCGTGGCGCTTGGTGAGAATGGGATTGGCCCAATCCGGCTCGTTTTCCACCGCCTGGCGGGCGATCATCAGCGCGCGCTCGGTTGACTTGCCACCCAGCAACTCGCTGTAAAACGTCTGAGCCAGCGTGCGGCCGTTCTGGTCACCGACGATCCACCACATCCCGACGGTGGCCGGCACTCCAGCGCGGGTCAGGGCATCCACGATGCCGGCCTCTTTCCAGGGCCGGGAGGCTGCCTGCCCGGCCGTCAATCCCACCTCGCACGCGCTCAGAAAGACGAGGACGAGATCGCTCTCACGGGCGACCTCGGCCAGGGCGGCGGCGGTGAGTTCCTTGCCCCGCTCCCTGGCCCGGCCGAGCACCAACTTGCTGCCAGAAGGGTCGTCGTCGTTGAACAGGCCGTGCCCCGTGAAGTGAAAGAGGTGGTAGCCACCGTCGCGGAGCAGCCGCTTGATGGCCTCCGGGTCGCTCACGTCCTCGTCGGCGGGCCGGCGCACGTCCACCTGGGCCACGCCAGCGGCTTCCAGCGCCGCGACGAGCCAGTCCACCTCGGCGTCCAACTCGGTGAGCCACTGGGTGGGGTCGGCGGCCACGACCAGCGCCTTCCGGATGCGGCCGGCTACCTGACCGGGGCTGGCAACCGAGTGCAGCCGCCGGTAGACGGGGTACTTGAGACCCAAAAAGCCCCGCCCCATCTCTGCGTGCCCGTCGTGAAGCAACTCCCAGGGAATCGGTGACAGCCGCCCGCGATCGTCCTCCGGCTCAAAGACGACGTACAGCGCGTCGGCGAAGGTCTGGCGGAGGTAGAGCGCCCGCTCGTACATCTGCCGCTCATTGGAGCCGGGCGGCAGGACAGCGTCAAAGAACTCGATGCCTCTCCGCTCGACAGGGCCATCCTGGGGCAGTTCCCACGCCTGGCGGCCCTCCTCCGCTCCGGCAGCCCAGTTTCTCAACCGCTGCAGGGTGATGCCGGTATCCCTGAACTCGCCGGCGTAGTGATCGATGTCTGGATCGTACTCCAGGTCGAGCGCGGCCCGCAGCTTTCTATCGTCCAAAAGTCGTAAGCGCAAGGTGACGCGGATGGACTTGAGGCGCTGGTCGGGAGGCACCTCTGCCGCTGCTGCGGCCACCTGCGCCCCGGCAGGCGCGCCGCGCAACATCCGGAGAAGTCCCCTGAGCGCGGCCATCTCTCTGTCCTCAGGCAGCGAAACCTGCGCACCGGCCAACTCCGAGGCCAGCGATTCGAGAAAAGCGACCGGCCCGGCGTCTATAACCGTCACACCCCGGCCGGCCCAACGGGCAACGTCGCCCGCCGCCGGGTTGGGCCAAACCAGGTGGCCACCCGCGCCGAACGCGCCCAGCCGCTCCAGCACCTCCCGGTCGAGCCAGTTCTCAAAGTCGCCCGTCTTTCCCGGATCGCAGCCCACCAGCAGCACCGTCTTTTCCGACAACCATCCCCTCAGCCGGTCAAAGAGGTCACGCCGGCCGTCGTCCAGAAGCAGATCGGCGTACTCGTCCTCGGCGACGATCAGCGTGTGAGGACGACTCGGGTCGCCGCAGAGTTTGATCAAATCGGGGCGATCGAACTGCCGCCGCTGCAAATCGCTGTCCTCGATCAGCAGGTTGGCGGTGCGGCCAGCGGCTTTCAGCGCGCGGGCCAGGCGATCGTCGTAAGCGGCCGTCACGAGAAAGGACACCGGCAGAGCGGTGACGGCCTCGTGCAGTGGCCCCGGTTCGCCCCCGGCGGGCAGGGCCTGCTTCAGGTAGCCGACGTATTTCCACTGCTGGTTGCGCGTCTTTAGGCTTTGTGCCACCGCAGCCAGCGAATCGGCGATTGGCAGATTGAACCTGGACGCCAGGCCGTGAGCCAGCCCCCTGCTCGACGGCAAACCAGTGACTGCCGCCGGCAGGTCGCCCCCTACCAGCAGGGCCAACTGGCCAGCCTTTGCTTTTTCGATCAACAGCTCAAGGTGAGACATCGGTAGTTCCCTTCTCGACCACCCTCACTACACGAAAACCAATGTAGTCGGTGGCCAGCAACGGCTCGTTGGGATAGCGCGCCGACGTAAGACACCACCCTGCCCCATCGTAGAAGCAGCCGCCCCGCAACACCCGAAACTCGGAGCCTTCCACGGCTTCTCGACCATCGTGGCGGTCATAGGGATAGCCAAAGGCCGGTTTGTTCCGGGCGCGCCCCCATTT
Source organism: uncultured Anaerolineae bacterium (assembly GCA_964397845.1). GTDB lineage: Bacteria > Chloroflexota > Anaerolineae > CAYNKW01 > CAYNKW01 > CAYNKW01. Next base: position 3,742 of record CAYNKW010000266.1, read on the forward strand.
GCTCAGCGTCCACTCCCATACGTTGCCGGCCATGTCGCTCAGGCCGTGTGGGCTGTCACTCCCGGCCTGCCTGTACTGGCCCACCGGGGTGGTGTCGCCGGGGCCGTTTTCTTTGTTGTTACACCGGCCGGCGTCCCACTCGTCGCCCCAGGGATAGCGCCGTTTCGTGCCCTTTTGGACGTCCCAACCGGCTGCTTTTTCCCACTCGGCCTCCGCAGGCAGGCGATACTCTTTCCCCGTCTGCTGGCTCAACCAATCGCAATAGGCCACCGCGTCCTGCCAGGTGACGTTGACCACCGGATGGCTGGCCAGTTCCGGCGGCACCTGGCCCTTCTCCCAGTGACGCGGCGCCGCCTGCCCCCCGGAGGCTTTGACAAAAGCCGCGTACTCGGCATTGGTCACCGGGTATTGCCCGATGTAGAAGGCGGGCAAATCTACCTCGTGTTGGGGCGTCTGGGCCAACAACCATTCCCGGCCGGCGCGCACGCCTTCGCTTTCAAACAACGCGGCCAGATCGTCCACTTTTTCCTCGGGCATGCCCATGAGGAATTTCCCGGCCGGGATGCGCACCAACTGGGGCTCAATCTCAATCTCAATCCCAATGGCCTCCCTGATCGCCCAGGCCTCTGATGCGCTGCGGCTCAGGTGGACGTATTCCAGCACCTCGGGCGGCGTCACGTTGGCAAAATTGGCATCGGGCTCGCTCTCGTCGTGAAGCGTCAGCAGATCGCGCAGGCCCCGATCACCAAGGAAGGCCGCCAGGGGGCCACTCACCTCGTGATCGGTCGCTTCGCCAGACACACCTTCGCCAACCTCCAGGCCGGCACCGGCGCGCTGCCGGGCCTGGCGGGAGCGTTGTTCCTTCTCCTGGCGAAACCGCCTCTCCAGGTCAATGAGCAAGTGAGGAGCCTCAGGCAACCGGTTAAAGAGGTCCGGGCGATGGAGTTGAATAACCACCATCTTGGCCAGGCGCACCGGTTTGATCCGATCTCTCAGGTCCTCGAGGTGACGGGAGAGCCGCCAGAGGAGCAAAAAGATGTTGAGCGTGCGCTTGACGCGGCGAGGGTTCGGCGCCATGCCGACGGTGAAAACATCGTCGCAGCGGGAGTCCAGCTCCAGCAAGCGGGGGGCCATTTTGCCGATGTAGCCCTCCATAGCGGCGCGGTCAATGGGCGGCAACTGGAAGGGGATCTGGACGATCTTTTCCAGGTATTTGGCGCCACTGATGGGCGGCGGGCCTTTCCCCTTCAGTTGCTCATAGTCCTTGTACTTGAGGCGGATGCCCCGCTCGATCACCTCCCGATCTATGCCCAGGACAAAGATGCACCCCTCGGCATCGAAAAAGAGCTTGATCGCTTCCAATACCTCGACCGCCTTGTCGGGCAGGCAGCGGTCCAGGTCGTCCACAAAGACGACCAGAAAACCAGGGCTGACGTACCTGCTCACCAGGCGCTGGAAATCCCGGCGAAAGACTTCCAGGGCCTCGACGCGCTTGCGGTCGAGAGCCGTTCGCATCTGCTCCACCGTTCGCATGAGCACCGAAGCGGCTGCCTGGCCGGCGTCTTTATCGGCCGCCTCGGCCCTGGCCTCAGCGATCTCGTTCAAGAGACTCAGCCCAGTTGCCAGGGGCAGCCGGAACTCGGCCCCTTCTCCACTGCCGCTGACCAGGGCCTGGCCGCCGATGACCAACTCGCCCAGCGAGGCCAGCCCTCCTGCCCGGCGGAGGCTGGCCTCCATCTCGTCCAGAGCCTGCCAGGCCTCGGGATCACGGCCCACCTCGCGGCGCAGCTCGGCCAGCACCCGCAGGATCAAAGCACGTCCGAGTGACTTTTCGCTGCTGTATAGCCAGGCGTTGAACCAGACGGTCAGGTGCGAGCGGACGATCTCTCCCTGCCGGGCCTGGCGTTTCTCCTGGCGGCGCAGGTCATCCAGCCGCTCCTTGATCATGGTCATCAGGCTGGTTTTGCCGCTGCCCCAGGAGCCAAAGATACCGACGGTCAAGGGAGTTTGTGTGTTTTCGTCGCGAATGATGTCGAACAGCGTTTGCGCATAGGGTGCAAAGCCCAAAAGGTCTTCCGTCGCCGGCAAGTCTGGCTTGACGGAAGGAATGACGTCT
>CAYNKW010000267.1:0-4091 GCA_964397845.1 uncultured Anaerolineae bacterium
TTGAACTGTTGTAAGATTTGATAGACTTGGCCTGTCTATGTAATCGTGTGCAGGCCGTTATGATCAAAATACGATTACGATAATGAGCTCTTCAAAGGGAGAGTACTTGAGGAGGACCCCCATGTCAACACCCCTTCACGTGACCGACGATTCTTTCGAGCAGGAGGTGATCCAGTCCGACCTCCCCACCATCGTGGACCTTTGGGCTGTGTGGTGTGCGCCTTGCCTGTATGTTGCACCTATTCTGGAAGAGATAGCCGCCGAGTATGACGGCCAACTCAAAGTTACCAAGCTGGACGTGGACAGTAATCCCGCCACGGCGGGCAGGTACGGTATCATGAGCATCCCCACGCTGCTGGTCTTTAAGGATGGCGAGCTGGTGGAACGTATTGTGGGCTATATGCCCAAAGATCGCCTCATGGACAAGATCAAGCCTCACATGTAAGCAGACGGCTACGTCAAGGCCACAGCCCCCGATCTCGAATCGCCTGCGGGGGCTGTTTTCATGTATTGAAAAGTTTGGGAGCAAGGGACAAACGCGATGCAAAAAGGCGCCGACGGTTACACTCCCTGGCTGCCTGTGGCTGCCTTGTTGGTGACGATGATCCTGGCCCTGGTTGTGGTGCAGTGGCAAGCAGCTCGCCCGCCCTCGCCCCCACCACCGCGCCGCTTCCAGGTGTCGGCCTGGGTGCCTTACTGGGATCGGGCCCGCGTCCGGGCCTCGTTTACGGCCCACGCCGCCGGGCTGAACGAAGTCAACTTTTTCTGGTACGAGGTCCAGTCCGACGGCAGCCTGACCGCCTTCCCCGGTGCAGAGGACGCGGCGCTGCTGGCCCTGGCGCGGGTCCACAATCTGCGAGTACTGCCCACGATCATGAACGACTTTGACGGCCCGCGTGTCGCCGCCCTGCTGGCCGGCGAGGAGACCCGGGCGACCCACGTTCGAGCCATCGTGGCGCTGGTGGAGCACATGGACTATGACGGCCTGGACGTGGACTATGAGGCCCTACCCGCCGAGGCCCGCGACGATTTTACGGCGTTTATCGAGGCCCTGGCTGAGGCACTGCACACGCGAGGCAAGTTGCTCTCCGTCACCGTCCACCCCAAGACGGACGACCAGGGCACGTGGGACGGGCCTCGCGCCCAGGACTGGCCCCGGCTGGGCGCAGCAGTGGACGAGTTCAAGGTGATGATCGGCGATTACCATTGGAGCACCAGCCCTCCTGGCCCTATCTCGCCGCTGGACTGGGTGGACGACGTACTGACCTACGCTGAGCGAACCGTTCCGCCGGGCAAAATATGGATGGGTCTCCCTTTCTATGGCTACAACTGGGTAGAGCAGAAGGGAAAGGGGCTGGTCTGGGCCACCGCCGACGAGTTGATCCGGCAGCACCACCCCACCACGCACCGTGACCCGTCCTCTGGCGAGCTCTACTTCTCGTATGCCACCGGCGAAGAGCAGCACACCGTCTACGTTCCCGATGCAAAAGCCATTGCTCTCAAGGTGCGCCGGGCGCGGCAGAGCCATCCTGAAATCGCCGGGATCGCCATCTGGCGGCTGGGCGGCGAGTCGCCGGAGCACTGGGCCGCCATTCAGCGCGAGCGGTGAGTCTTTACTATCACGTTCTATCAACTTGACAACCCGCGAAGAGGAGGTCATTATGAACCTGATGCGTTTGCTGCCCCAACCAAAAGAACTGATGTTGATCAAAGGCATGTTCACTTTCAATGCCGATACCCTCATACTCATTCCTGCCCAGGCCGGCGACGACACCTTTTTCGCCGCCCGCCAGCTTCAGGAGGAGATATACCAGGCGACCTACCTCAAGCCGCCGGTCGTCAAGGCCTACGCGCCACCGCGCACGGTGGATGCCATCCTGCTCGTCTGTGGGGCGGAGCAGGCAGCCGCCTTTGGCATGGAACCTGTCGCCGTCAACGCGCCGCAGGGCAGCGCTCGTCCTGAGTGGGACGGAGGGCTCGTCGAAGGGCAGTCCTATGCTTTGACCGTCAGGCGGGGCCGTATCGACCTGTACGCCGGCGCGCCGGCCGGTCTATTCTATGCCGTCCAGACGCTTCGCCAACTGGTGCAGTCGCATGGCCGGTACCTGCCCACGCTGGCCATCCGCGATTGGCCGGCGCTGCCTTATCGCGGCCTGATGCTCGACGTCTCGCGGCGCAAGGTGCCCACGCTGGCTACGCTCAAGCAACTGGTCGAGGAACTCGGCCAATACAAGCTCAACGTGCTGCAGCTCTACACCGAGCACACCTTCCAGTTCCCTCGCCACCCCAGGATCGGCGCCGGTTGCGGCTCCCTCAGCAGCGAGGAGGTGATGGAACTGGATGCCTTCTGTCGCCAACATCACGTCGAGTTGATGCCCAATCTGCAATCCTTCGGCCATGCTCGCAACACGCTAAACATCCCGGATTATCAGCATCTGGCGGAGACGGATCTCCTCTGGACGTTGAGCCCCGCCTTTGAGGAGACCTACACTCTCTTGGACGAACTCTTTGCCGACATGCTGCCCGCCTTTACCTCCACGACCTTTAACGTAGGCTGCGATGAGACCTGGGATCTGGGCAAGGGGGCCAGCAAGGCCCTGGCCGGCGAGATTGGCGTGGGACAGGTCTACCTCAATCACATCCTGCGCCTGCGCGAGTTGGCCGCCCGCTACGCTTGTCCTGGGCGTAGCCGAGGAGAGCCAGGTCGAAGGGGACGGCACATTCAGATCTGGGGCGATGTCCTGCTTTACCATCCCGAACTCATTGACCAGGTGCCCGACGACGTCACGCTGCTCGATTGGCACTACGACCCCGCCGATGAGTACCCCGCCGTCAAGACCTTTGCCCTGGCCGGCCGGCGATTCTGGGTCTGTCCCGGTGTCGGTTCCTGGAACAGCATCTTTCCCCGCCTCTACGGAGCCAACGTCAACATCCGCAACCTCGTGCGCGACGGCGTGGCCGCCGGTGCCGAGGGGATGCTCAACACCGACTGGGGCGACTTTGGTCACTACCAGCACCTGGGCCTGAGCTGGTACGGCTACGTTTTTGGCGCGGCGCAGGGCTGGACCGGCGGCGACACGAGCGACAAAGACTTTGACGCTGCCTTTGGCCCGCTCTTCTTTGGCCTGGATCACGAAACGATCATGGAGGCGCTCCACCAACTGGCCCGCACCAACGACCTGCCCAACGTCTACCGCTCCAACCGCTCCCACACTGTCCTTGCCTTGTTCGACGAGCCGCTGGCGGGAGATACGGTGGAAGGCGAGGACGCACTGCCTGCTGAAACGCTGACCGAGATGCAGGCCCTGGCCGAGTCCGCCGCTGTGACCTGCGATGCCCTGGCCCTCGGCCACCCCCGCGAACAGACGCTGTGCGAGATGGCCTCTGCTGCCCGCCTCACCGCCTACGCCGCCCGCAAGACGGCGCTGGCTCAAGCCATCCGTGCCGGTCTGCGCGAGATAGCAGCGCAGCCGGAGCCGGTCAAAGACAACGCCGGGCGGCTCTACGATCACATCCTGGCTCTCAAGGCGCTGGACGTCGAACTGGAGACACTGCGTGCCGAGTTCGAGACATTGTGGTTGGCTCGCGCCCGTCGCAGTGAGATGCACGTCGCCCTGGGCTACTTTGCCAACCTGCGTGCCCGCTACAAAGCAGCTATTGCCTGGCTGGAGGAGCAGCGTAAGGCTTTGCTGGCCGGAAAGCCAGTGGACGCCGACCTGTCTACTTATGACACCGGTGGTTACCGTACCCTTTGGCAGACCGGGCCCGATTAGCCGCCTGGCAGTCACCTGACCATCCGTCTGAGAGGTATTCCCATGTCTCAGCCCATTGAAGCCGTCATGGCCAGCGCGGGTAACCGGGGCTACTATGCCTACGGCCCTTACGCGCTGCAACACCCTGACGAAATTCGTTTCACTGCCGTCGTCGAACCGCACGACGAGCGGCGCAGGCGCTTCGCCGAGGCCCACGACATCCCACCGGAGCGGCAGTTCCGCACCTGGAAAGACCTCTATGCCAAAAGCCAGATTGCCCAGGCGCTGGTAAACTGCACGTTAGACCGGATGCACCTGGACTCCACGTTGCCAGCGCTG
>CAYNKW010000267.1:4191-5857 GCA_964397845.1 uncultured Anaerolineae bacterium
TGTCCCTTCCACGCGCCGCGCTTATATCTCACCGACTACACCGGCTGGCCAGTTTCGGTCATCTCCGAAGACCTGAGCCTGGAAGCCCGCCGCCGCGCGCTGGAGGCCGGCCCCTATGGCCACTGCGTCTACCGCTGCGACAACGACGTGGTGGATCACCAGACGGTCAACGTGGAATTCGAGAGCGGGGCGACGGGGGTGCTGTTCATGCATGGCCATTCTCACAAAGAGAGCCGCACCATGCGCTACGACGGCACACGGGCCACGCTGCGGGGCAAGCTCGGCTACGGTACTGGCAGCGCCATCGAGATCCACGACCACGTGACCGGCCGCGTCGAGCGGATTGACTTCCAGGCGGAACCCGGCGGCCACGGTGGTGGCGACGCTGGCGTGATGGCCGCCTTCGTGAAGGCGCTGCACGATCCCGGCCCTACGCTGACCACTGCCCGTGAGTCGCTGGAAAGCCACCTGATGGCCTTCGCTGCCGAAGAAGCCCGCGTGAACGGAGGCATCGTTTACATGGACGACTTTCACCGCCGGGCGCTGAGGAGCGGATCGGAGACAGAAGAGGAATGTTCGGGATTTGCCTGGTGAACGGGGAGGTGCACACGCCGCTGGAGGCGATCCGGCCCGGCACCGTGATCGTCGAGAATGGTCGGATTGCGGCGGTGGGGCCGTCGGAGCGCCTCCCGCGCCCGGCCGGCGTGGAGGTGATTGACGTCGAAGGGCGCGTCGTGCTGCCGGGCCTGATAGACCTGCATTTCTACGGCTGCGGCGGCGTCGCCCTGGCCGGCGAGGCGACCATCGCCAGCGACCTGCGGGCCATCGCCGCGATGCTGCCGAAGTGGGGCGTGACCGCCTTTCTCATCTCGCCCATGGCCGCCGGCCACGAGACGCTGCTGCGGTACCTGCGGGCCATCGCCGATGCCATTGATTCGCTGCACAGGGAGCCGGCCGGTGCCGTGCCGCTGGGCATTCATCAGGAGGGCCCGTATCTCAACCCGGCACGTAAGGGGGCCTTCCGCGCCGACTGGCTGCGAATGCCATCCGTAGAGGCGGTGGAGGCATACCTGGACGCGGCCCGGGGCCACCTGCGGGTGATGACTCTGGCCCCGGAGTTGTCCGGCGCGCGGGAGGTGGCGCGGCTGCTGCGCCAGCGGGGTGTGCTGCCCGGCCTGGGCCACTCGAACGCCGATTATGAGACCGCCCGCAATGCCTTGCAGACCGATTTTCCGTTGGTGACGCACGTCTTTAACGCCATGACCGGCCTCCACCACCGGCAGCCGGGGGGCGTCGGCGCGGTGCTGGATTCGAGGGCGGCGACGGCGTTTCTCATCAACGATGGCATCCACGTCCACCCGGCCGTGGTGCGGCTGCTGGTGCGCGTCCTGGGGCCGGAGCGGCTGGTGCTGGTGACGGATGCGATGGAGGCTGCCGGGCTGGGCGACGGTGAATATCGCTTGCTGGGCCAGAAGGTCTTTGTCCGGGGCGGCGAGGCCCGGCTGGCCGACGGCACGCTGGCGGGCAGTGTGCTCACGCTGAACCGGGCTGTGGTCAACGCACGGGAATTCGCCGGTTTGAGTTGGGGACAGGCTGCCCGCCTGGCAACGCTGAACCCGGCACACCTGTTGGGACTGGAGGCTCAGAGGGGGGCTCTGCTGCCTGG
>CAYNKW010000268.1:0-5854 GCA_964397845.1 uncultured Anaerolineae bacterium
GGCTCGGCCCACTTTTCCAGCAGCGTCTCGCAGCGGGCGTTGCGCTGCTTGATCCACATGCGGGCCGAAAAGACGCCAGGCAGCAGGTGCGCCCGCTCCGGCGAGCGCATCTCGCCCTGGCGCAGCTCCAGGGACGGCTCAGCGGCGCGCACGGCAGCGATGAACTGGGGCAGCGTGCCATGGCGGATCTCTACGTCGGGCAGGCGGGCGTCGGCGGCGGCGATGAGGCGGGGCAGGGCCGGCATCGGCTCCTGGTGGTCGGTGCCGTTCATAGCCAGCAAGTGCGGCGTGGCCGCGTGGGGGGCCAGCGAAGAGACGATCTGTTGCAGCCGGGCGGCAAAGCCCTCTTTGTCGTCTGGCAAATGGGCAGCGTTGCTGTAGCTGTCGCGCAGGTGGAGCACCAGTACCTCGCTGCCGTCGGGCGCGGCCCAGTGAAACTCGTTGGGCGCCTGGCCGGCGCCGCGCCAAAAGACGGCCGCGTCCAGGTCAAAGCCGCGCAGGATCTGCGGCAACTGGCTGATGTGGCCAAAAGGATCGGGGATGTAGCCGACGGGCATTTTGGCGCCGAACCGCCGCGCCACCTTGTCGCCCAGCATCAGGTTGCGGATGGTCGCCTCCGGCCCGACCAGGAACTCGTCGGGCAGGATGTACCAGGGACCGATAAGCAGGCGACCCTCCTGAACGTAGTGCCGGAGAGTCGCCTCTTGCTGCGGGCGGATTTCCAGGTAATCCTCCAGCACGGCCGTCTGGCCGTCGAAGGTGAAGTAGCGATAGTCCGGGTCACGGGCCAGCAGATGCAGCAGGCGGTCGGTCAGTTGCACCAGGCGGATGCGGTATTCCTGGAAGGGCTGGTACCATTCCCGGTCCCAGTGGGTGTGGGAGACGATGGTCAGGGTGTAGGTCATGGCTTTTCTCCGTCAGTGATGCGTTTACCGCCGGCGCGGGCGCCGGCGGCGCCTGCCGGTGAGGCGCGTCAGGGCGACCTTGTTGACTTTGCGGCAGTGGGGGCACTCGATGGCATAGTATTTGGCGCCCTCTTTTTTTAGTTCTGTCAACTGGTCGGCGATGGCGGTTTCGTCCACGTTGAATTGGTGGCGGCAGTTGAAGCACGTTATGGCTCTCATAAAAGTTCTCCTTTTTCATTCTTTGCCAAGGCGCGAAAACTTGGTATAATTGCTCCCATCAATGAGAAAAGGGAGAGCTGGGTCCACGGCTACTGGCGGTGCGCTAATCCTGGCGGGCATTTGCATTGCCTCGCGGCGGAGATACGCTGAGGCCAGGGGCGCCAGGTGAAGGGCCAGCAACAGGTAACCGTCAAGTTGCTTGCGGCCGGAGCCGCGCTGTGGTATCATAGCATCAAATGCCGGTCAGGTCAAGAGGGGTGGTCTGGGCAATTTGCGGCCAACTGGCGACGATTCCAATCAGATGTATGCTCTATTGATGAGGGTGGAGGGACATGTTGAGCAGAATGAAAAGTTGGACACCTTCTGAGGCCTGGCTCAAAATCACCGCCATTGATGCCCACACAGCGGGTGAGCCCTTTCGGGTCATCACCGGTGGCTATCCTGATCTGCCAGGCGAGACCATCCTGGCCCGTCGCCGCTATGCGAAGGAAAACCTGGATCACCTGCGGACGGCGCTGATGTGGGAGCCACGCGGCCACGCCGATATGTATGGCTGCATTGTCACTCCACCCGTCAGCCCAGAGGCGGACATCGGTGTCCTCTTTATGCACAACGAAGGCTACAGCACTATGTGCGGTCACGGCATCATCGGCATCGCCAAGGTAGCGCTGGAGACCGGCATGCTGCCCATGACCACTCCCGAAACGGTTGTCAAAATTGACACCCCGGCGGGGCTGGTCACTGCTCACGCCAGGGTGGCTGAAGGACGGGTGAAAAGTGTCTATTTTCACAACGTGCCTTCCTTTGTTTTGGCCCTGGACGAAACAGTCGTCGTGCCGGGCCTGGGTCAAGTACGCTACGACATCGCCTTTGGCGGAGCGTTTTACGCTTACGTGCAGGCTAAAGAGGCCGGCCTGACCTGTACTCTGCAAGATTTTCGCCCTTTCATCGAAAAAGGTATGGCCATCAAGCGGGCGGTCATGGCCGGCCGGCCCATCACCCACCCCTTTGAAGAGGATTTGAGTTTCCTCTACGGCACCATCTTTATCGGGCCGCCGCTGGGCGAAGGGGCACATAGCCGCAACGTTTGTGTCTTTGCCGAAGGTGAGGTGGATCGCTGCCCGACCGGTACGGGCGTTGGCGGTCGCCTGGCCATTCACTATGCGCGGAGCGAGATCGGCCTCAACCAGCCCATCGTCATCGAGAGCATCATCGGCAGCCGCTTCAGCGGGCGCATCGTTGAAACCACGACCTTTGGCCCCTATGCTGCCATTATCCCAGAAGTAGAAGGCACGGCCTACATTACTGGCCGCCACGAGTTCTTGATTGACCCGGCTGACCCGCTGCGTGATGGGTTCATTCTGCGCTAGAGGTTACGGTAAAGTCAATGGCGACAGTTTCGGTTACGGGACTGATTTTTGACATAAAAAAGTTCTCCATTCACGACGGGCCGGGTATTCGTACCACGGTTTTTTTCAAGGGATGTCCTCTCAACTGCTGGTGGTGTCACAACCCAGAGGGCCAGGCCCCAGAGCCAGAGCTGGTGTTCCGGGCAAGCCGGTGCATCCGGTGTGGGGCCTGCCAGTCAGTCTGCGTCCAGGGCGCGATCTCTATGGACGGTGAGGTTGTGTCCACCGATAGAGAGAAATGCACACTCTGCGGGGCTTGTGTCCAGGCCTGTTATGCCGAGGCGCGTGAGATCGTGGGCCGAGAAATGACGGTGGCGCAGGTGATGGCCGAGATCGAACGGGACATTGCTTTCTACGACGAATCCGATGGTGGAGCGACCTTTTCCGGTGGAGAACCGCTAATGCAGCAGGATTTTTTGCTCGCCCTTCTTCGGGCCTGCAAGGAAAAAGAGATTCACACCGCCGTGGACACCTGCGGTTTTGCGACATGGGAAGCTTTCGATAGCATCCGGGAGTATGTGGATCTGTTCTTGTATGATCTCAAGTTGATGGATGAGGCCAGGCATCTAAAATTCACCGGTGTGTCCAACGAGTCGATCTTGCGGGATTTGCGGGCACTTTCAAAGCGGGGGCACAACATCGATCTTCGTGTACCCATCATTCCGGGGATAAACGACGACGATGAGAATATTCGGCAAACAGGCGCGTTTGCGGCTGCTTTACCCCATCTGAACCGGGTGGACATTTTGCCTTATCACCATGCAGCCGCTGAAAAGTACAATCGGTTGAACAAGGTTTACGTGTTGCCCGAAATCTGCTCCCCCTCAGATGAGAGAATGGCCGAGGTGGCGCAAATTCTGCGAGGATTTGGCTTACAAGTGAAGATAGGAGGTTGATACCGTGTCCACGAGTGAAAGAGTCGCCCGCCTAAGGCAGCAAAGCTTAGCTGCCAGGCCGGCCATCTCGACCGAGAGAGCAGAACTGCTGACCGAATTTCACCGGCAGGACGTGGGGCCAGTGTCCGCACCTGTGCGCCGCGCCCTGGCCTTTCAGTATTTGATGGAGCACAAGACGATCTGCATCAACGACGGCGAGCTGATCGTCGGCGAAAAAGGCCCGGCCCCCAAGGTTACGCCCACTTACCCAGAGTTGTGCTGCCATAGTCTGGAAGACCTGGATATTCTCAATTCGCGGGACAAGATATCCTTTGCCGTCGGCGAACAGGCGCGGCAGGTTTACGAGGATACGATTATACCCTTCTGGCGGGGAAAGTCCATGCGCGAACTCATCTTTCAGGAAATGACGGAGGAATGGAAGGCCGCGTATGAGGCCGGTGTCTTTACCGAGTTAATGGAGCAACGCTCTCCTGGTCACACCGTCCTGGATGACAAAATTTATCGCAAGGGATTCTTCGATTTCAAGCGAGACATTCAGCAAAGCTTGCAAAACCTGGATTACTTGAACGATCCCCAGGCGTATGCCAAACAAGAGCAACTCAAGGCAATGCGCATCTGCGCCGGCGCTTTGATCCGCTTTGCGGAACGCCACGCGGAAAAAGCTCAAGAGTTGGCGGGGCAGGAGACGGATGCACAGAGAAAGAAGGAACTGGAACGCATCGCTGAGGTCTGTTCTTACGTCCCGGCGCACGTCCCTCGGGATTTCTGGGAGGCGTTGCAGTACTACTGGTTCGTCCATCTCGGCGTGACCATAGAACTAAACCCCTGGGATGCCTTTAACCCTGGCCGGTTGGATCAGCATCTGTACCCCTTTTACGAGAAGGGCATGGAAGATGGGTCGCTCACCCGTGAGCAGGCCGAAGAGCTGCTGCAGTGTTTCTGGATCAAATTCAACAACCAGCCCGCCCCGCCCAAGGTTGGAGTCACTGCGGCAGAGAGTAGTACGTACACGGACTTTGCCCAGATCAACACTGGCGGCGTCAAAGAGGACGGTTCTGACGCGGTCAATGAGGTCACTTACCTGATTCTGGACGTGATCGAGGAGATGCGGCTGTTGCAGCCCAGCTCTTCCGTTCAAGTCAGCAAAAAGAGCCCCGATAGATTTTTGAAACGGGCGGCCAAAATCATTCGCACGGGCTTTGGCCAGCCCTCGGTATTCAACGCCGATCTTGTCGTCCAAGAGCTGGTTCTACAGGGCAAGTCGGTTGCCGACGCTCGAAACGGCGGCTCCAGTGGTTGTGTAGAAGTCGGCGCGTTTGGAAAGGAAAATTACAACCTGTCAGGCTATTTTAACATGCCCAAGGTGTTCGAGATCACCCTGAACAACGGTGTTGATCCTCAGACAGGCCAGAGAATTGGGCTGGAGACGGGAGACGCTGCGCAATTTGAGACCTTTGAGGCGTTGCTTGAGGCTTACGAAGGACAGTTGAACCATTTTGTGGACATCAAGGTGCGGGGGAACAATGTCATTGAACGGCTGTACGCCAACTATATCCCTGCGCCGTTTCTATCGCTGATAATTGACGATTGCATTGTCAGGGGCAAGGACTATCACGACGGCGGCGCCCGCTACAACACGACCTACATCCAGGGGGTGGGCCTGGGCACGCTCACCGATGCCATGACTGCCGTGAAGCACCACGTCTTTGACGAGAAGACCTTGACGATGGAAGCACTGCTGGCCGCCCTGCGAGACAATTTCGTGGGCCACGAGAGGGTGCGCCAGATGCTGTTGAACAGAACGCCGAGGTACGGCAACGACGCCGATTATGCTGACGAGGTGATGGTAGCCCTGTTTGAGGCCTATTTCAATGCCATAGACGGCCGGAAGAACACCAAGGGGGGAACCTACCACATCAATCTGCTGCCGACCACGGTTCACGTGTACTTTGGATCGGTGATCGCAGCCACGCCCGATGGACGAAGGGCCGGGGAGCCGCTCTCTGAAGGCATTTCGCCCGTGCAGGGAGCGGACCGGCGTGGCCCGACGGCGGTCATCAAATCGGTAGCCAAGATGGATCACGTCCGCACCGGCGGCACGTTGCTCAATCAGAAATTCACGCCCCAGTTGCTCAAGGACGACGACGGCCTGGACAAATTGGCCCACCTGGTGCGAACCTATTTCAAGCTGGATGGTCACCACGTCCAGTTCAACGTTGTGGACGCCGCCACGCTGCGCGCCGCGCAAGAGAATCCTGATCAGTACCGGGACCTTATCGTGCGCGTGGCGGGCTATAGCGACTATTTTTGCGATATCGGCCAAGCGTTGCAGGACGAGATCATCGCCCGGACAGAGCACCAGTCTTTTTAAGTTTATTTTGAGGTAACACAGTAGCCAAAAAGTGAAAGACGTGTTATACTGGGG
>CAYNKW010000269.1:0-5845 GCA_964397845.1 uncultured Anaerolineae bacterium
GCAGGGATGGTGACCAATCCCCGAAAAAGGCCAAGCAAGCCGCTCCACTTCCCCAGATGAAACCTGTCACTCTTCTGATCGTTTTGTCAACCACGTTTGTCACGGAAAGTCTCTCAATCGGTGCCCAATCCCAGGTCCAAGAGTGCTAGCCTTTTAGCGCCACATTGGCAGCAATGAGCAGCGGATCCCACACCGGCGCCATCGAGGGCATATAAGCCAGGTCGAGCTGCGATAGCTTTTCGACGGTCATTTCACTGTGTAAAGCCCCGGCCAGCACATTGATGCGCAGGCCAGCGCCCTCGTCGCCGATGATCTGTCCGCCCAGCAATCGCCCGCTCCCCTCTTCCACGGTCAATTTGACGTGCACCGGTGCGCCGCCAGGATAGTAATGCGCGCGACTGAGCGCCTTGATCGTCGTGGATTCGACGTTGTAACCCAGCGCCCGCGCCTCTTTCTCCGCAAGGCCGGTCAGCGCAGCGTACATGTCGAACGCTTTGGTGATGGTCGTGCCTACAATGCCTTCGAAGACAGCGTCTCCGCCGCCTGCGTTCGTACCCGTCACGCGCCCTTGCTTGTTGGCCGTAGTACCCAGGGGAACGTATGCACCCCGGCCGGTGACACGATGGTACGCCTCGGCGCAGTCACCAGCGGCAAAGACATCGGGCAGGTTGGTGCACGTCCGTGAATCGGTGGCAATGGCTCCCGTCTCGCCCAGGGCCACGCCCGCCGCCTCCGCCAAGGCCACGTTTGGCAGCACGCCCAGCGCCAACAACACCAGGTCGGCCTCGAACGTACCGGTTGAGGAGGCGACCTGGCGCACCTGGCCCTGCGAATCCCCCTCCAGCGCCTTTACCTCGTCGCCCAACGACAGCCGCACGCCCTCGTCCTCCAACCTGTCTTGCATGAACCGGGCCATGTCGGGGTCGAAACGTTTGAGCACCTGCGGCGGCCGCCCGATGACGGTGGTCTCCAGTCCCAACACGCGGAAGCTTTCCGCCATCTCCAGGCCGATGTAGCCCGCGCCGACGATCACCGCGCGCCGTGGCCTCTCGCGCCGGATGAACTCGCGGATGGCGATGCCGTCCTCCAGGGCGCGCACGACGAACACGCCGCTCAGGTCGCCGGGGGAAAAGCCGGGCGCGCCCGCTGGCGTAGCCTGTCGTCCACCGGTGGCGATGACCAGTTTGTCGTAAGCCTCCTCCCGAGTCTCGCCGCTCTCCAGGTCGGTCACCCGCACGCGGCGATTCTCCGCGTCCATCCCGGTGACCTGGTGGTGCAGGTGCGTTTCGATCCCACGCTTGGCAAACTGCTCAGGCGTGCGCACTACCAGGTCATTGTGATCTTTTACCACACCCGAGACGTAATACGGAAGACCACACTCGCCATAGGCCACAAAGCCCGTCTTTTCGTAAACCACGATATCCAGGTCGGGATCCGTGCGCCGCGCTTTAGACGCCGCGCTCATCCCCGCCGCACACCCACCGATTACTACTAATCGCTCGCCCATTTTGTTTTCTCCTCTCCTCGTATACCTCTATTTGGCCCTTAGTCCTTGGGCCTAAGGCCCAAGGACTCTTTATGATAAAGATGTTCCGTTCCCAGCGTCTCTGGTACTGTGGCCAACAGAGGGACTCTAAAAAAGAGATCGAAAACTATGGGAACGATAAAGACGTATATAGGGCCAATCTCCCTCCATATAAGCCCCCCAATGATGGGGGCAGGAATCGTGACCAATCCCGTAAAGAGGCCGAGCAGTCCTCCCCACTTCCCTTGCTGCTCAAGCGGAAGAAGTTCCAGGGTCATGGCGCTTGTAGCACCAGACGAGATAGAATAAAAAGCCAGAAGAGCCGCCGATAACACCAGCGCGATCGGGCTGGGAGAAAAAGCAAGAAAAAGGTTAGAAGCATACCACAGCGGTGTGAGCAAGTAGATGATGCGCTTTCGCCCAATTTTATCCGCCAGTCGGCCCACAGGAATGCCGAAAACGAGTTGCGCTACAACTGTAGCGGCCGCCATTACGCCCAAAAGGTATTGATCCGCTCCCTTGATCTCGTGGGCGTATAGCTGAATAAACGGTCAAAACAGGGCCATGGGCAATGAGGTAAGAGCGGAAATAGCAATCCATCTCCGAAGATTCTCCCTTCCCTCGAAAAGGTGGCGGAAATCAGCGATAAAGCCGAACCCGGTCTCCGCGTCAGCGAGTTGTTCCCGTTGAGGTTCGCGCAGTTGGGCAACCACAAGAAGAAAAATAAGGCCATATCCCGCGAACTGGAGATAATACAAGGGCCGAATGCCTTCAACCGTCATGCCTCCAAAAACTGTCACCAGATAGGCGCTGATAAGGGGCGAGATAATGCCGGCTATCGCAGCCAGGGTGCTACAAACGTTCTGCGCAGTCACTCGATCTGTGCTCTGTACCGAATCAGCGCAGATCACCCTGCACCCCGTGTTACTCAGGCTTACGGCGATGGAAGCAAGGATAGCCGCCGCAACGAGGAATCGCCAATCATATGCCAGCGCATAGAGCAAGCTCCCTCCTGCTGTCAAGACGACGGACAGCAGGAAAAATCGTTTGATGCCCTGGCGATCCATCAGCCATCCTACGGGTGCAGAAATGAGGGCACTGATCGCGCCGCCCACGCTGCTGAGAGACCCCAGTTGCACAGCATCGGCCCCCAATCCCACAGTATATATCGCACTGTATTGACTGGTGAGGCCGATTAGAAACTTGTTCACGGAGAAGCGCGCCGCGCCCACCCGATAATTGTGTTTCTGCCTGTAGATGAAATCTCTGATCCTCCCAGCTACTCTACCGACTATGTTCACTTTATCCTCCCAGCGAGCCTTGCGAAACGGAATCTAACTCTCCCCTCAACGATATGCATGTCATTCCCATACAACCGTGAACTTGCTACGTTTTCGGGTAATTCTTCTCACCAGCACGTACCGGCACTGCAAGCCAATTCTCCTGAAGGACGAAGGGGCATGTGTAGTTCTCGCTATACACACACCAGGGATTGTACGCCCTGTTGAAGTCAAGAAGCCATTTCCCATCGGCGGTGCGATTCCTCGCAGCGTTGAGGTCGAGATACAGCCCTGCGCCGTACGTTTCTTGACCGGACGTCGCATCCCTGAAAGGAATGAACAGTTGCTCCTCCTCAGCGTCGCTCCTGTAAGCCTGAAGCACACACTCCTCGCTGCCGATCTTGAATCGGAACTCGCCCCATCGGATAAAGTCCTGCTCCTCGCCCTTCGTATAGGACATCCTTATCGTTTCCTTGTCCTCATGCTCCTGAAGCTCAATCTCGAACCTCAAGTCCGGGTCGGGAGGATAATAGTCGAGTCCCCTAAACTCAGCGCGCTCTTTGGGAGGTATCGGCGATTGCCAATGCCCCGCGAAGAACATATCCTTCTCTCTACGCTCTTTCTCGAGTTGCTGCTTCCATGCATCAACTGTCATGCTGACTTACCTCCTTACCGTCCCTTGTTTCCTCTCTTGCCTTCTCCATCTCCTCCTCCAACGATGACCTGGGCGCTTTGCACATCTAGCCCCACGATGGGGGGCAGAGCGATGGGCAGCCGTAGCGACCCAGCCGCCAGCACAAGCCCACGGCCGGGCCGCTATCGAGTAGTTCAGTCCTTGATTCTGGCCAGGATGTCGGTGATTTCCAGGATCAGGTGATCCTTCCCCTCCAGCTTGATCTCGGTGCCGGAGAACTTGGCGAACATCACCTTGTCGCCAACCTCCACGGGGATAGACTCTTCCTCATACGAGCTCTCACCGACAGCGACGACGATCCCCTGCTGCGGCTTCTCCTTGGCCGTCTCCGGCAAGACAATGCCCGAGGGTGTCATAGTTTCCTCCTCCAGCACCTTGACCAAGACACGCTCCCCTATAGGTTCGACAGTCATATCTGTTTCCTCCTCTCAAGTCACTGAATTCCCAGTAGTTTGTTGATCTTGGGGCGGTTAAATCCAACCACGATCTTGCCTCCGATATCCACGACAGGCACCCCTCTCTGCCCACTGCGGCGAACTATGTAACGAGCTGCCTGTTTGTCACGGGAGATATCAACCTCCTTAAAGCTGATCCCATTTCGCCGGAGGTATTGCTCAAGGGCACCGCAGTATCCACATGTGGGCGAGGTGAAGACAGTCACCCGGGGCTGCTTACCCCTCCTTCTTCTTCGAGACACTTTGCTTAATCACCTCCCTTCTTGACTGCGCCACATGATTCCTCTCTATCTCTTGCCAAGGGCTGCTTCACCCATTCCGAGAGGGATAGCTCCGTCCCTCCAGCTCTGCTATGTACTCCTCCGCCTCCATAGCCGCTACCGCCCCCGATCCCACCGCCGTCGCCACCTGCTTCAGCACTCCCTTTCGCACATCGCCGGCAGCAAACACCCCTCGCCGACCGGTGTGGCCCCGCTCATCTACCACGATGTAGCCTCGCTCATCCAATTCCAACTCCCCCTTGAGGAATTTGGTGTTAGGGGTGGAGCCGACGTAGATAAAGACCCCGTCCACAGGCACCAGTGAGAACTCGCCGTTCTTCACGTTTTCCACCCGCACTCCCGTCACGGCCTGCTGGCCCACGATCTCCCGCACCACCGAATCCCAGAGGAAATCGATCCGCTCGTTGGCGAAAGCCCGCTTCTGCAGGACCTGGGTGGCCCGCAGGCGGTCACGACGATGGATCACAGTCACCCGCTCGGCGAAGCGGGTAAGAAAGATCGCCTCCTTGACCGCCGAATCGCCACCTCCCACCACCGCCACTTGCATATCCTGGTAGAAGAAACCATCGCAGACAGCGCAGTAGGAAACGCCCTGCCCGGCGAACTCTTCCTCGCCCGGAACCCCCAGCTTTCGAGGGCTCACGCCGGTGGCGATGATCAGGGCCTGGGCCTGATAGGATTCCCCCCAAGTTTGCACCTCAAGGGAGCGGTTGGACAGATCAACTCCCACGACCTCATCCTGCAGGATGCGGGCGCCAAAGCGTTCCGCCTGGCGTTGCATGAGCTGAACCAATTCCTGCCCGGGGAGAGGTTCAGGGAAGCCTGGATAGTTCTCCACAACATGGGTCAGGGTGGGCTGCCCACCCAAAAGATTGCCGGCGATCAAAAGCGGCTCCAGTTGAGCCCGGCCGGCATAGATCCCCGCTGTGAGGCCTGCCGGCCCGCTTCCAATGATGATAACCTTCCGCATCTTTCCTCCTGCTTATTTCATCCAAGATAAAGCGTCATTTGCCCTCAAAGGAGAATTTACCGCATCATGCGGATTGCCTCCAGGGGACAAACCTGAGAGCAGTCGCCACAGCCAATACACATATTCTGAACGATCTCTGGAAACTCGTAGAGGGTTTCCTGCTTTATGACTTTGTTTGGGCACGCTTCCACGGCGGCGCAGGCACCCTTGTCGCATTTCTCAGGGTGGCACTTGCTGTAGTCCAGTACGGCCACCGGCTTTCTAAACCTTCTCATCCTTGCCTTCCCTTGCCTTCTTTCTCGCCTTCTCCAACTCCTCTTCCAGTTCATCCAACTGCTGAAGCATCGTTGGCGGCACTGAATGAGCAGGCCATCGACGCTTCAGCTCAGCTATCTGCTTTTCCAGCCCCTTGATCCGCTCGCTGCTCATCTCTCACCTCCTCCCTCCAACTTTGCCGCCCCCAGCAGCCGCACGTAGCCCCGCAGGAATGGATAAGCCACAAAGCTGCCGAATCCATGGCGGGCCAGCATCCCCTTCAGATCCAGGGACAGAAACTCGCTGGCCAGCTCACATTCAAAGTGCCGGAAGGCCCAGCGAAAGGGGAACCACTGGCGGTCCAGGTCGAACTCGTTGTAGTCCA
>CAYNKW010000270.1:0-5841 GCA_964397845.1 uncultured Anaerolineae bacterium
TGCTTTTCCGTTGCCGGGGAGGTCTTTCCAAAAAACCCGGTTTCTTGTCTCCCCCGCAAACGCTCACTTTTCCTCAGCGCTGCGAAAGGGCTCATCGAGCGGTTGGGCAAGATACCGGCGACACAGGGCCGCGATTCGCGGCAGCACCACGGCTACGTCTTTGTGGATCACGACGTGGGCCATGGGATCCAAGCCGGTCGGTTCGTAATTGATTATGATGCCCTTTGCGCCGCGCAAGACGGCCATCATGGGCAGGTCACAGGCGGGGGCCACCTCCAGCGACGATCCGGCTACCAGCACCAGGTCGCAGGCACGGATCTCTTGCCAGGCAGCGCTGAGCACACCGATAGGTAACTGCTCACCGAACAGAATCACATTCGGCTTCAGGATGCCCCCGCAGGACGAGCAGCGCGGTACCTGGCCCTTATCTATGAAATCGAGCAGGAACTCGCCGGTGGACACAAGCTGGTAACAACGGATACAAGTGGCCTCACGCATGTGCCCGTGTAGCTCTAACACGCGCTGTGAGCCAGCCTGCTGATGCAGCCCATCTATGTTCTGCGTGATGACGGCCTTCATGCGCCCCATCGTCTCCAGGTCGGCCAGGGCCTTGTGGGCAGGGTTGGGCTTTGCCGTCAGCAACGTCTCGATCATGGGGCGCACCCACTCGAAGAATTTCTCCGGGTGCTGGCGAAAGCTAATGATAGAAGCCACCGTCATCGGATCGTACTTGGCCCACAGGCCAGACTCCGGACTGCGGAAATCGGGAATGCCAGAGGGCGTGCTATGGCCGGCCCCAGTGAGGCTCACAACGCACTCTGCTTCCACGATGAGACGCGCGGCTTGCTCAATTTGGGTTTCCAGACTCATGCCTTTGCCCCCTGTAGCTGCAAGGGTAACTGTATCTCCCCACCGGCCGCTCGATGGGCCTGCCGGGTTGTCTCTGGTAGGCGGAAGCGGGTACAGCAGCCCAGGACGTACTCAATGGCCCTGGGCAGGTCTATTCTGTGGCCCACAGAGACGTACACTGGCTTGACCCCCGTGCGCGTCCGCACCACTGCGCCGATGACTTGCTGGTCATCGTACAACAGCGCGTAATCACCTTTCTCTGGCCCTGGTTCCTGGTGCTTTCCCCACAGCCGCGATTTGGCGCAACCGATGCTGGGCCGGTCCACCAGGGCGCCGATGTGCGCCGCGAGGCCCAATCGGCGGGGGTGGGCGATGCCTTGCCCATCAAAGATCAACAGATCTGGTTCCAATTGCAGGTGCGCCAGTGCCGCCAGCACGATGGGCCCTTCACGGAAAGTGAGCAGCCCCGGAACGTAGGGAAACGAGACCGGCGCTTCGGCCAGAGCCACGTCCAGGAGAGTCAGCGCCGGGTAGCTCAGGACGACGACGACGGCGCGGGCCATGTCTTTCTTGATGCCGACGTCTATGCCTGCTACCCGCTGCCCCTCGACGGCTACCGGGGCCCATTCTTGCCGGATAAGCCGGCGCAATCGCCGTTGGATGGCGATGGCTTCGCTGGCAGATACGTCCCATGCATGCAGTAGATCAGATCGCGCTTTCACGGTTTACATCAGTGCCTCGGCCAGTTGGCGAAATATGTTGGCGTGCAATCCTTCCGGTTGCAGCAGGATCGCCGGACGGCCCTCGCGAGCGCCCTGGTGGAACAGTTCTGGCGCCGGGCCGACAAGAGCAAGCAATTCTCGATCAAGTGTCTTCTCGACCTCGGTTCGGCTGAGAGTCACGGCCGTACGGACCCGGTTGACGATCACCACGTGGGTCAGGGCATTGGGTCGCATGCCTAACGATTCTCTTTCCTTCTGGAGGAGCCCTCGAGTCAGATGCAGCGAAACCTCGTCCGGCTCGGTGACAAAGATGACGTGATCGCAACGCCCCAGCAACTTACGCACGGTGGGGCTGACCTGACTACCCAGGTCCAGGATCACGATTTCGGCCAGTTCATCCAGGTGCTTTGCCAGCGCCTCGGCGTGGGCTGGCGTCATCGGTTGGGTATCGCTCGCCGGCTCCAGAGGGGCGGGGATCACGCGCACGCCGGTGTGGTGCTGGGTGACACAGCCTTCCACGGTGGCCTTGTCCAGCGCGCGCGCTTCTTGCTGACCGAGGAAGGCCAATGTGTAGCGGGGACGCAATCCCATCTGCCGGGCGACGGTGCCAGTGTAGGGCTGGCACTCGATCAGTGCTACCTGTTTGTCTTGCTGCGAGAGGGCTACGGCCACATTGAGAGCCACAGACGTCGTACCGGCACCTCCCTTGATACCCAGGAAGCCGATCACCTTTGCCTGGGGTGCGGCTGGCGCTGTATATTTGGCCCGCAACAGCAATGCCTTGACCCGTGCGACCAGTTCGGCTGGCGTGACTGGCTTGGTCAGATAGTCGTCCGCGCCAGCCTCAAAGCCGGCGATTTTGTCGTCTACTTGAGACTTGGCCGTGAAGAGAATGACGGGCACACGCGCTATGGAGGGGCTGGCCCGCAGGCGGCGCAGGACTTCGTAGCCATCCATGGCCGGCATCATAATGTCCAGGATAATCAGGTCAGGTTTCTCGCTCTGCGCCTTGGCCAGGGCTTCCTCGCCGTCCTGGGCAGCAGTGACTCCATATCCTTGTCGTTGTAGAGCGTAGCCGATCAACCGCAATGCGTTGGGATCGTCGTCCACGATGAGAATTTCTTCAGCCATAAGACCGCACTACCTTTTCTCTTTCCCAATCCCCCATCATAGGATACCACAGAACAGTTCCGATATGGTAGAAAGAGTGTAACAAAATAGTGAAGGAATGGTTAAGAACCTGTATTGAACGGCCGGTTAATGGTGGGTTCCACCTTCAGAGAGCCCCAGGATTAGAAATCCCTGGCTGAAGCTGAGAAGTGCCATCAGGCACTTGGATCAGGCCCTGAGGGGCCTTCTCAGCTTCAGACGGCGAATTCCATTCGGCTGTCTCTTGGGATATTTGATTTTTTCAGATCCCCAGAGCCTCGGATAGGGGCAAGGAAAAGCTAAAGACGCTTCCCTTACCCACTTCACTCTCCACCCAGATTCTCCCTCCGTGGGCTTCCACGATCCGCCGGACGATGTAAAGCCCCAGGCCGGTGCCGCCCGTCTCTCGCGTAGCTGATCCATCTACCTGATAGAACTTGCTGAACAAGCTCTTTTGTGCCTCTTTGGGAATGCCGATGCCCGAGTCTATCACTTGTACGACTACATCTGACGTCCGCCGCTTGGCCAGCACCAAAACCTGTCCTCCTTCTGGTGTGAATTTGATGGCGTTGTCCACCAGGTTGACCATCACATGATCCAGCCAGCGACGGTCGGCGGTGAGCAAGGGGACGTCGTCCGCCACGTGCATCTCAAGGGCGATCTGCTTGCTTTGAGCCAGAGAGTGTAGTTTGATGATCGTCTGGTGTCCAATTTCCCCGATTTGTACGGGTTCCAACTTGAGGTCAATGAGACCCGCTTCCAGCCGCGACAGGTCGAGCAGGTCATCCACCATACCCGCCAGGTGTTGGGCCTGCTCTTCGACGATAGCCAGAAAACTGGTCCGCGTCTCCTCATCCGGTACCTGGTCATCCAGAATGAGGCGGATATATCCCTGAATGGAAAAGAGGGGGGTGCGGAGTTCGTGGGAGACCATAGAGATAAAGTCCGATTTCATCTGATCCAGTTCACGTTCTTTGGTGACGTCATAGACAACCTTGACCTGGCCCAAGGGTTTGCCATTGGTGTCCAACACCAGCGAAGAAGAGACCTTGAGGATACGGTTGACCGGCTCACCCAGGGGGATTTCTTGCTCGATCACACCCTGGCGGGCGTGGATTTCTGCATAACGTTCAAAGGCAGCGCACTGGGTACAATGGCTGGCGGATCGTTCGACCGGCCTGACTTCCTTTGCCAATTTTTGCGCTCCGGGCAGTCTGATCATGCAGTCGGCGCAGGGCAGTGCCACGTCGTCCAGTATCCATTGTTCTGTTTCTTCTTGCGGCAGCTCTATCCGGCTGATGGAGACGAGGGGATCAAAGTGTGGGTCGTTGGTTAGTTCCGGGATCGAGCGCCCTATCACGTCGGTAGCTCGGATGTCCAGCATCTGCTCCAACGCCGGATTGAGACGAACGACGCGTAAGGCATCATCCATCATCAACAGGCCATCGGCCATGTGGTTGATGATAGCCTCTGTTTGCGTCTTTTCAAAAACCGTTTCCCCGAAAAGACTGGCATTGGTGATAGCCACCGCTGCCTGCGCGGCAGCAATAGTGAGCAACCGTTCCAAGTCAGGTGAAAAAGCGTTGGGGCGGGTGTCATCCACGTTCAGCGTACCGATGATCCGGCCCTGAGAGATCATGGGCACCACCAGGACGGAGCGTACCTCGGGGTCGAACACGACATAGTTAGGCTCCTGATGGGTGTCTGGGATGTATATAGACTGTCCGGTCAGCGCTGCCTGGCCGGCAGTGCCTTCGCCCAGGCGAAGCTTGGCTGCCTTGCGCCACTGCGGCTTGACGCCCACGGCGGCCTTGATCTCCAGCATTTCTGATTCCTTGTCCAGAAGAAAGAGCACACAGCCCCGGCAACCAACAGCCGCTCGCAGGGCCTCCACGACGGTTTCTAACACGTGTTCCAGTTCCAGACTACAGGCAATCTGGTTAGCCAGGGAGTAGAGCGTCGTCACCTCTGTCAGGCGGTGCTCTGTTTCGGCAAAGAGCTGTGCCTTTTCGATGGCCGTGGCGGCTTGCTGGGCAAAGGCCTGAAGAGACATCAATTCCTGCTGCGGGATTTCTTCCTTGAAAGAGCCGGCCAACAAGACGCCCATCAGGCGATCCTGGGCCATGAGAGGGATCGAGGCAATGGCATAGATGCCGGAGAGCTTTTGGCACGCGTCGCAGGTCAGCGGCGGTACCATAGGGCGAAACACATCGTGCAGGCGGGTGGTCACCACAGTCTGGCCGGCCAGGGCCGACTGTACCGCCAGGTTGTCCCTCTGCGACAGGGGCACGGCTGCCTGGGCCACGTCCAGGCCAATGATGCGGGCGCCCATGCGACGCAGACGCTCCTCCACCGCAATGGCTCGCACTCGTAAGGTGTTGGTCTGCTCGTCTACCACTACCAGCAGGGCTGCCAGGTAGCCCATCCCATCCACCACACCGTTGACGATCTTGTGCAGCACCTCAGACAAGTTCAGCGTGGATTGCACGGCGGTGATGGTTTCTTGGAGAGCCTTGATCTCGCGATTTTCCTGCTGAAGCAGGGCGGCCTTGAAGGCTTCGGGCGATTTTCGCCGTGCGGCTTTCAGGTAACTTTCTGAGAAGGCGAAACTCACTTCGGTTTGCAAGCGACTAAGCGCGTGCCACAGGGAAGCCAATTCGGTCTTGTCTCCCTGCCAGTGGGCCAACAGTTCATTGGCAATCACCTCGAACTGGGCCTGGGTTTCATCCATGAACTGTCGCCGCGTGATGGTGCCAGCCGTCACTCTCTCATGAATGACGTCGTTGAGCCGCTGTCGGAAGGATGTCAGATCCTCAGCACGCAGGGCAGTCAACAGGGTAGGCCAGACGGCAGCATGGATAACTGTCCCGTTGTTGTATCCTTCTGCTCTCGCCTTCGCCATCCACTTTTTGTAAATTGCCGGTGTCCGTTCTTCTAGAAGGTCTGCCAGTTGCGCCAGCATGGTCCCTCGATTGACCCACCCCATTGTTGATTTATCGGAAGACCCATCCCAAGACTTCCGAGGTCTTATTTGAAAGGTATTGGATTCAGAAGCCCTCACTCTCCCGCTGACCTTACTTTAGCACAAAATGGCGGCTTTGGCAAGCCCTTGGGCAGAACT
>CAYNKW010000271.1:0-5814 GCA_964397845.1 uncultured Anaerolineae bacterium
AAAGCCGCCTACCTGCCGCCCGGCGAAACGTCGGAAACTTGAGCGCTTGCCCCTGGTCGGCTTTTGGAGTACAATTCGGGTATTCCCCACCTCCTCTGAGTTTGGGTAGCTTGACTGGGAAATACCCTACAATTCTTGCCAGGAGGAAGCAAGCCGATGCCAATCCGCGTACTGCCGGCCGAGGTAGCGGCCAAGATCGCCGCCGGAGAGGTGGTAGAACGCCCGGCCTCGGTGGTGAAAGAATTGATAGAAAACAGCATAGACGCTGGCGCCACCGAGATCAAGATCGAGGTGCGAAAGGGCGGCAAGCGCCTCATCCGGGTGGCCGACGACGGTTGCGGCATCCCGGCCGACGAGGTAGAGTTGGCCTTTGCCCGCCACGCCACCAGCAAGATCTCCGGCGTGGACGATCTCGCCCGCATCCGCACGCTGGGCTTCCGGGGCGAGGCGCTGACCAGCATTGCTGCCGTGGCCCAGGTGACGCTGCTAACCCGCACCGCCGGCGAGACGATGGGCACCCTGCTCCGCGTGGCCGACAGCCGCGTTACCCACCGCGAGGGGCGAGGCGCGCCCATGGGCACCGTCGTCACCGTGGAGAACCTCTTTGCCACCATCCCGGCCCGTCTCAAGTTCCTCCGCACCGATGCCACAGAGCGACGGCACATTGACGCCCTGGTCACGCGATACGCCATGGCCTACCCCGACCGGCGCTTTACGCTACTGCACAACGGCCGGCTCACCTTCCAGACGACCGGCAGCGGCCGCCTCCACGACGTGATGGTCACAGTCTACGGCCTGGCCGCGGCCCGGCAAATGCTCGAGGTCGGCTCATCATCGGCCGACCTGGCAGAGACAGCAAGCGTCGCTGTGGAAGGCTTTGTCGGGGCACCGGCGCTACATCGCTCTGGCGGCGATCAACTTACCTTCTTTGTCAACGGGCGCTGGGTGCAAGACCGGATGCTCGCCCACGCGCTGCGGCAAGCGTATCGCACCCTGCTGCCCGTGGGCCGATCGCCGGTGGCGGTGCTCAAGATCGAACTGGACCCGGCCCTGGTGGACGTGAATGTCCATCCTGCCAAGAGCGAGGTCAAGTTTCGCGAGACGGATGCGGTGTTTCGAGCCGTGCAACGGACGGTGCGCCGGACGCTGGCGGATCAGGCTCCTGTCCCCCACGTCGGCGCGTGGGCATCGCCGGCCCAGGACGGGCAGTGGGAACGGCGGCAGGCGTTGGTGGGGCTGGGCGCAGAAGACGCTCGCCGCGCGGCACAACTGGCCATGGATGTACAGCGCACCGCGCCGCTGGAAGGCGTGGAGGGACGGCCGGCGCTGGCCTTTGAGCCACCACGACAACTGCCGCCGCTGCGGGTGCTGGGCCAGGTGGCGCAGATGTACATCATCGCCGAAGGGCCGGAAGGGCTCTATTTACTGGATCAGCACGCCGCCCACGAGCGGGTGCTGTACGAACAGATGTTGGCTCAGCGGGCCGCCGCACAGGTGGCCTCGCAGACATTGCTGGAGCCGCTGACGCTGGAACTGCCCCCCGACCTGGTCACCGTCCTGGATGCACACAGGGATCTGTTGGCCGAATTAGGCTTCCAGGTGGAACCATTCGGTGGGCAGACTTTTCTGCTGCGTGCCGTGCCAGCCATTCTCCTGCACGGCCACGGCGGGGCCGACCTGCGTCAATCGACGGTCAGTGTGTTGGAAGAGGCCATGGCCGGCCGGCATCCACTGGCGCGGGAAAAGGAGGAGCAGCTCATCACCACCGTGTGCAAACAGGCAGCCATCAAGGCCGGTCAGACCCTCTCTCACGAAGAGATGCGCCAGTTGGTGCGCCAATTGGAGGCGACGACGATGCCCCGTACCTGTCCCCACGGCCGTCCCACTATGATCCACCTGAGCCGGACACAACTGGAGCGCGAGTTCGGACGGCGGTAGTAACTACAATGACACTTTGCTTTAGAAACCCCAAATTTGAGGAGTCAGCACCCTCAGGTGCGGCTCCGTGACCCACCCTACTTGCCCAAAATGACCTTCGATTGTATAATCTCAATCCGATAGAAAGGGGAAGTGTCGGAATTGGCAGACGAGCGTGACTTAGGATCACGTGGGGCAACCCGTGAGAGTTCGAATCTCTCCTTCCCTACCTTATCGCAGTGTGAAAAGAAGGTGAGTGGTAGGATAGATCATAATGTGACATTGTCGAATTACAATGGGCGGCACCCGTCGCACCATGAAGGGGGAATGAACATGGTATCTATAGATCTCTTGAAACAAGTTAGCATCTTTTATGGGCTGTCCGATGACCAACTGCAGCGCATCGCCAGCCTCTGTTGCGAGGAGATGCACAACGACGGCGATGTCATTGTCCGAGAGAAGGAGCCCAGCACCGATCTCTACATCATCCAGGAAGGCACGATGGAAGTTGTTCTGGGTACTCCCTCAATGCCGGGGCCGATGCCCATCGTCCACCTGGGCAAAGGACAGATCTTTGGAGAAGTAGCGTTGGTGGACCGGGGGCTGCGGTCGGCGACGGTAAATACCGTGGCTGATGGCACGGTGCTTTATGCCATCAGCCGTGACGATTTCATCGAATTGTGTGACGAGGACACCCGCATTGGCTATGTCATCATGCGCAACATCGCCGCCGACCTGAGTTTCAAACTGCGGCATTATAACCTGGCCTGGCGCTGACAAGGCAGAGGTCCAGACAGCGATGAATCAGGAGGCATCATGATCTACCAGGTGAGTTACGTGGTGATCGGAGGAAAACACGCAGGCACCATTATGAACCAGAAAGAACGGCCGGAGGTCGGGGATCGCATCAAATTTGCCGGCGAGGCGTTCGAGATCATTGAGGTGTTGGAGATCATTCCTCCGAGGGGCGACTTTGCTTACCTCCACGCCACCTGCAAGCCGGTGAAGGAATAAGACCGCTGCAAACAAAACGAGCACTTTTCAGCCCGGCGCCGAGCATCGAAACGCCCGGCTAAATGTTACGAAACCCGTTAAAAACGGGTTGCCAAGCCCTGATTTTAGTGCGTTTGAACGCACTTTGTTCCCTAGCCGATGATTTCAATCATTGGCTAGGGCAGGCGAGGTGATGTCAAGAGTACAAAGTTATTTTTGGACGATTCCCAAGTCTTGTGTCAAGGAGTATGACAAAAGTGGCCCGTAAAGATTGTTCCTAAGCCTCTTTGTCCTCAATCTCCTCAATCTCCTCGATTCTCGTCTCTTCTGCCTCCGAGGTGCGCCAGACGTAAGCCATCCGCTGGAGGGCGGTGAAATTGGTGAGAACGGCCATGATCCAGAGCGTGATCGTCACCTGCTCCAGCAACAACCCCACAAAGAGCACGATGGAGCGCTCCATGCGGGTGAGCAACCCGACTTTGCAATCCATCCCCAGGCCCTCGGCCCGGGCGCGCGAGTAACTGACCATCAGCGAGCCGACGATGGTGGCATAGATGAGCACGATCTCCTGTTTGGCACCCTGGCCCGTGTACCACACCAAAAGCCCCAAAAAGACCGCCGCCTCCGAAAGGCGGTCCACCGTTGAATCGAGAAACGCACCAAAGCGACTGGCCCGGCCGAGCTTGCGAGCCAGGGTGCCGTCCAGACCGTCGAAAGCGCTGGCCAGGAAAAAGGCCACCGCGCCCCAACGCATCTGCCCCTGCGACAGAATGACGGCCACGGCCAGATTCATCAAAAACCCGATGAGGGTCAGCGTGTTAGGCGTGAAGCCCAATCGCGCCAGCAGACGCGCAATCGGATCCGTAATGCCACCCACCCAGCGACGAGCGCGGTCGGTCAACGTCATCCGCGCACCGGTCTTTTTCTCCGTTTTCCTTTGAGCTTTAGCCAGGGGCATGTTTCACCTCCGATTGGTCAACGCGCCCGGTGGGGGCAGATCGTCGTGCTCCCATCCTTTGACCTCGATGGTCTGCAAACTTTCTTCCGGCGACAGGTGAGGCAGCCGAAAGAGGTCGTACCCACCCAGGCAATAGAGATAGTATGGCCACAGCGACAGAAAAGCCTGGGGCATGATCGCTTGAGCAACCGGAGCGATTAACCGGCGATGAACGCCTCTACTTGCTGTCGGGCCTCGTCGTCGGTCAATTGCACCGGCGGAGACTTCATAAAATAGGCGGAAGGCGCTTCCAGGGCACCGCCGATGCCCCGATCCAGAGCCAACTTGGCGCAGCGTATGGCATCAATGACCACGCCGGCCGAATTGGGCGAATCCCACACTTCCAACTTTAGCTCAAGGTTGAGCGGCACGTCGCCAAAGGACGTACCTTCCAGGCGAATGTAACACCATTTGCGGTCGGTGAGCCAGGGCACATAGTCACTGGGGCCTACGTGGACGTTCTCTGCGCCCAGGTCGTAGTCCAGTTGGCTGGTCACGGCCTTGGTCTTGGAGACTTTTTTTGATTCCAGCCGCTCCCGCTCCAGCATGTTGAAAAAATCCATGTTGCCGCCAAAGTTGAGTTGATAGGTACAATCCAGGCGCACGCCCCGCTCGCGGAAGAGACGAGTGAGGACGCGGTGGACGATAGTAGCTCCCACCTGCGACTTGATGTCGTCGCCGATGACCGGCAGCCCCCGCTGCCGGAAACGCTGCTGCCAGTAGGGCTCCTGGGCAATGAACACCGGAATAGCGTTGACGAAAGCGCACCCGGCATCCAGGACCTGTTCCACGTACCACTTGGTCGCCATCTCGCTCCCCACCGGCAAAAAGCTGACCACCACGTTGGTCTGAGTATCCTTGAGGATGTTCATCATGTCAGAGGTCGCGCCGGCCGCTTTCTGGATCCGTTGAGACAGATACTTGCCAATGCCGTCGTGCGTCATGCCCCGCGATACAGGGACGCCCAGCCGGGGTACATCGGCAAAGCGATAGGTATTGTTGGGGCCGACAAAGATGGCCTCCGAAAGATCCTTGTCCACCTTGTTGGCATCCACGTCAAAGGCAGCGGTGAATTCGATGTCGCGAACGTGATAGCCGCCCAGGTTGACGTGCATAAGACCAGGCACGAACTCGTCTTCCGTCGCCTGCCGGTAATAATAGACCCCCTGCACGAGAGCCGAAGCGCAGTTGCCCACGCCAATGAGTGCCACTCTAACCTTGTCCAACTATTGTTTCCTCCTTCTTTATGTTCTGTATTTTGACATTTTCTCACTCTCCGGAGTCTCCTCCAGAAAGGTGGCCAACAAGTCCTGGTAATACTTTAACTGTGCGCGATCCAGCGAGCAATAGACCTGACGGCCAGTGCGCCGGATGCGAACCAAACCAACACGCTTCAGAGGGCCAAGGTGCCAGGAGACGAGTGGCTGACTGACATGGAGAGCCGCCACCAACTGAGAAACGCTCATCTCTCCTCGCGTCGCCAACTCGCGCACCAGGCGCAAGCGCAACGTGTCGCCCAGGGCACGGAAATACTGGCGGAGTTCACGCACCTCCGCTGGCACGCCGTCTCGCCTAATCGTTCTCCTCCTCCCTGACACGCCGGTTCGTCCCTCCATATTTCCGTCTCACCGTCCTGCCTGACGTCCCCCGGGCCTGCAATGCATAAAGCATTGCTTATAATATAAAGAGTGGTTTATATATTACACCCAAACGCAACTCCTGTCAAATCTTTGGGTATTTCCCACATCCCCTGGGTTTGGGTAGTTAGCCCAATCGTATTGGGCGCTCTTGAAGGCAACGCCCAATACGATTGGCCTTCTACCCACAGCAAGTGGGAAATACCCAGATCTTTAGTTCTGCCCAAGGGCTTGCCAAAGCCGCCATTTTGTGCTAAAGTAAGGTCAGCG
>CAYNKW010000272.1:0-5811 GCA_964397845.1 uncultured Anaerolineae bacterium
GCAACAGCGATGCCGGCAGCCCGAAGCGATAGAAAGTGCCCGCCGGGTCCACGATCTCACTCACGATGCGGGCTGCCTCCTCCTCGGTGTCGGCGTCCACGACCGAAGCGACGGCCGAGAGGAGGGCCGCTCCCTGGTCAATCACGTTCGGCGGCGGGCCGTAGCAGCCCCGGCAGGGCATGTTCACGCTGGGGCACAGCGCCCCACAGCCACCTCGTGTCGCCGGCCCCGCACAGATGATGCCCTGGTCGAAGAGGCAACGCCCTGGTTCAGGAATGATCTCGTGGGGACGGTAGAATTTCTCGATGTGTTTCTCCTCCCGGTTGTGTGGACACTCGTCGCACACTGTCTTCTCATTAGCCCCGACTACACTCCCCTTGGGCGGCAAGCCGCCACCCAGGATGGCCTCCACCACGGCCCAGATCTGGGGGGCCTGCGGCGGGCAGCCGGGCACAGAGTAGTCCACGTCCTCCACCTGGTTCAGCGTCTTGACCGTGTTGTAGAACTCTGGAATGGTCACCTCCCCCTCAGGCATCTGGTAGGAAGTCTGTGGTAAGATGCCATCGGGGTTGTCCACGGAGGGCGCTTCCAGGTAGACCCGCTCGAAGATGGACTGGCGGTCGAAAAAGTTGGCCAGGCCCGGGATACCGCCTCCGTGGGCGCACGACCCAAAGGCAACCAGCACCTTTGATTTCTCGCGCAGCAGATGGGCCATTTCCTCGTTTTCACTGGTGCGGATGGCGCCGTTGAAGAGACAGACGTCTATATGGCCGTCGGGCATGGCCTCAACGTCCTTGTATTTAAAGTCCACCGCCACCGGCCAGAAGAGGATGTCGGCCGCCGTGTCCAGGTCCAGGATCTTTTCTCGCAACTCCAGGATGGCGATATCGCATCCGCCGCAAGAGGCAGCCCAGTACAGTCCGAGTTTCAACTTGTCAGCCATGTCGTCTCCTTTTGACCTATCGCTTATCGTTCATTGCATATCGCCTACGCTTTACGCTTCGCGTCATCCGACAACGGCCCCAGTTTCCTGATCGTCTCCGTCGTGTCATTGACCACTTCGACGAAACGATCTGGCTCTGAGGCGGCCACCCACTCCAGGCGCAGGCGCTCCTCCTCAATGCCCAACTGAGTCAGCATTTTTTTCAGCAGAGGGAAGCGCCGAAAAGCTTTGTAATTCCCCTCAGCGTAGTGACATTCGCCCGGATGGCAGCCACATACGAGGACCCCGTCTGCGCCCTCCTTGAACGCTTTGAGGACAAAGACGGGATCCACCCGCCCGCTACAGGGGATGCGGATGATCCTCACATTGGGGGCATAAGTCATCCGCGAGGTACCGGCCAGGTCGGCGGCGGCGTAGGAACACCAGTTGCAAAGGAAACCGACGATCTTGGGCTCGAAATGTTCGACTGAACTTGTGTCAGAGCTCATATTAGCACCCCCTCTATCTGGGCCATGATTTGTTGGGTAGTAAAGTGCCTGGCCGTGATGGCTCCAGCCGGGCAGGCTGCAACACAGGTGCCGCATCCCTTGCACAGCGCCTCGTTAATCTCGGCCACCCCGGTGCCGTTCTGGCTGACAAACGTGATGGCCGAGTAGGGGCAGAGCGCAATGCAGGTCTTGCAGCCGGAGCAGAGGTCTTCGTTGACGACTGCCGTGGCTGCCTCGGTTTCGACTCGCCCCTTGCTGATCATGGCCAGCACTCGTGCAGCGGCGGCCGAGGCCTGGGCCACCGTATCGGGGATGTCCTTGGGCCCCTGGCAGCAGCCGGCGATAAAGACGCCATCGGTCATGGTGGCCACCGGATCGAGCTTGGGGTGCTTCTCCAGGAAGAAGCCATCTCTGCTCCTGCTGATAGAAAAGAGTCTGGCCACCTCATCCGCGTCGGTGCGAGACTCAAAGCCCGTGGACAGAACCACCATATCGACGGGGATGCGCCGCTGCCGTCCGATTGCTATGTCTTCGCATTGGACGATGAGCTTGCCCTCCTCCTCGGGCGTCTCCGCCACATCGGTCACCTCGGCAGCCAAGCCTCGCACAAAGTTGACCCCCTCTTCGAGCATCCGGTTGTAAAACTCTTCGTACCCCTTGCCGAAACATCGGAGGTCGTTATAGAACTCGTAGACACTGGCTCCGGTCTTTTCCATGATGAGGTGGGCCAGCTTGAGCGAGTACATGCAACAGACCCGCGAGCAGTACTCGTGATATTTTTCATCACGGCTGCCCACACAGTGCAGAATGCCTGCGCTCTTTGGCTGCCTACCATCGGCGAGAAAGATTCCCCCCGTGGTCGGCCCCGAGGCGTTGCTCATGCGCTCTACCTCGGTGGCAGTGAAGACATTGGGCAGGCGACTGTAGCCATAGCGCAGATCAACCGTCGGATCGAATGAATCGAAGCCGGTGGCCAGGATGATGGAGCCCACTTCCACCTCGACGGTCTCGTCCTGCATGTCGTGGTTAATGGCCTTGCGCTCGCACAGCTTGACGCACTCCCGACACTCAGAACAGACGCCACACTCCAGACAGCGGCTAGCCTCCTCCCGTGCCGCCTCGGCACTGAAGGCCAGTTTTACTTCCCTAAAGTCCCTGATTCGCTCCGCAGGTTGAAGCTCTGGGATGGGCAGGCGGTGCTGAATGTCTCTTTCCTTGCGCAGTTCCTCGATTTCCTGTGTGGTGAGCTCTGCGGGGGGCTTTAGCACCTCCAACTCGCCGACGTGCATCGGCTGGCCGTGCAGGTATTGATCTATGGCTCGCGCCGCCCGGCGACCGGTGGCCATGGCCTGGATCACGAACCAGGGCCCGGTCACCGCGTCGCCACCGGCGAACACGCCCTGGATATTGGTGGCCGTGGTATCCTCGTCAACCACCAAGCGCCCTTGGCGGGACATCTCCAGGCCCAACCCTTTGCAGAAGTCCAAATTGGATACCTGACCGAGTGCCGGGATGACGTTGTCAACAGCGATGGTGAACTCCGAGCCCTCAATGGGGATGGGCCGCGGCCGTCCGCTGGCATCGGGCTCGCCCAGTTCCATGCGGATCAGCTCCAGCCCGGAGATCTTACCATCTTGCACCAACACCCTGACGGGTGTCACCAGAAAAGCAATGTCGACGCCCTCCGCCTCGGCGGCCTCCACGTCCTCCTCGAGGGCGGGCATCTCTTGCCGGGAACGGCGGTAGAGAATGGATACCTTGGTGCATCCCAACCGCCGCGCCACCGGCGCCGCGTCTACGGCTGTGTTGCCTCCACCGATGATGGCCACCCTATCGCCGATTTCCGCTTTCTCGCCGAGATTGACGCGCCGCAAAAAGTCCACCCCATGAATCACCCCCTCGGCGTCCTCGCCGGGCACCCCCAGCTTGCGGCTCTTGTGAGCGCCTGTGGCGATGAACACCGCCTCATAGTCCCGGCGCAGGTCCTCAAGGGTGATCTCCTCGCCTATGCGGGTGTTGGTCTTTATCTTCACCCCCAAGCGCTCGATGTAGCCTATCTCATCCTTGACGATGGCCTTAGGCAGGCGATACTCAGGGATGCCGACCCGCAACATGCCGCCTGGCTCGGGCAGGGCCTCAAAGATGGTGACACTGTAGCCCATCAGGGCCAGGTCGTTAGCGGCTGTCAGGCCTGCCGGCCCGGAGCCGACGATGGCCACCCGACGCCCGTTCTCCTCGATCTCGGGGATTTCGAGCTCGTTTATGTCGAACTGGTCGCAGGCGAAGCGCTTCAGAGCGCGCACGGCCAAGGGGTCATCCAGGTGATTGCGTTTGCACTCCTCTTCGCAAGGGTGATAGCACACCCGTCCGCAGACGGCGGGCAGCGGATTGGTCCGCCTGATCAATTCGTACGCCTCTTTGAACTTGCCCACTCGGATCAGGGCGATGTAGCCCTGAACGTCCATGTGCAGAGGGCAAGCCATCTTGCAGGGCGGTGTCTCCTTCTTGTCAATGACAAAAACCCCGGGTACGGCCTGGGGGAAGAGGCGATAGATGGCTTTGCGCTTGGCAATCCCCTCGTCGAACTCGCTCAATACCTCGACGGGACACCCCTCGACGCAATCCCCGCAGCCGGTGCACAGGTTCTCATCTATATAGCGGGCCTTCTTTCTGATCTGGACCTTGAAATTTCCGATGTACCCCGAAACGCCAACGACCTCGCTGTAGGTCATCAGGTCAATGTACTCATGCTGTCCCACGGACACCATCTTGGGTGTCAGTATTCAAGCGGAACAGTCCAGGGTAGGAAAGGTCTTGTCCAGTTGGGCCATGTGCCCGCCGATGCTCGACTCTCTCTCCACGAGATACACACGGTGCTCCGAATCGGCGATCTCCAGGGCGGCCTGAATGCCAGCGATGCCCCCGCCCACGATCAGTGTGTTGGGATTGACGGGCACCTCCTTGACTTCCAGAGGTTCGTTGTAGATGACTTTGTGCACGGCGGCGCTGACCAGGGACTTGGCTTTCTCGGTGGCCGCCCCTGAATCCTCGGTCACCCAGGAGCACTGGTCGCGGATGTTGGCCATCTCGAAGAGAAAGCCGTTCAAGCCAGCCTTCTCGCAGGCTCTGCGGAAGGTAGGCTCGTGCATGCGGGGCGAGCAGGAGGCGACGACCACGCGATTCAATCCCAGCTCCTTGATGTCCTGGATGATCAGTTCCTGCCCAGGGTCGGAGCACATGAACTCGTAGTGGCGGGCCACAACAACCGAATCCAATCCCTGAACAAACTCGGTCACCTCCTCGACGTTGACCTTGGGTGCGATGTTGGTCCCGCAGTGACAGATATAGACGCCGGTTTTGGTGCCGTTCCCATGTATCATGTTGAACACTCCTTTATGCGATATGCGATGTGCTACAAGTACGGTGCCAGCACCTTCCTGGGTGAGACGATGTTCATCTCCAATCCCAAATCCCCGGCATCGAGCCCGTAGGCCACCCCCACAAGCTGGGTGAAGAATAAAATAGGAAGCTCGTAGTTGGTTTTGTATTTGCTGTTGACCTTGCTTTGGTAGAGATCGAGGTTCATCTGGCACAGGGGGCAGACAGTGACCAGGCACTGCGCGCCGTTGGCTTCAGCCGCCCTGAACAGCTTGTGAATCAGATCCAGAGCCAGCTTTTCCTGGGACAAAACGAGTGGGCCGCCGCAACAGCGACTCTTCAAGGGGAAGGGGGTGGCATCTGCTCCCAGGCTTTCTATCAGGCGATCCAGGGATTGGGGGAGTTCCGGATGATCGAAGCCCAATCTGGGCCGCACGATCTGACACCCATAATACGGAGCTACCCTCAGACCGCGCAGTTCCTTTTTGACATCGGCTTTTATGGCCTCAAGGCCGACGTCGTTGATGAGGGCCTCCAGGATATGGCGCACCTGAACCCCGCCGTGGTATTCCAGGCCGGCTTCGGCTAACACCTCATCAACCTGAGCCTTAAGAGCGGGGTAATCGCGCAGGGTGGCATTCGCTTTGGCCAGTGTGATGTAGCAACCGCTGCAGGAGACTATCAAATCCCGTCCCTCTTTCTCGGCCAGGGCCAGGTTGCGACCAGCCAGAGACAGTGCCAGCAACTCATCAATGGAGTAGAAGGCTGTAGCCCCGCAGCAGTTCCAGTCTTCCAGTTCCTCCAGTTCGATGTCCAGAGCTTTGCACACGGCCTCGGTAGATGTCCAATAACTTCGTGCCGTGGCTTCCAGGGAGCAACCGGGAAAGTATGAATATCTCATTGTCATTTTCTCCTCAAAAGCGACTTGTAACTTCCCTACAACATTTGCGTTGTCCGCGAGGATTATTTGGTTGCGGCTAAAGGCCGCACGCTGCGTATTTT
>CAYNKW010000273.1:0-5793 GCA_964397845.1 uncultured Anaerolineae bacterium
TGGCGTCGGCGGCAACTCTAGAAAGTCGTCGCGCTCCTTCTCGACGAAATCCTCCACTGCATAGTTGGACACCCGGACGCAATAGGGGGATTGCGACGAGATCACCACGTAGCTGTTGTCCTCCTCGCTCTGGGCCCCTACGCGGAGGGTATAGGTATTGACGCTGCCCTCCTCGTCGCGGGCCTGGACGGTGACCACGGCGCTGGGCTCCTGGAGGCCATAGTCGTCCTGTTCGGTCTTGCCCAGCGGGTGGAGCATCCGCAGGGAAGAAACCCGGTTAGCCAGCGATGTCACATTGTTCTCGTTGAGCGTCTCGTCGGCGGCCAGGTCTTTCATCGTCCAGGTGCCGGCATCGTCTTTCTCAAACTCGAACTGGCCGTTTTCGTTTTCCACCGTCAGGGCCACCAACTGGTCTTGCGGCACCGAAAAATACAGCGTGTCCACCCAGTTCGAGGCCTGAGCCCCGGCGTCCGAAGCCGACAGGCCCGAAGCCAGATAGACCTCATCCTGGCCGTCGGCGCGCACGTGGGTCACCTGGTAGGTGGGCGAAGTGCCCAGGTAGAGTTTGTGCGTCGTGCCGTCGGCCAGTTCAAACTCGATCAAGTGGTTGAAGGCGTCGTCGGCTACCTTGAGGCGCTTGTGGCTGGCAGGGGTCTGGGCCACGAGGCGGTCGGCCTTCAGTTCGACCATCTTTTCCAGGAGTTCAGACACTTTGTTTCCCTGGCAGGGATAGTTGTCTACCTTTGGCAGCACCCAGCTCTCTGCGTCCTTGGTCAGGTGGACCTGGTTTCCCTCGGCGTCGGTGATAGTCAGCCGGACGATGTGATTCGCTTCCAACTCGGCAAAGAGGCTCTCACCACCGGCAATCGAAGCCACCGGCCTGGGCCAAAAGATTACGGCCGCCAGGATGATTTGGAGCGCCAGAATAGCCGCCAGAATCTGGTTTCCTCGGTTCATCGTTCTCCTCCTTGTTCAACATCCACCAGGGGCATGGGCTCTTCGCTGCGCTGCCGGACGTTCCACACCACGCCGATGCCGAGCACCGCCAACAGCGCCAGGGCATAGTTCAGACCCTCCCAGAAGGACTGCTCGCTCTTTTCCAGCGGCTCGAGCAGGCGGGCGTAGGTGCCCCTGGAGCGGATGCTGAGCAAGTCTTCATCCTCGACAGACCAGTCCACGGCGTTTTGCAGTAACTGCAAGTTATGCAGATACCGATCTTGCGACATGCTGCGCGAGATGTCCAGGACGACGTCGTCCACGAACTCGGCGCTGCCAATGACCAGCAGGCGCGAGGATTCGGGCGAGACCTCAATCGTCCCCAGGGCCAGCGCTTCCTCTTCGCTCTCGCCGGTGGCTGTCTCCTCCAAAGCGGCAGGCTCTTCGACCTCGGTCTCGCCCTCCTGGAAGGGCGAGGGACGGTCCTTGAAGTAGCTCTCGAACGAGCCCCGGATGCTCACCGCCAGCGGATGGGCCTTTTGTTCGCCCTCCACGGGGAAGCCAAACTTGGGGTAGGCCTCCGGATCGGGCTGGGCGTCCGTAGAAGTTCGCAGCCAGGCCTCGTCGGTGGATTGCAGCAGCGTCACGACTTCCCGGTCCTGGTTCTTTTCGGCGTCAATCTCCACCGGTGAAGCCCATTGGAGCGTGACGGCCGGCAGATTGGCCACAATAGGACTCTCTGTCGTCATGCCGTCACGGCGCACGTCAACGAAGAATGGATAGTCAATCAATTTGTACTCGAAGGCGTTTAACCACACGACAAAGGGCTCGTTGCGGGGGTCCATCACAAACGCCTCCCCCACTTGCACGCCATAGTGGGCCAGCATCTCTTTGAGGCCATCTTGTATCTCTTCCAGGAGTAGACTCGCGCCGTACTGCTGTGGCGAAAGGATATAGTTGCCCGCAGCTACGACGACCGCGCCGCCGCGCATCAGATACTGGTCAATCGCGAAGCGATCTTTGCCGGTCATACCCTGCGGGGCAATCACGACCAGGACGTCCACGTCGCCCGGCACGCGGCCAGAGCTGAGATCTACCGATTTGAGGGTGTAGTTTTCCTCCAGTTGCTGTCGAACCAACTGCCAACTGGAGATGGGCTGCGTCGTGCCGCCATAGGGGTCGGGCACCGGATCTTCCGAGGGATGCCAGAGACCGACGGTTCTGAGAAAGCCCGGCGCGGCACGTTTCAACGCCGACTCGATCTCGGTGCGCAGGTTGGCCTCACTCATCTCGCCGCTCGGGTAAAGCAATTGTCCCTCGTCCCCGATCTGCAGGAGCAGGTGGAGGTAGTAGGAATCGGGAGAAAAGAGCGATACGGCAATAGGTCGCAGGCCATAAGAATCGAACAAAGTCTGGCGGCCGACGGGACTGTTTGGCTCATCGGGATCGATCATCTCGAAGGTAAACCTGCCGCCCGATTCTTTCTGTATCTCCTGCGCCACCGTTTCGATGCGCTGCGGCACCTCCTTCAGCGGTTCTGGCAACGTCTGGGGCGTGACAAAGGCCGTCAGCCTGATCGGTTTCTCCATGCTGGCAAAGACCGCGTCCAGGCTCTGGAAACCGTAGACT
This sequence comes from uncultured Anaerolineae bacterium, assembly GCA_964397845.1. Lineage (GTDB taxonomy): Bacteria > Chloroflexota > Anaerolineae > CAYNKW01 > CAYNKW01 > CAYNKW01. Next base: position 2,566 of record CAYNKW010000273.1, read on the forward strand.
ACCTTCTTGATCGAGCGGGTCAGGTCGTATTCCAGGTTGCGCAGCCCGACGTCCCATCCGCCGCCGCCGGCTGGCTGTATTTCGATCAGGTCGTCTACACCAAGCGTGATAGACTGGTCGCCGTAGCGGATCAGAATGTCAAAGTAGGAGTTGATCACCGAGGTCTCGTAACGCCCGGCAATGCGGAAAGGTGTAGGGCGAATGCCGTAAACCTGGTTTGCTTCTGTCTCCAGGTCTTCGTTGTCGCTGGGATCCACGATCTCGACCTCGATCTTGCCGCCGGAGGCGATATCGTACTCGCGCGTCATGTCGCGAATGGGTGGTACCAGCGGGGCCAGGAGCGGATGGGTCTTTTCGCTAAAGTAGCCCCGCATCAGCAGCGGCTCTTGCAGGTTGCGGATCAGGTCACGGGTAGTGGCGGACAGGCTGTATTCCCGCTCGGCGGTCAGGTCGGCACGCAGGCCGTGCACAGGAAAGAGCCAGGCGTTGAGGGCCAGCAAGTTGGCGCCCACCAACACTACCCTCAGTACCGCGTTCCGCCGGTGAGCGGCCGTACGCGCGCCCCGGCTCCAACGCTTGCTGTCCAGCGAGACAACGTTGAAGGCCAGAAAGAAGGCTGTCAACGACAGGTAGTAGATCAAGTCTCGCAGGTCAATCACACCCCGCTCGATGCTCTCGAAGCGACTGCCGGTGCCGGTTGCTCGCAGGATCTCGGCCGGGGTGCCGCCCACGAAATCGGTCACGCCCTGAGAACCCACCAGGTAGAGGATGCCACACAGCAGGACGGTGACGATCAGCGAAACAATTTGATTGTCCGTGCGGGATGAGACGTATAGCCCGATGCCCGCGTAGGCCGAGGCCATGAGGAGCGCGGCCAGGTATCCGCCCAGCACCGGCCCCCAGTCCAGGTCGCCCAGAATGTTCACCGTGATGGGCAAGAAGAGGGTGAGGGCGAGGGCCAGGCCGATCAGGGCCATGACGGCCATGAACTTGCCCCACACCAGGCTGGCCCGGCGCACGGGCAGGGTGAGCAGGATTTCGAGCGTCCCGCCGCGCTGTTCCTCACTCCACTGGCGCATGGTCAGTGCGGCCACCAAAAAGATCATCAGCACCGGCATCCAGCGAAACAGAGGCCGGACGTCGGCGATGTTGCGGGCGAAAAAGGTCTCTACCCAGAAGAAGGAAAAGAGGGTGACTACCAAAAAGACTCCGACGAAAATCAGAGCCATGGGGGAGCCAAAGTACGCGCCCAACTCCTTGCGCGCTATGGCCAACGATTGTTTCCACGACTCTTTCATGCTTTGTCTCCTCCTTGCGGTGCGTTCAGGTCATCGTTGGTCGCCGTAGCCAGTTCATTGAAGACAGCTTCGAGGGTGCGGACGTCGCGGCGCAGTTCCCGCAGCGGCCAGTTCTTTTGGCGGGCCAATTCGTATATGGCCGGACGGAGGTCTGCCCCGTCGGTGCCCCGAACCCGGTACTCGCGCCCGTCGGGCGTGGGATGGGCCTCGACGGCCTGGGCGCCGGGGAGGGCCTTCAGGTCATTGATGGCGTTGGGCGCGCCCCCGCCCAGCACCAGCACCACGTCGGTCGTGGCCGAGAGGTCTGCCAGGCGGGCGTCAGCCTTGACCTCGCCGTTCAGGAGAATGATCACCCGGTCGCAGGTCGCCTCCACCTCGGAGAGAATGTGGGTCGAGAGGAGTACGGTGCTGTGCCGCGCCAGCCGCCGGATCAGCCGCCGCACCTCGGCGATCTGGGTGGGGTCCAGGCCAAGGGTGGGCTCGTCCAGGATCAACAGTTTGGGTTGATGCAGGATAGCCTGAGCCAGCCCGACGCGCTGGCGATACCCCTTGCTGAGCTGGCCGATGGGGCGGGTCAGGTGATCGGCCAGGTCCGTGGCCCGTATCGCTGTGGAGAGGCGCGCTGGCTGGTCGGCCGGCGGCATCTGGCGCAGGTCGGCGATCATCTTGAGGTATGCCTGAACCGACAACTCTGGATAGAGGGGCGCGTTCTCGGGCAGATAACCGATCCGTTTCTGCACCTCCAGGGTGTCGGCCAGCACGTCCAGGTTGTCCACCGTCACCTGCCCGCTGTCCGGCTGCAAGTAGCCGGTCAGGATCTTCATCATGGTCGTCTTGCCAGCGCCGTTGGGACCCAGCAGTCCGATGACTTCTTTGGCTTCGACGTGGAAGGAGACCTCGTTGAGTGCTTGAATTGAGCCATACGATTTACTTACATCGGTGACATCAATCATATCGCTTCTTCCTCCAGAAATTTGGTAGTATCCGTTCAGAGGGTAGACCAGAAACCGGGTTCTTGGTGCTCCACAAGCAAACTGGTATTGCTTGCAAGTGCTTTTCTGTTGCTGGGGAGGTCTTGCTGTCCGAAAAACCCGGTTTCTTGCTCCTCCGTGAACGCTTACATTTGGTATAGTCTCTGACAGAAGTGGCCTTTTATATCAGCAACCGAGGAATTATACACCGACCCCCCGCATCTGCGCAAGTCGCCACCATGACTCTACCCACGTCTTTTCTGGCTTCTGATGATGGTGTTTTTGAGATGCTATTGGTCTACCTCAGAGATTGGGGTAGAGTCATGACCGCCATGTGGAGCCAGGGGCACAGGCTCAGCGCGAGATGTGGATCGGAAGGTATGTGATGCCAGTTGACGGCGTGGGTTTCAGAGCAAGTTGCAGCTCAACCACTATCTCTGCGGCAAGCAAAAACAGACAGTAAGGCCATATATGGTCTACTGTCTGTCTCTGTCGGCTACAATACTATTTGGTCTTGATTTTGATAGATTTGGGCTTGACGGCCTCCGACTTGGGCAGGGTGAGAGTGAGTACGCCATGCTCGAACTCGGCTGCGGCCTTGTCCGCGTCTACGTCGGTGGGCAATGTCACCGAGCGGGAGAAGCTGCCAAAGCGCCGCTCCTGATAGATGTAAGAGGCTTTCTTCTCTTTCTTTTCTTCTTTCAGCTCGCCCTTGATGGTCAGGACGTTACCGGAGACCTGCACGTCGATCTCTTCCGCTTTGACGCCGGGAATCGTGGCCTCAATGACAACATCGTTGTCGGTCTCGTACATGTCCAGGGCCAGCGCCTCGCCACCGAAAAACGTCCCCAGGCGGGACCAGGGCCGGATAAAGCTTTCACCCAACAGCCGGTCCATCGCGTCGCGCAGAGAGAGCATCTCGCTGGCCGGAGCCCATCGAATCAGATTTCTTGCCATCT
>CAYNKW010000274.1:0-5772 GCA_964397845.1 uncultured Anaerolineae bacterium
TTCAGGTTACACTCAATGGCTCTCCTTCATCACCAGCGGCAGGAAAATCATCGGCTGGAGAATCATTCCGTGGGAGGGGCGGTATAGCTTGAATTCGCCGAGAGTCACCATTGGAGCGGGGGTAAGACCCGTTAGCGTATCGCTATACACGCCGGTGAGGATCTCGCCAGTGTCGCTGATAACGCCGGTGTGCAGCACGACCTGATGGCTGATCTGGATGCCGGTGGTCATGACGGTGGTAAAGACCTCGCTCTGCAGATAAAAGCTGTTGCCGCTCCACCATCCGGAGACCGCCGGACCGCGGTCCTCATCCACGATAGGATAACTGAGCCCGTGAGTCGCATCAATGTAGCCGCTCAGGCTACCACTTGTGTCGCTTAGCACCACCGCCAGGTCTAAGGGGGGCATGTACGGGGGCCGGCTGATGACTACCGTGCCGATGTAGGTGCCGTTCAGGTCGGGGGTGATGTCTTGAGCGTGGCTATAGGCTGATTGGATCGTGCTGTCAGGTCTGTTCAGGGACGCGATCGGGAGCGGGTGCTCGACGGTCGTTTCAATGGGTCGATATCCGCGGTTGGGCGGCGGCTCGAAAATGTCCGCACCGTCCTCTCTCTGCGCACTCGAGACGCCAATGTCCTGCAATGTGTAGGCCTCGTGGGCGACAATCAACTCGATCTCTTCGATAGCCCCAATGTCCAGGTCAAAGTTGTTGGGCTCGTGGACCATGTCCAGGGTCACCGTCCAGTTGGTAAAGGCCACGCTGCGGGTAGCCAGTTCCCGGTTGACGGCTACTTCATCCGGCAAAGTGTTCTCATTGGTAGACGCCATGATGCTGGCTTCTATTGGGGGGAGGTTATAGGTCCGGATGTCATCGGGCCCGCCGTGCTTGAAAGCATTTTGCGCGCGAACGAATGATGTCCCCCCCTGCTTCAGTTGGATCACCATACGGTCGTCCCCCAGGTTCTGCCCCCTGACGCGCATCTTGATCGAAGCGATCTTGTCGTTAAAGACCCTCGTGGAAAAGAATCTATTGCCCAGGTAGATAGAGGTTTGGAAAGTAAAGTGCAAGCTTTCCTTGGTTCCGTTCTGGTCCAGGTCTACCCAATTGGCGGTGTCGCGCACAAAGGCGTTAAACTTTTCCTCGCGAGTGACGATACGGTCCAGGTCAGGGTCATAGGTGTCCTCAAAACCCAGGGCCTGGCTAAGGTAGATGACGTCCTCCCGCAGGTGGGGCGAGGGGATGTCGTCGCGGGCCAACCAGTCGTGGTAGGCGGTGTTCATCTGCGCCAGTGCTGCGTCCAGGGTGTAGATGTCGCAGATGCGATAGGCGCTGTTCAGGGTGTTCAAGGGACCGCCAGAGAAGATGGCCTCCTGGCTAATTTCATACTCTAGCGCCCGTCCGGCCTGGTAGGCGTAATCCATGGCCACCTCAAAGCGGTCGTGAGCCAGTTCCATGTAATAGTCGCGCAGCACGCGCGCGGCCGGGTCCTGGTACAGTGCCTCGTTGAAGGCTGTGGCCTTGGCTTTTTCTGCGAGCAGGTATTCCACCTGCGTTCGCATGCCATTCAGGCGAGCCAGCTCCTGCTGCAGGTTGTTCAAGGCGATAGAGTATTCGATGTAGTACTCGGCAAAGCGCAGCATGTATTGCTTGATCAAGGCCGCGCTTTCCGCATTGGTGATCTGAGCCTCGGCATAATGTACCTGAGCCCACTGCATGGACTGTAAGCGTTCTCTCCGAGCGGCTACGTCCGCCAAGTCTTCGGCAACCGCATCTTGGTTTAAAGTGTTAGCTCCCGCCAAGCACATCCCAATTAGTCCCCCGGCCAGAGTTCCCATGATATCAAACGAATCTTCACCCTGTGCCCCGCTGAATAAGCCTTCGAACAATCCAGTTATCGCCTGTGCCTCCGATTGGGTGTCTCTCAAATACACTTCTTGCGTGGCTAGATCGGCCAGCTTCTCGCCCGTTTCCGTCCACATTTCGGCGGTAGCCTGTTGGATGCCGGCCACTCGAGCCGCCCGTTGCTGCTCGATGCGAATCAGCGCGTTTTGATTGCTCATCTGTTGCTGAACCAGTTCCAGGCGTTGGGTGGCGGCCCGGATGCGCAACAACTGCCGATAGATCTCACCACTGGTGTTCTCGTGGCACCTGGCCAGATCGGGCTCATTGCTGGCGTTGACGCCGCAAAAGCGTACCAGTTGGCCATCGTATTGCTCGCCAATGTCGGCCAGGCGCTGTTGCAGAATCCGGAAATCGTCGTCCATCTCTTGCTGCCGGCCCAAGGCGTTTTGGACCTGGGTGCTGGCCTCTTCAAACTCGACATCGGCCAAGGTTTTGGTCTGCTCATAGTTGTTGTCGGGCAACCTCTTGGGCTGAAAGTGGAAGGGCACGTATTCCGGGCCGTAGCCATAGGGATTCTTGTCCGCTTGCAGGTACTCAAAGAGCCGCTGCATATCGGCCACGTTGCGCACTAGGGCCTGATAGCTGACGTCGTCCACGGCTCCATCCCAGAGGTATTCCAACAGCGTCAGCTCGATGGTGGCCAGACCAAAGCCGTGACGCAAGGTCTGTTCGGCCTGGGCCTTGGAATCTGGCGTGTATTTCTGGAACTGGCGCTCGGCCAGCTCCAGGTAGGCGCGGCTCTTTTTGGCCGAAGCCAGGGCCAGGCGCTGTAGGTCAAGGTAGGGCGTCTCCTCGCCGGTCAGCGGATCGACCCGAGTGGGCTGCAAGGCGAGAACGCGGGTGTGGTGCTGGCCGGCCAGCAGTGGGATGTAGCCTTCGGTGGCCCGGGTGTACCAGCGGATCGCCTCCTGCAGGCCCTCCATCTCCTCGTCCAGGGCTATGGGGCTGAATTCGACGTCCAAGGCCTGCACCAGCTCCTGGTTGCCGGTCAACATGGCCCCCGTGACCAACTCCCACTGGGCGTCTAACAGGCCCGTCAGCGCCTCGTTGGTCTGGGTGACGGTCTTTGCGCAGGCCAGGGCTTGCTGGTAGGCTTGTTTCGCCTCAGTCAAAGGCGTGAGGCCAGCGACGTCATAGGACGCCAACGTGTCAGAGATGGTCACGCTGGCCGGTCCGTCCAACTCGGCGTGAAAGCCCGCGCGGTACTCCCGGCCAAAAGAGAGGGAGGCGCCGCCCTGCGCCATGTTAGAGAAGAAACAGCTCTCTTCATAAGCCCCCATGTCGACGGCGGCGTAGAGAACGCGCGGATTGCCGTCCAGGTCAACGGGGAGGCGTTCCGCCGTATCGCTGTCGCCGTCCAGGTCGAGGCTGTCGGCCGGCAGGGCGCCCTCATCCCCGGCATCGATAGCCGGGGAGGCCAGTTGCAGGCGCAGGTCGCCATAGTCGTCGTCGGGTGTGCCCCAGGCGCCGTCACTGCCAGGGTCCGGCTGGCGCACGAACAGGGGGTCCTGGTCTATGTTGCTGCCGCCGTCGGTGCCCAGGCTATTATCCCAACTCGCACCGCTGCCGCCGGAGCCCTGCACCAGGCTAAAGCTGAGGGTGGGGGTGCTGCCGTCATTGTAAATCTGGGCGCCAGTCAGGGCGACGTTGCCCCACAGGATGCCGTTAGCCAGGGTGGCAGCCCCACCCTGGTTGTGCATCCCCCCACCGTTGCCAACCGCAGCGTTGCCACTGAAGGTGACGTTAACCAGCGCCGGGTTACTGCCAGTGTTGAGCATCCCCCCGCCGTTGCCGCCGGCAGCGTTGCCACTAAAGACGACGTTGGCCAGCGATGGGTCACTGGCATCGTTGTACATACCGCCGCCGTTTCCACTGCCGGTGTTACCTCTGAAGATCACGTTGACCAGCGTGGGGTTGCTGCTGTCATTGAACATTCCGCCGCCCTCGCTGGCAGAGTTGTTGCTGAAGGTCACATTGGCCAGCGCCGGGCTGCCTCCCTGGTTGTACAGCCCGCCGCCCTGCCCCGTGGCCGAATTATCGCTAAAGTAAACGTTGACCAGGCTGGGGCTGGTGCCGATGTTGATCAGCCCGCCTCCCTGGTCGTTGGCTTGACCGCCGCTGATGGTAAAGCCATCCAGCATGGCGCCGCCGCTGACCTGGTCGAACCTGCGGCTGGGTGGCGACGCGGCGGGTATGTCTTGCCCCCAACATTCCACGGTGTAGTCATTGCGTATTCCGCAGGCGTACCAAGTACTCGCGCTCACCTGGCGGAAGCTGCCGCCGGGGGGCGAAGCCTGGCCGTATTGGTTCCACCCCCAGCAGGCCGCGCTGCTGTCGTCCCGCACCCCGCAGGCCAGGTTATAGCTGGTGCTGACCTGGCGGAATGGGCTGCTGGGAGGCGAGGTCATACCTTGATCGGGATCTCCCCAGCAAGTCACATACCCTGCAGCGCCAGGCCACCAGTCAACTGCACACGTGACGTCGCCGCCTGCGTCAACTTGCAGCACAGGCCCAAGCAACTCGGGTGGCGTGGCCTGCCCCCATGGGACGTTCCGTCCCCAGCATTCCACGTATCCGCCGGGCGGCGACCCTATCGTATTCGGCACTGCGCAGGTGTGTGCGCTGCCCACGCTGACATCGAAAAAGTCGTCGCCGGCGGGTGGCGAGGCCTGCCCGGCATGATCTCTCCCCCAGCAAGCGATGGTACCGCCGGCCGTCACCCCGCAGGTGTGTTCGTTGCCTGCGCTGACCTGGGTGAAAATGCCGGCGTCCGGTACGGCCTGATCGTAGTCATTATTCCCCCAGCAAGCGACGGTGCCGCCGGCTGTCACCCCGCAGGTGTGTGCCCCGCCTGCGCTGACCTGGGTGAAAGCGGTGCCAGGGGGTGGCGATGCTCGCCCGTCGGCATTGTTCCCCCAGCAAACGACGCTACCGTCGGCCGTCACCCCGCAGGCATGCTGCCAGGCCGCGCTGACCTGGGTGAAAAAGTTGGGAGGGTTCAAGTCCACCACGTGGTAGCTGTTGTCGCTGGCATCTCCCTCCGCGCCAATGTCGCCACTCAGGATGGTGGGGTCGGCCTGCCAGTCCCGCTGTTCGCGACCGGTTTCGGTGCCCTCAAAGCCACCGTACAGGGCCACGCCCGGCTTCACCACAAAGGTGGCGCTGCGGGGATCGGTTGGGTGAACTTGGGCCGTTGGCCGGTAGGTGCCGGCCGCCACCCAGATTTCGTCGCCCGCAGTAGCCTTGATCAGGGCGGTCTGCAGGTCACAGGCGTCCGTCCAGGAGCTGCAGTTGTTGCTGCTACTGCCACTCTCGTTGACGTAGAGGATGGTGGCCGTGGGAGGAGCCTGAGCGACGGACTTTTTTGGGGGTACAGCTACCCAGGAATTGGTCAGCAACCCAAACACAAACAGCAAGTTGATCCAGTTTCTGTGCTTCATCTTTTCCACTCCTGTCGTCTGATGCAGGCATCCCTCGCTTTGAATGGCATCGGGCTTCCACCGTGTGCTGTCAGCGGCTTGCTGTGATAGCCAGGATGTACACAACAAGGCATCGGACAACTGGCTTCATGGTCAACTTTTCCCCTGGAGGGGGATGGGGAACGACACTCAGCACGGTGACCACCTAAAAAAGCCACAGACAAAGTTCTCGCCCATGGGGGGACAACTTTGGCAGCTACTGAGAAACTCCATGGGTCTCTACCGCTGAGGCCCTATCGCGGTATTATACCTTGAATCTGTCTATAAGGTTGGTTACAAAAGAGTTACAGTTTCATTACCAAAAGTGCGCACTCTTTGGCCTTTGGGGCGCGGGAGCGAACTGGCGCGGAACTCGGTATTCCTGAGCCTGGGGAGGTGTGGACGCGAGAC
>CAYNKW010000275.1:0-3927 GCA_964397845.1 uncultured Anaerolineae bacterium
ACCGCAGGTCGTCAAAGCCGTACTTGAGCGCGCCGGCCAGGTCGGCGTGGCCGGGACGCGGGACGGTGAGAGGAGGCACCTCTTTGTCTTTCCAGTTGGCCCAGTCGCGGTTCTCGATCCGCAGGGCCAGCGGCCCGCCGGTGGTTCGGCCGTGGGCCAGCCCGCCAGAGATAACAACTTTGTCCCGCTCGATCTTTTGCCGCTCGCTGCGGCCGTAGCCCATCTGCCGGCGGCGCAGTTGGAGGTTGATATCTTCTTCGGTCAGGAGCAGACCGGCGGGAAGGCCCTCGACGACCGCCGTGAGAGCGGGGCCATGGGATTCGCCGGCAGTCAGGAAGCGTAACATTTCTCACTGTCCCAGTTGGTAGGCGCTGTCAACAGATTCTTGGAGCGGATTGAACGGATTCGCTTGCTCTGCCAGTGTTCATTTCGTTCAATCCGTTCCTCTAATCCGCTGACAGCTTCCCCTCCAGCCGCTCCACCAACACCCGTGTCATCTCGCCCTCCGGCATTACTCCTAGTCGCCAGTATACCTCGTATGCTTCTCTAGCCAGGGAAAGTGAGGCAAAAAGATTTCCGGTTTGCTCTTCTAGGGTAGCAAGGCCCCACTTGATAAAGGCGATTTGATCGCGTCTCCCAATGGCTTGAGAAATAGCTAAGGCCTGCTCAAATAGACTCTTTGCTCCGTCATAATCTTGCCCCGTTATCGCTACGTGACCCAAACCACTTAAGGCCTGAGCAAGCCCATTCTGATCGCTGAGCCTTTCGAAAATCTCTTGGGCCTGCTCACACTCCCGTTTTGCCATTTGATAGTCTCCTAGAAACCAATTCGCAAGGTTTGCGAGGTCTACCTTGATATTTGCAGTAAGGCTTTCGTCATCTGCCTTAACGGATACGGCTAGACTCTTCCGAAAGAGTTTATGTGATTCCTCAATATCACCTTGCCTTCGCGCAATTTTTGCGAGATGGCGCAATGACAAAGCGATTCCCTTCTTGTCTCCGATCTTTTCAAATATTGCTTGGCCATCGCTGACATGCTGTTTGGCTTTGCTCTCATCACCACGCCGAAAATAGGTCCAGGCCAAATCATATACCATGCACCAAGCTAATGACTGCTGTTCCCGCAGATGCTTACAAGCGTCGATTGCCTGTTCCGCACAGCGAATCCGTTCAGTCCAATATCCACGTATCCCAAGGAAATCCGTTATTGTATTTCGAAAATTCAATACCGCCCGCCAATCTTTTGCGTCGTATGCCCAACTCATAGTAGCAATGATGTTCTCTCGCTCAGCCTCTAGTAAATTATGGCCTTGCCAGTTACGTTTGCCCCCATGTTGTTTGCCAAAATCAAGGTAGTAACGTACCGTCTGTAGTCTTACGTTCTTCTCAAACCTCGCGTCTTCCCCTAACTTCCGCCCTGCAAACGCCCGCGTCAGGGGGTGGATGCTATAGCGGCGCCTGGCCTCATCCAGTTCATCGGTGACCTCCACCAACCACATCTCCACCAGTTGTCCCAGCCCCTCGTCCAGGGCAAAGTGGTGCATGTCGCTGGCGGCTTCGATGGCGGCCCGAGAGGCTGAGGCGGCAAAGATGGGCATGACCATCAGGACACGCCGCGCTTCGTCGGTGAGCAACGACCAGGAGCGGGCAAAGACCTCCTCAAAGATGTCGCCCCTGGCCTCGTGCAGGGTAGTCAACACGGTGTCCAGCGACTGTCCCTTCTGCTTGATCTGTCCCATGGCCCACTTGATGGCCAGCGGCGCACCGCCCGTGGCCTGGTAGAGGCGCAACAGCACCCGCTCTTCGGCTTTCTCTACCGAGGCCAGCCCCAACCGCCGGCCCTCGCTGCGGATGAGGGTTAGCGCTTCCTCTTGCTCCAACCCCTTGAGTGAAATCGCCCAGACCTGGCGTAGCTTCTGCTCGCGGCTGGTGATGAGCGCCTTCGACGGCTCCGGCAGTCGCAGCACAAAGTCCCGCACAGCGTCATCCGTCACTGTCTCAAAGTTGTCCACGATGAGTAGATACGGCCTCGTTTGCAGCAGTCTGCAGACGGACTCTTGTTTCTCCTCGAGGGGCTGCTGGGCAATTCCAGGGTAGTCCAGGGTGCGAGCGATGGCATCTAGCACATCGTTCAGGGCCAACTCCCGGTCCTTAGCCGTGGTCCAGATGAAGCCGTCAAAGGTGGGAATGTCATCGGCTGGCATCTCGCCCTTGCTGGCCCGCAGCGATTCGTGGGCCACCTCTCGCGCCAGCGCCGTCTTGCCAATGCCGCCGATGCCGTCAATGCAGGTGAGGGGCCAGCGCGAGGCTAGAGCCTCTCGCGCTCGGACCTTCTCCTTTTCCCGCCCAATGAACTCGCTCCGAGGTGGCAGGTTGCTGGGCACGGCCGGCGCAGGTGGGGATGGGATAGTGACTTCTCTGGCGGTCGGCTCGCGCTTCTTCTCACGCTGCTTCTGCAAATAGTCCAGGACCTGGACGATGCCGGCCACGATGCCGGTGATAACGCCCAGTCCGATGATCAGCGCCCAGATGTCCATCAGTCTCTCCCCATAAAGCGGGTAACCTCGTCGTCTCAACAAATGAAGCCAAAGCTGCTATGCCTTCACTGCGATTATACTATACTCCTCACACTGAAACAACTCGACGCTTCATCCGCTGCCGCCTGGGTTCCGGTTGTCTCCAGCGCCTGCTGGCAGGCTGCCTGCATCACCTCCCTCGGCGGCGAGTGGCCGGTCCACCGTTCGAAGGCCAGCGCTCCCTGGTGGACGAGCATGCCCAGCCCGCCGGCTGCCGTGGCCCCGGCGGCACGGGCCTGGGCCAGCAGCCGCGTCTCCGTCGGGTTGTACACCAGGTCAAAGACGGTCCACTGGGACGACAGGGGAAGCGTTTCCGGCCATGGGGAAGCATCGGTCTGGGGCCACATGCCGACCGGAGTGGCGTTGACCAACAGGTCAAAGCGGGCCAGGTCCAGATTGGAGAGGGTAGCCATGACGGGCAGCCAGGTGACCGGCGCATGGACGCCGGCGTCTTGCATGTGATGGGCCAGTTGAGCAGCCCGCTGTACTGTCCGGTTGTGGATGGTGACGGCGCAGCCGGACTGGGCCAGGGCGTAGACCACCGCCCGCGCCGCGCCACCGGCGCCCAGCACCAGCGCGCGCCGGCCGGCTGGTTCAAAGCCCACCTCCCGCAACGCAGCCAGGAAGCCGTCGCCGTCGGTGTTGTAGCCGATCAGTTGGCCTTCCTGCGCGACGATGGTGTTCACCGCGCCGATAGCCCGTGCAAGGTCAGCGATCTCGTCCAGATGAGGCATCACCGCCTGCTTGTGGGGCGCGGTGACGTTGGCCCCCCGGTAGCCTTGCGCTTTCAGGCCGGTCAGCGCCGCTTTTATCCTGCCCGGCGGCGTGGGCAGCAGGGTGTAGTGCCAGGGGAGTCCCGTCGCTTCAAAGGCAGCGTTGTGCATGGCTGGCGAGACGCTGTGTTCCACCGGCCAGCCGATGAGTCCGATGAGTTGGGTTTCGCTCTCGGTCATGGGGGATGACTCCTGTCTCGTCAAAGCCCGTTCAGTTCATTGACACAGCCCATCTTTTCTAGTATACTTGAGCTAGAGAGAGAACATGGACTGGTCCGTCGAATTCTACGTAGACGCTCGCGGTAGATGTCCGGTTGCTGCGTTTCTGGAGCAACTTCCCGTTCGTTCTCGTGATCATGTTGTACACCACATCAGTCTACTGCAGGAGCGCGGCCCGACATTGGGAATGCCCTATGTGCGGCATCTGCAAGGCAAGTTGTGGGAACTCCGAGTGAGGACGCGAGGTGCCGCTTGATGACGACGCTCAAATTCGATGACTTTTTGGCCCGCCAGCTTGACGATCCCGAGTTTGCCAGGATTCACGAAGAACTAGAGCCCCAGTATCAGTTAGTGCGTGA
>CAYNKW010000275.1:4027-5765 GCA_964397845.1 uncultured Anaerolineae bacterium
CCGAGTTTGCCAGGATTCACGAAGAACTAGAGCCCCAGTATCAGTTAGTGCGTGACTTGTTGGACCTTCAGGCTGTACGAGGTATCAGCTCTGAAGAGTTGGCCGACGTGGTAGGTGTTGATGTGGAAGACCTTTATTACCTGGAAGACGCGGGCGGAAAGCTCTCGCTTTCGCTGTTGTATCGGGTGGCCCAGGCTTTGAATGCGCGGCTGGAAATCCGGTTGCTGCCATCGGAGACAGTTCTCTCAGCCTCTTGAAAACTCCTTTTCACTTTAACGTGACCTTCCCGAGGGCTCAGTTTTTGGGGAGGTTTTTTGTTCTCCTCCCAGACGGGCCAACGTGGCCTCAAACCCGGGGAAAGAGTCGGCGATGCAGCCTACGTCCTGTATGAGGGTCTCTCCCGTGGCGACCAGCCCGGCCACGGCCAGGGCCATAGCCAGCCGGTGATCGCCGTGGCTGTGGACGGCGGCACCCCGCCCTTCGACAAGCTCAGGACTCCGCAGCGGTGTGGGCCCATGGATGACAAAGCCGCCGGGGCGGGGTTCGATCTCGGCCCCGAGGCGGCGTAGCTCCTGAACCGTCGTCGCGATGCGGTCGGTCTCTTTCACCCGCAGTTCGGCGGCGTCGCGCACGACGGTTTCGCCCTGTGCCTGGGTGGCGGCCACGGCCAGGATGGGAAACTCGTCAATGGCCCGCACTACCAGCGTGCCGCCCACCTCCACGCCGCGCAACTCCGAAGCGCGGATGATCAGGCCGGCCACCGGCTCGCCACTCACCGTGCGCTCGTTGTGCAGCGTCACGCCGGCGCCCATGGCCCGCAGCACATCCAGCAGCCCGGTGCGGGTGGGGTTCACCCCAACGTCTTCGACCGTGATCTCTGATCCCGGCACCAGCGTCGCGGCCACGATAAGGAACGCCGCCGCCGAGAAATCCCCCGGCACCGTCACGTGTAGTGCCAGTAGCCGCTCCCCCGGATCAATCCGCAATCTGCCATCTGCAATCTGCAATCTGCCCCCCATGGCGATCAGCATACGCTCGGTGTGATCGCGGGCCGGGCCTGGCTCGTGGAGGACCGTGGGCCCATCGGCGTAGAGGCCGGCCAGCAAGAGGGCGCTCTTTACCTGGGCGCTGGCCACCGGCAAGGTGTAGTCTATCCCGCGCAGATTGCCACCCTGGAGGGCCAGCGGCGGCCGGCGGCCATCCTCGCGACCCAGCACCGTCGCTCCCATGCGGCGCAGCGGCTCGACGACGCGGCCCATGGGCCGGCGGCAAAGTTGGGCGTTGCCGGAGAGTACGCTGAGGAACGGCTGCCCGGCTAACATTCCGGCCAGCAGGCGCATGGTGGTGCCGGAGCTGCCGCAATCCAGTACGTCGTCTGGCTCCCGCAGGCCGCGCAGTCCCCGCCCGTGGATGATCAGCGTCGTCGGCGTGCGTTCCTCGACCTCGACGCCTAGCGCTCGCACGGCGCGCAGCGTGGCCTGGCAGTCGGCGGCAGGCAAAAAGTCTTTCACGCCGCTCGTGCCCTCGGCAATGGCAGCCAGCAGTAGCGCCCGGTGCGAGATGGACTTGTCACCCGGCACGCGGACGCGGCCTTGCAGTGGGCCACCTGGCTTTACGACCAGATTTGTTGGAGCCATTGGGTTTCCTTCCCCTCCACGGCCACGTCGTTGGCTTTCACGATACGGGCCAACAGCTCGCGGGTGGTGGTCAGGATTGCGGCGGCAGAGTCGGTTTCGAC
>CAYNKW010000276.1:0-5727 GCA_964397845.1 uncultured Anaerolineae bacterium
AGCGCCAGGTAAATCGTCCTGATGCTCAGTAACATGATCAATGCGCTGACTATTATCATCAACGATCGAGTTGGCAGTTTCTTGCAGACGTAAGCAGCCAGGGGAGCGGCCAGGACGCCGCCGATGATCAGGCCAACGATGATTTGCCAACTCACCAATCCAATGGTGAGGATAAAAGTGATCGCTTCAAACAAGGTTACAAAAAACTCGGCCAGGTTCACCGAGCCGATGGTCAACCTGGGATTGTTTCCCCTGGCCACCAAAGAAGAGGTGACAATCGGCCCCCACCCGCCTCCTCCGATGGCGTCGAAAAATCCGCCCACTAACCCTAGCGGGACAAGCCTGGTCCTCACTTCTCTCTCTTGGACCCTTTTAAGCGCCTTCAGGAGGATGATGAAGCCCATGATGAGCAAATAGGCTGCTATGAAGGGCTTTATTGCCTTACCTGGCACGGCCGTAAGAATGTATGCGCCTAGAACGCCCCCCATGACACCGGGAATCAACAGCTTTTTGAACAAGGTTTTGTCAACGTTGCCCAATCTCAGGTGCGAAAGCCCTGATACGGCCGTGGTGAATACCTCAGCTAGGTGAACACTCGCGCTGGCGGTGGCTGGGGCGATGCCGAGGCTGAGCAGAAAGGTCGTCGAGCTGATGCCATACGCCATTCCGAGAGCCCCATCAATCGCTTGAGCGATAAATCCGACGATGATGAAGGTAATGATATTTTGTTCCACAGCGTTTCCTCACGTCCTTGTTGCCCGTTGATTTGGCTGGTCTCTTCTCAAGCATCAGAACACCCTTGGGGGGCCCACTTGCCTATCGGAGCAGGTTCTGCCCATCCAGGTCAGCCGGAATGGGCACGTCCATCAACGCCAGGATGGTGGGCATGGGATCGGCCACCCAAATGGGGCTTTCGCGGAGCTGCCGGCCCTGGACGTAGAGGGCGGCATCGTCGTAGGTGTGCATCCCTACCAGTTCTTTCCCTTTGAAGGTAAGAGTGTCCTTGCCCAGGTTGCCTTTCAGGTCGTAACCGTCAAAGGACACCAGAACGAGATCGGCGGCTCGCTCGAAATGCGGGCCGCTGTAAATCTCCTCTCGCTTGAGCACCTTTTGGATCATCCGCTCGCCGGTGTCGGGGTCGGTCAATTCCAGCGCGGCGGCGGCGATTTCGGCGCGCAGGGCCTCGTACCCGGCGCCGGGCGCGACGTTGCCCCTGGGCTCCCGTCCCCGCAGATGGATGAAGACGCGCCCCGGCACCAGGCTGTAGGCTTGGGCCCCGGCCGCAAGGTGTTCTAATTTGCGCTTGTCGCGGGGCACACCGTCCTCGAACTCAAGCCAGCCCTGCTGCTCTAGCCAGTAATTGACATAGACCTCTTTCTTGATGGTGCAGAAGCCGTGGTCTGAGAGCATGATGAGCGTGGTACGGTCGTCCAGCTTGGCACGGATCTGGCCCAGCATGTCGTCAATCTTATGGATGAAGGCCATGAATCGCGGCGCGTAGAGCGGATCGTTCGCCTCCATCTGCTCCCAGAGAAAGTGATACAGCCGGTCGGTCTCCATGACGTGCATCTGGAAAAAGTCCCACGGTTCGTTGTCCATGAGGTGAAACAGGGTCTTGGCGCGAGCGTCGAGGGCAGCGTTGACCTCGGCCAGCGCCTTGTCCTTGGATTGGCGGGCGGCCCAGGGATCGGCGTCTACGATGTAGCCCAGGCGTTTGAGGAGAGCCGCCTTCTCCGGCGGGTACGTCGCCTTGTCCACATTGGGGCTGAGGAAGCCACCCACCAGGATGCCGTTGACCGGCCGGGGCGGGTAGGTGACCGGCACGTTGACCACGATCACCTTTTTGCCAGCGCGACTGAGGATCTCCCACAGCGTATCGGTTTTCATGGCCCGCGAGGTGGGGATGTAGGTCTTGTAAGTGCCCGGTTGGCGGTCAATAAAGCCATAGATGTTATGCTGGCCGGGGTTGCGACCGGTCATGAAGGACGACCAGGCCACCGACGAGACCGTGGGGTAGACCGAGTTGATGCGCCGGAAACTACCTTCTTCCACCAGCCGGGCCAGGTTGGGCATGTGCCCCTCGGCCATCGCTTTCCGAAAGAAGGTGTACGGCGTGCCGTCGAGACCGATGACAACGACGCGCCGGGATTTGGACTTGCCGCAAAGTTTGCGTAGGAAACTCACAGGAGGCTCCAGTTCTAACCTATATATCCGAGCGCACGGAGGCGTGCTTCGACTTCTGCTTCCTCATCCTCGGAATAGGCGTCGGTGACTTTTACAGGCGGGACGTAGCCAAGTTCTTCCAGCTTGCGGACGATTTTGGCCAGGCTTTCTTCCACAGTTTCTTCGTCAGTCTCGACGATGACCTCCGGCTTCCCCGGTTCTTCGTAGGGGTCGGAGATACCGGTAAAGTTCTGGATCTCGCCGGCCAGGGCCTTCTTGTACAGGCCCTTGACGTCGCGTTCGATCAACGCATCCAACGAGGCTTTGCAGTAGACCTCGACAAAGTTGCCGATTTCTGCGCGGCTCTTGGCCCGTCGCTCGCGATACGGCGAGATGAAGGAGCAGAGGACGGCCACACCGTTGCGGGTAAGGAGCTTGGCCACAAAGGTGACGCGCTCAATATTCATGTCACGGTCTTTTTTGCTGAAACCCAGATCACTGGTCAGACCTTTGCGCACGATGTCGCCGTCGAGACGTTCGACTTTGAGGCCCCGATCGCGAAGCACCTCTTCCAATTTCATTGCCAGGACAGTTTTGCCCGAACCGGACAGGCCGGTAAACCAAACAGTAAAGCCTTGATGCTCCATGTCAACTCCTTGTGTTGAGTTTTAACAAGATTATACAGATGGCACAGATTTTGCTCTCGGCACCTTTCCTTCCACCAAAAAGTCCGCTCGAAACCCGCCTACAACGACATTTTGTAATTAACGGTTCTGTCATCAATCTTCTCCAGGTTTTTATCTGAAAGAATCTGTGTAATCTGTGGTTTCTAACCGATGATTTTCCCTTCCATGTCACGGGGGATAGGCAGGCCCATGATGTCGAGAATGGTGGGCGCCACGTCCATGAGGTGTGCATTTACCTTGCGGCCACCCATCTTCTGGCGCGGGTTGTACAGAATGAACATACCCTGCTGGGCATGGTTGGCGTCGTCGGGGCCGATGTCGTTCTCGGAGGTGTGGATGCCGCCGTGCCCCAGGCTGCCCACCGACCGCCAGGCCAGATTGCCAAAGTAGACGATCAGGTCAGGCGGAACATTCTTGATCTCGCGGTAGAGATCCTGCGGTTTGTGGGCCACAGTGTCGATGTTGACGCCGTCGGGGTCGGTGATGGCAGCCAGCTTCTCCTGAAGCTCGGCGCGGACGGCTTCATAGTCGTCGGGGTCAATGATGCCTTGCGGTTCGCGGCCCCGCACGTTGAGGAAGAGCCGCCCGTAGTAGCCGCCGGAGCCCCAAGCCTTGGTTTTCGTCCAGTCGATCTCGACCTTTTCCAGCGGGACGATCTGACCGGCGGGAGGTTTCTCTTTGAGCACCAGGTAGCCCTCCCGGCGCAGCCACTCGTTGAAGCAGATGCCTCCGTGCATCGCCTGCGCGCCGTGGTCAGAGGCGACCAGCACGGCCGTGTCGTCGTCCAGCATGTCCAGCAGTTCACCGATTTCGCGGTCAATGTAGCGGTAGTAGTCGAGGATGGCGGTTTCGTATTTATTGCCTGGCTCGTACTTGGGGTGGGTCTTGTCAAAGTACTTCCACATCCCGTGGTGGATGCGGTCCACGCCCATTTCGACGAACATGAAAAAGTCCCAGGGCTTTTGGCGCATGAGCCACTTGATGACCTTGAAGCGGCGTCCGGTCATGTCATAGATCTGCTGGAGCAGGTAGTCTTTATCGTCGGTGCGAAAGTTGGGCACGTCAGTCATGTACTCCTGATCGCCCAGCAGATCCGCAATCTCTTGCTTGAGCTCCGAGGGATAAGTGTACTGGCTGTTGATGCTAGGCGTGAGAAAGCTGGTAATGAGGTGCCCGTTGACCGGCCGGGGTGGATAGGTCTGTGGCACGCCGACCAGAATGACCTGGCGCGCGTCACGAGAGAGGATGTCCCACACGCGGTCTTCGGTGACAACCTTACTGGTAGCGATGCTCATGCGATTGTAAGAGTAATCGGCCCGGTTGCGAAAGCCGTAGAAGCCGAGCTGGCCAGGGTCTTTGCTGGTCAACATGCTGCTCCAGGCCGGTACAGTGATAGGCGGGTGGCTGCTTTCTAGCTGCCCGTAAAGGCCGCCTTCCATCAAGCGGCGAAAGTTGGGTAGTTCGTCGCGCCACCTCTCAAAGACCAGCTTGGGGTCGGCGCAGTCCAGGCCGATGACAAAGACCTTGCGCTGGCCAGTAGCGGCTTTGACCTTCTCTGGAGCCTCTTCCTCGGTGGTTTCCCGCGCCAGGTGGCGCTGGTAGCCTTCGACGAGCACGCGGGCCACTTCGGGGCGGGTGAACTCTGGGGGGGGCGCTTGGCCCCGGTGAAGCATCTCGCGCACCTGGGTGCCGCTCAAAAAGACGTGCTCGCTGGAATCGTGGGGGCAGGTCTTGGCCGAGACGATCGCGCCGCACTTTTTGCAGTAGAATGTGTATTCGAAGAACAGCGGTGTGATGCCGATTTCTTCTGGCGCAAACTCGTCAAAGATGAGTTGGGCGTCATAAGTGCCATAGTAATTGCCCACGCCGGCATGGTCGCGGCCGACGATAAAGTGGGTGCAGCCATAGTTCTTGCGGGCCATGGCGTGAAAGATGGCCTCGCGGGGACCGGCATAGCGCATGGCAGCGGGAAA
This sequence comes from uncultured Anaerolineae bacterium, assembly GCA_964397845.1. Taxonomy (GTDB): domain Bacteria; phylum Chloroflexota; class Anaerolineae; order CAYNKW01; family CAYNKW01; genus CAYNKW01. The sequence continues at coordinate 4,823 of CAYNKW010000276.1, forward strand.
GACACCCAGAATGACCCGATCTGGCGGATAATAGTCGCGCAGGATGGTCTGATAGCTCTCAATGCGCACATCGGCGGGAATGTCGTCTTTCTTTGTTTCGCCCACCAGCGGGTGTAAAAAGAGCCCGTCCACGATCTCCAGGGCCGTCTTTTGGATGTATTCGTGGGCGCGGTGGATGGGGTTGCGCGTCTGAAAGCCGACGATGCGCCGCCAGCCGCGAGCAGCGAACATGCGCCGTGTCTGGGCCGGGTCGTGGCGCAGTTCGGCAAATTCGGCGTTGGAGGGGCGGTTGAGCAGCCAGACGTCGCCGCCCAGCAGGACGTCGCCCTGCCGGTAGAGACGCGCCACGCCGGGGTGGGCGTCTTCAATCGTGCGATAGACCTCGTGGGCCTCGCGCTCTTTGTCGTATTCGTGCCTTTCTGCCAGTTCCAGGATGCCCAGGATCCGACCGCCTGGCTCGACCAGGGCGACCTCCTGGCCCTCGGTCAACGTGCCGGCCAGTTGCCGCGCCACCGGCAGCGTGAGAGGGATACTCCAGACCAGGCCATTGGCCAGGTGCATGGTTTCGACCACGCTGTCGTAGTCGGCTTTGGTCATGAACCCGGTGAGGGGGCTGAAAGCACCGATGGCAATGAGTTCCAGGTCAGAGATAGTCATGGGGCTGAGGAGGATCTTGCTCATGGCGTCGGCGTGTTCCAGGGCGGCCTCGCGGATAGTGCCGCGTAGAACGCGGTCTACCAGAGCGCCACCGTGGGGGGGGATGGCGTAGGTGTTGTTGGACATAGTTGACTCCTTTGTGAGAACAGGTTGCGTCATTGACAGGTCAAGGAAGTGTAACGACCATAATCATAACACAAAAAAAGCGCTTTGTCAAGCGCTTTTTGGTTAGAAATTGGTTAGAAGTG
>CAYNKW010000277.1:0-5725 GCA_964397845.1 uncultured Anaerolineae bacterium
AGAGGAAAATGACACGACCGACGATTACAATTGTGGGATTGGGCCTGGTGGGGACTTCTATCGGTCTGGCTTTGCGCCGAGAGAAGCAAGACGAGTTCGACATCATCGGTCACGACAAGGACTTTAGCCAGGCCAGGGGCGTCCGCAAGCGGGGCGCAGTGAACAAGCTGGATTGGAACCTGATCAATGCCTGCGAGAAGGCAGATATGGTCATCATCGCCACGCCGTTGGAAGGGGTACGCGAGACGCTGGAAGTGACGGCTGATTATCTCAAAGAGGGGTGTGTCGTCATAGATACGGCCAATCTCAAGAAGCCAGTGATGGGTTGGGCCGAGGCGCATCTGCCCGATTCGGTCAGTTTCATTGGCACGGACCCCATTATTTCTCCAGATGGTCAGGGCGCGGAGGCCGCCACTCCGGATCTGTTCCAGGATGCACTATGGTGCCTGTGCCCTGCTACCAATGCAGCATCAGAGGCCGTCAAACTGGTCTCTGACATGATCCACCTGCTAGGCGCCAAGCCTTACTTCCTGGACCCCTTCGAACACGATGGCCTGGTCGCCGGGGTGGAACACCTGCCGTTGGTGCTCTCGGCTGCCCTGTTGTGGATGACCTTTGGCGCGACCACCTGGAAGGAGTTGCGCAAAGTCACTGGCGCGCCGTACGAGACAGCCACTCTGTTACCCTCCAACGATGCCCGTTTCTACCGGGATATTTTTCTCCACAACCGAGACAACGTCCTTCGCTGGTTAGACTTGTATGCGAACGAGTTGCATTCTTTCAAGGAACTTATTGCCGCCGGTGATGCCGAGGCATTGACCGAGGCCTTTGACAAAGCGGTGGATGCCCGCATCCTGTGGCTGGAGCAGCGCAAAAAGGGTTATCCAGACATCGTGACGGAGAAACCAGAGTTCCCCACCATGGGCGGTTTTTTGAGCAGTTTTCTGGGTGTCGATGCGTTGAGACGACCAAAACAAGACAAAAGGCGGAAGGAGAAATCCAAAGGGTAGAGTATTGGTTTATGCCATACGCTTACCTGGTGCAATGCGCCGATGGCAGCTATTATGCAGGGTGGACCACCGATCTGGAGTCCCGCGTGCAGGCCCACAACGAGGGACGGGGCGCGCGCTATACGCGCAGCCGGCGACCGGTGCAACTGGTCTACTGGGAGTCCCAGCCGACCCGTAGTGCGGCGCAGCGCCGGGAGACAGCCCTTCGGCGTCTCAGCCATGATAAGAAAGCGGCGTTGGTGACGGCTTTTGAGGCCCCCCAACGCCCCCTTGCAGAATCCCCACGACAGGAGTACGACGAGTGAAAAGTATTACGGTGGCCATGCCGGCCTACAACGAAGTGGAAAACATCGAAGCCATGGTCGAGGACGTGATCCAGATGATGGACTCGCTGGCGGACGACTACGAAGTCATCGTCGTGGACGACGGCAGCCACGACGGCACGGCACAGGTAGTGAGGTCGCTGGAGCAGCGGTATCCCCAGGTGCGCCTGGTGCAGCACGAGGTGAACCAGGGCTACGGTGCGGCGGTGTTCAGCGGGCTGACCAGCGCCAGCAAAGAACTGGTCTTTTTCACCGATTCCGACCGGCAATTCGATCTGCGCGAGATCGAAAAGCTGCTGGATGTCGTGGACGAAGGCGACCTGGTGGTGGGCTATCGCACCCCCCGTCGAGATCCCTTCATGCGCAAGCTCAACGGCTGGGGGTGGAGTCTGCTGGTGACTCTGCTCTTTGGCTATGCGGCGCGGGACATTGATTGCGCTTTCAAGCTGATGCGGCGGGAAATCATTGAACGAATCAAAGACAAAGTGGCAGCACGAGGGGCGACGTTCAGCGCTGAATTCCTGGTACGAGCCAGGCGGGCCGGCTTCCGCATCTGTGAAGTGCCCATCCACGGCCACCGGCCCCGCGTGGCGGGCAGTCCCACCGGCGCGCGGCCCGATGTAATCATCCGGGCGTTCAAAGAACTGGTTCGCTTTCGCATTGCCCTCTGGCGGGAAGGCAAAGCAGCCTGAGGCCAATGGAGGGGTGAGTCAGATTGGTGAGTGAGAACCAAGGGTTGACAGAACGCGACTCCGACGCCACGAACGGCGCTCGGAAGCGGTACAACGTGTTATTCATTGCACCGACTTCGTTCTTTGCCGATTATGGCTGCCACGTGCGCATTCTGGAAGAGGCGCTCGTGCTGCGGAAGCGGGGCCACTGGGTGACCATCGTTACCTACTACAACGGGCGGGACATCGCGAATCTGCCCATCGAACGCACCCTGCCCATCCCCTGGCGGCAACATTACGAGGTGGGTTCTTCGCGGCACAAGATCGCTTTCGATGTGCTCCTCTCGTTAAAATTGCTGACGGTGGGGCTGCGCGTGCGCCCCGACGTGATCCATGCCCACCTGCACGAAGGAGGACTGCTCGGTTATTTCCTCAGCCGGCTGCTCCGCGTGCCCCTGGTGTTCGACTTTCAGGGCAGCCTCACCAGCGAGATGATCGATCACCGCTTCTTGAGGCCGAATGGCCTGGTCTATCACTTCCTGCGCTGGCTGGAAGAAAGAATTGATCACGTCTCTGATGCAATTCTTACCAGCTCCCGCTACGCCACTGACCTTCTGCGCGACGAGTTCCACTGTTCACCGGGCAAGATCCATCCCTTGCCCGACTGCGTCAATTCGGACATCTTCCGGCCCAACGTGTTGGCGCCGGAGGAACGGGAGGCCTTGCGGGCCAGGTGGAGGATTCGTCCAGGGGCAAAAGTGGTTGTCTACCTGGGCTTGCTGGCCGATTACCAGGGCACCGGCTTGTTGGTAGATGCGATGCGGAAACTCGTTTATGAGCAGGGGCACCAGGATTTGCACTTTCTGATCATGGGCTATCCCGGCGTCCAGGGGTACCGGGCTTACGCGCACGAATTAGGGCTGTCGGACTATGCGACGTTCACTGGCCGGCTGCCGTATGAGGAAGCGCCCAGGATGCTGGCCCTGGGCAACGTGGCGGTCGCACCCAAGACTTCAGCCACGGAGGGCAGCGGCAAGGTTCTGAATTACATGGCCATGGGGTTGCCCACCGTGGCCTTTGACACGCCGGTGCATCGGGAGTACCTGGGTGAATTGGGCATCTACGCCGAGCGGGGCCGGGCCGACGCGCTGGCCGAGGCGTTGGGTTGGATCCTTGACCGCGAGGCCCACGGACGCCGGCTGGGAGCGCAGCTTAGAGGGCGTGCCCAGGCCCTCTACTCGTGGGATCACGCTGGCCGGCGCATAGAAGAGGTTTACGACCACGTTTGTTAGTCAAAGCAAGTTATGTTATAATCTAGCGGCCCAGGGTAATGTCTCTGAGAGCGTGTCTGAAAAGGCCGTGGTTAGACCTCCGAGGTCTGGAGATTTGATTTTCAGACACCCTCTGAAAGGTAAGGGAAAGATGAGAGTGCGCCTGGTCGAGTTCTTCAGATACCGGGAGTTGCTGTACAACCTGGTGGTGCGCGATCTGAAGGTGCGCTACAAGAACTCTCTATTGGGCGTGGCCTGGTCATTGCTCAACCCGCTTTTTATGATGCTGGTCTTTACGGTGGTCTTTACCGTGATGCAGCGCAGCGACATAGAGCGGTTTCCCTTGTTTGTGTTATGCGCTTTGCTGCCGTGGGATTTCTTCCGTAGTTCGGTCACCCGGGCGACCGGCAGTATTGTCGAAAACGCCCACCTCATAAAGAAAGTCTATTTCCCCCGAGAAGTCTTGCCTCTGTCTATCGTCCTTTCGAGCCTGGTCAACTTTCTCCTGGCGCTGACCGTGCTCTTTGGCATGATGGTCATTTTGCGAGCGCCTTTCACGCTCTGGCTGCTCTACCTGCCCTTGATCATCCTGACGCAAATCGTCTTCTCGGCGGGCGTCACTTTGCTCTTGTCCACGGTTAACGTCTTTTATCGCGACACGCAGCACATCATGGAGGTGCTGATGCTGGGCTGGCTTTTTGCCACGCCCGTCTTTTGGAATCACGAAATCCTGCCCGAAAGCGCAGATTTTCCAGCAGGTATCACCTGGCCGGTGCGGCGGCTGACGTTTATCTTGAACCCCATGGCCTCCTTGATTTCGGCCTACCGCGACATTCTGTATTTTGGCCGGCGTATTGACTTCTATTTCCTCTCGCGCACTATTGTCACGGCATTGGCCTTTCTGGTGATCGGTTATTGGGTCTTTGTGCGATACAGCAAGATCTTTGGCGAAGAAGTCTAACTCTACCTTTGAAAGAGAAAACTTGGGAGGAATTGTGGAAGAAGAGATCGATCTGCGAGAATACATAGAAGTGTTGATCCGGCACTGGAAATGGATCGCTGCCCTGGCGATCCTGGCTGCTGCGACGGCGCTGGTGGTCAGCTTTTTGTGGCCGCCCACCTACGAGGCCTCGGCGTTGGTAGTCATCACCAGGCCGCGCTACGTGATGCGTTTCGACGAAAAGTTCGAGACGGTGAACGACGTCCAGCAGCCATACAAGGCTTACCCGGCCCTGGCCGTGAGCGACGACCTGCTCTTACAGACGATGGCGGCCATGAATCCGCCGCTGCCGGAGGAAGATCAAGACCTGACGAGCTTCCGCAACAAGCTGACGGCCGTTTCCGGCAGTGACCCCAGCGTGGTCGAATTGCGCGTCAAGCATCAAGACGCCGCGATGACGACGTACATTGCCAACACGTGGGCAAAGATTTTCGTCGGCCAGGTCAACGAGCTGTACAACGTGAGTGCCCAGGACGCCCGTTTCTTTGAGGATCAGTTGGCGGATGCCGACACGGTGTTAACGAAAGCTGAACAGGCGCTGATCGAGTTCCAGAGCCGCAACCAGACCAACGTGTTGAACGCCCGGGTGTCGGCGCACAGGCAACAGTTGAGCAACTACCTGGCATCCAAAAACACTATCGAGTTGGTCATTCAGGACGCCATTGACCTGAAGGAGCGACTGCGTCTGCGAGAAGGAAAAGCGCCCGCGTCGTTGGCCGATGACCTGGCTTCTCTCTACCTGGAGATTGATGCGCTCTCATCCAAAGGGGCCATTCCATTGCAGCTTCAGGTGAGCTCGGCATCCTCGCTGTCTAACCGAACAGCAGACGAGCAAATTGCTTTCCTGGACGGTCTGGCAACCTCGCTTCAAGAAAAGCTGTCAGCATTAGATGCCGAAATCGCCCAGTTGGAGCCAGAGATTCTCCGCCTGCAGGGAGAGATTCAAGCGTTGAATGCGGAAGACGATCGGCTGACGCGAACGCGAGACGTGGCCCGAGACACGTATACTACGCTGGCGCGCAAAGTGGACGAGGCGCGCATCACGGCTCAAGACGAATCGGGTGAGGTGCGGCTGGCCAGCCACGCCGCTGTGCCCACAGAGCCGGTGAGCCCCAGAAAGAAGCTCAACACGGCCGTGGCCGGCGCGCTGGGGCTGTTCGTGGGCGTGTTTGGTGCTTTTGCGGTGGAGTATTGGCGTCAGGAAAAGCCCGTCGCCCAGCCGCCCGAGGGAGCGTGAGGGATGGGCAACCGCCAGCCTGACAACGCCCTGGCGGTTTATTGGGCTTTCTTTCTCGTGGCGATGGGCGGAATACTGGCCTTCTTGACCTTTCCTCACCTGGCCAGTGCCTACCATCTGGAAGCCGGCGGCCGGGCACTTGATAACCCTGAACTCTTGGCTTACAATCCCCTGCCGGCCCTGGCACATTTACAAAAGGCCATCAAATGGGGG
>CAYNKW010000278.1:0-5720 GCA_964397845.1 uncultured Anaerolineae bacterium
CATGGAAAAGCGAATTGAGGAACTTATCAAGCAGATGACGCTTGAGGAAAAAGTATCCATGCTGGCCGGTTCGGACGCCTGGCATACCCAAAGCGTCCAACGCCTGGGTATCCCGGCTATCAAGGTGACCGATGGCCCTCATGGAGCCAGAGGAGCCATTGCCAAGGGTGGACCATCCTCGGCATGTTTTCCTGTGGGCACAGCGATGGCATCCACCTGGAATACCGAGCTGATAGGTCGGGTGGGCGTGGCCCTGGGAGAAGAGACCAGGGCAAAGAGCGCGCATATCCTCTTGGGGCCAACGGTAAACATTCATCGCTCTCCTTTGGCCGGCAGAAACTTTGAATGTTACTCCGAGGATCCTCATCTGACTTCAAGGATTGCCGTCGCGTTCATAAACGGCGTTCAAAGTCAAAACGTGGGGGCATGCATCAAACACTATGTCTGCAATGATTCGGAATTTGAGCGCATGTCAATCAGTTCAGAAGTAGGAGAGAGAGCGCTCCGAGAGATATACCTGCCTCCATTCAGAGCGGCTGTCAAAGAAGCAGAGCCCTGGGCAGTCATGGCGGCCTACAACAAAGTGAATGGAACTTTTGCCAGCGAGAACAAGTATACCCTGACGGATATACTGAAGGAAGATTGGGGGTTCAAGGGGCTTGTTGTTTCCGATTGGGCGGGCACTAGAAACACGATCCCCGCTGCCAATGGCGGACTTGACCTGGAAATGCCTGGGCCGGCCCGAGTCATGGGAGACAAGCTGCTCAAAGCCGTGAACGAAGGCCACGTCAGCGAGCAAGTGATTGACGACAAAGTCCGGCGTATCCTCAGAATCATCATCAAATCAGGCGCGTTTGAAAATCCTGAAGAAGCTCCGGAAAAAGCGGTTGATAAACCTGAGCATCGCAGGTTGGCGCGTGAGACTGCGGCTGAAGGCATCGTGTTATTGAAAAACGAACGTAACGTATTACCCCTGGACGAACAGAGGATAAAGTCCCTTGCCGTCATCGGGCCAAACGCAAAGGTGGCCCGGATTATGGGCGGAGGGAGTTCTCAGGTAAATCCTCATTACGCTGTAACTCCCTGGGAGGGCATCAGCAAGAGATGCGGCGCTGCTATCAAGGTATCTTACCAGCAGGGCTGTACAAACGACAAGAGGGTCCCGGTTATCGGCGAGGAATATTTAATCCCCTCTGGAAACCAGGAGGGGCACGGTCTTACCGGACAGTATTTCAACGACCTGGATCTTGCCGGAGAAGCCGTTCTTACAGAGGTGTGTCAAAAACTTGACTTTGTCTGGTCTGGCGAGTTCTCTCCTCTGGTGGACAAAGACGAGTTCTCTGCCAGGTGGACAGGGGAATTCGTTGCACCTGAAACAGGCACATATATATTCAGTTTAATCAGCGTTGGCCTTAGCCGCCTTTACATTGATGACGAGCAAGTCATTGATAACTGGACAGAGCAGATCCGAGGGGAAGCCTATTATGGTACAGGAACCAAAGAAATGGTGGCTCAAGTTGACATGACCGCCGGCCAGTCCCATGACATCAAAGCCGAGTATAGCAAAGTCGACACCCCGTTTTTTGGCGCGCTTAGACTGGGATGTTTGCCCCCCGTTCCCGCTGATTCCATAGAACGGGCTGCTGAACTTGCGGCCGAGTCGGACGCGGCCCTGGTTTTCGTGGGCACAAGCGATGAATGGGAAAGCGAGGGCTACGATAGAGCAGACATGGAACTGCCCGGAGATCAGGTCGAACTCGTCAAGAGAGTGGCTGCAGCGAACGAGAACACCATCGTGGCCCTGAATACCGGCTCCCCCGTAGCGATGGGCCAATGGATTGACCAGGTTCCCAGCGTCGTCGAAGCCTGGTTCCCAGGCCAGGAATGTGGCAACGCCATCGCCGATATTCTGTTCGGAGATGTCAATCCCTCGGGAAAACTCCCTACGACGTTCCCGAAGCGGCTTGCGGATACTCCGGCGTACATAAACTACCCCGGCGAAAACGGCAAGGTTCTCTACGGTGAGGGCATCTTTGTCGGATATCGTTACTATGACAAGAAGAAAATCGAACCCCTGTTTCCCTTTGGTCACGGGCTTTCGTATACCAGTTTTGAATACAGTGATCTTGAGATCGGCGCAACTGAATATGAAGCAAAAGACAGTATAGAGATTACAGTTGACGTCAAGAACACTGGAAAACGGGAAGGGAAAGAAGTGGTGCAGCTTTATGTCCGTGACGTTGAATCTAGCCTGGTCAGGCCTGAAAAAGAGTTGAAGGCCTTCAAAAAGGTCGCTCTCGAACCTGGAGAGACGAAAACGGTTCACTTTACTCTCGCTAAAGATGCGTTGTCATTTTTCAATCCAGGTCGAAAGCAATGGATCGCGGAAGCCGGGGAGTTTGAAATCCTGATTGGCAGTTCCTCGCGGGACATTCGGGCCAAAGGTTCTTTCTCGTTGAAAGCTCCCCCAGAGGCCGCGCACGGGAGGGGCGACAAATCCCTGAGTACCGGCAGCACATTGCGGGAGATTCTGGACGACCAGGCGGGAAAGGGCGTCCTGGAAAAACATCTTGGGCACCTATTGCAGGCTCCCCAGCTCAGCATGGCAATGGGGTTTTCACTGAACCAGTTGGCGCAATTTGTGCCGGATGTATTAACTCCTGAAAAGCTTCAGGAGATTAACGATGATTTAGAAAATCTATGATCGGGGAGGTATAACCATGACTCAGAGAGTTCCACACAGTGACCCGGCGAGCGTGGAGGCTAACGGCATCGAGATCGTCTACGATACGTTTGGAAAACCATCTGCACCGCCCATGCTGCTCATCATGGGCCTGGGTGCACAGATGATCGCCTGGGATGAAGAATTCTGCGCGGCACTCGCCGCCCGGGGCTACTGGGTGATCCGCTTTGATAATCGCGACGTCGGGCTATCTACCAGGTTCGACGAGGCGGGCGTGCCAGACATTCTCGCGCTGATGCAGGCAGCAGCGCAAGGGGAAGCCATCCAGGCTCCTTATACACTGCGTGATATGGCGGACGATGCGGTGGGCCTGCTCGACGCCTTGGAGATCGAGTCCGCGCACGTGGTGGGTATCTCGATGGGAGGCGGGATCGCCCAGGAGATGACCATCCACCATCCCGACCGCCTCCGCACGCTGACGTCCATCATGTCCTCGACGGGTGACCCGCAGCTTCCGCCCCCAAAACCAGAGGCGGCGGCGATCCTGGTCACGCCCGCCCCGACGGACCGGGCAGGCTACATTGAAAGCTCCATCAAGACCTGGCGGGTACTCAATGGCCCTGGATACCCACTTGATAAAGACCGCACCAGGGAGCGTGCCGGGCAATCCTTTGATCGCGGATTGAGTCCTGATGGTACGGCTCGGCAATTGGCCGCCATCATGGCCTCCGGCAATCGCAAGGAGGCGCTCAAATCGGTACAAGTGCCAACCCTGGTCATCCACGGCGACGCCGACCCGCTGGTGCCGGTCGAAGGCGGGATTGATACCGCCAATGCGATCCCTGGCGCAGAGTTGATGATCATCGAGGGCATGGGCCATAGTTTGCCCCCAGAAGTGGCGCCGCAGGTGATAGAAGCAATCGCGCGCCACGCGACATAGCCTGTACCCCGGCAGCGATTTCCGCATGACAGAAAGGTCATCCGGGGTGAAATTCAACATTGTCGAGGTAGACAGGGGTGTGCTATGCCACTGATCCACCTGCGGACGTTTCGCGTGCGTCACTGCGAGTGTGATGCGTATGGATATGTCCACTGTGCCAATTACCTGGATTACATGCAAGAGGCAGCCTTTGACGCGTCGGCCGCTGCCGGCTATGACCGGGCCCGCTACGACGCGATGGGTTTCCACTGGTTGGTCCGCGAGACAGACATCGAATACCTGTATCCGCTGCGCTACGGAGACTCGGTACAGGTCAAGACGTGGGTGATCGATTTCCGGCGGGTTCGTTCGCGCCGAGCCTACGAGCTCTGTGTGGCAGAGTCGGGTGAATTGGCAGCGCGTGCCAGTACTGACTGGGTATTCCTGGACAGTGCGGCCGGGCGGCCGGTGTCCATCCCGCAAGAAATGATTGCCGCCTTCTTTCCGGAAGGAGTGCCGGAACAGGCTCCCCCGCGCTCCCGCTTTCCGCGGGCAGCGAAACCTCCGCCCGGTGTCTTCCGGCTGCGGCGGCGGGTCGAGTGGCGGGACATTGATCCGGCGCAACACGTGAACAACGCCGTTTACCTGGCGTACCTGGAAGATTGCGCGATACAAGCGGCGGCGGCCCATGGCTGGCCGCAGGCACGTATGAGGACGGAAGGGTTTGCAATTGTGGCCCGGCGGCACCAGATTGAGTATCGGCAACCTGGCGTGTTGGGTGACGAACTGGAGTTGGCTACGTGGGTCTCCGACGTAAAGCACTCCACGGCCGTGCGGCACCATACAGTCACCCACGTGAGCGGCGGCGCGCTGCTGGCGCGAGCGCGTGTGCTTCTGGGGGCGGCAGACGTCAAGACAGCGCAGCCCATCCCTATTCCAAACACGTTCGTGGCAGATCTTGGCCCCAACATTGCAGTATAAAACATTCCGAGTTAGCTACTCAGCCACCCTTGCGAAGGTTGCGAATAGTCTCGTCAATGGAGCGATTCCTGGCGGGCGAAGACACTTCCGGCTTGAAATCTGCTCCCAAACCTTCGCAAGGGTTCCCCTCCTGAGTAGTTACTTCCTTCACCATCGCTGCTCAGACCCGACAGGTTTGCGAAGGTCTTGTGAAACCTGTCAGGTCCAAGGCGCCTCCTCCGGTGACCCGATGCCGGCCAGGCGTTTCGCCAGTGTCTTCTTTGCTTCCAGGTCGCTCAGCCGGCCGATCATGATCACCTGCGCCTCGGGCGAGCCGGCACCATGCATAGACTCGGTGCGGTAGCTCACGGCCGCCGTGCCCAGCGTGAGGTTTTCGATCAGGCGCAGGATGCGCATCCGGTCGGCGGTTGGGATTTCGGCCACCCCGCGCAGGTATTTTTCCACGAGAGGCCCGATCTCCGGGTGGTTCAGGTCCTTTTCCGAAGGCAGTGTGACCATCAGCCCGCCGGCCAGGTCTTCGGCCAGTCGCGCAATCTCGTAGGGAAAGCGGGTCACGTTCTGCTTGCAGACATTGGCCAGGAGAAGGTCCACCAGATAGGTCCCCGAAGGCATGGCAGTCCCGGCGACAGAGCAACCCAGACCGCAGGCAAAGAGAGTCTCGTTCAGGTGAATCATCTCGCCTAGCTTGCGCCTGACGTGCGACGCCTTGGCCACGCCTGCGTACTCGGTGGCCGTGGCCGCGGCCCCGATCAGCACGTCGCCCACGCCAACCTTGCACCCACCGTAGCTCTGGCGGTGATAGCCGGCAAATCGCTGCACCAGGACACGAGAGAATTGCCATTCGCCATCCATAAAGACCCGCTCGCCGGGCACAAAGACGTCGTCAAAGATGACCAGCGCTTCGTGCCCGCCGAACGTGGCATTACCCACGTCCATGGTGCTGCCTTCCAGTTTTCGCGTATCGCAGGACTGGCGGCCCAGAACGTGAATGATCCCCTCGACGTCGCTCGGGATGGCAAACGCGACGGCATAGTCCTCGTCGTCGGCGCGCATGGACAGCGTCGGCATGACAATGATCTCGTGGGAGAAAACGGCGCCGGTCTGGTGGGCCTTGGCTCCACGCACGACGATCCCGTC
>CAYNKW010000279.1:0-5716 GCA_964397845.1 uncultured Anaerolineae bacterium
TTGCACCAATGCCCCAATGTCACCGGAGTAACCCGCCTGCGCAGCCCACGCAATGAGTTCCCTCGGAAAGTGGTCGCCGTGGGACACTACAACGGATTTTGGAATGAAACAGACGACTGGGTGGGGGAGAATCCGTTTGTTTCTCAAATCCGCTGTAGTGTTTGTGGGAGCAAAACAGACTTTCCGAGAAAGCTCGCAATGTGTAAGGAGGTGAGAAAGGTGTAGGAAAACGGGTTTGATAAGACGCTGTAGAGGCACGTAAAGCGAACATGACGATAATCTGAAAGGAGATGCACAAAATGATTCGAAGAAAACAAGTGCTGGGCGGCGTTGTTCTCGTCGTGGGTTTGTTGATTGGGATGTTTATCCCTACTGGGATCTCTGAACTCCTTACCCAAGTTGCTTCTGCAGCAACGCAGGCAACCACCCTTCACCAAGCCTACGAGATTGCCTACAAGGCTGTCCTCCAATGGGATCAAAGCGCTCATCCCTACAACATCATGAGCGTAGACTCACCTCAAGCCTCCCCGGAAGAAATGGATGCTAACCAAGGGAGGGACGGGCGGCGAACCCGGTGGAATGTCTGGTTTCGCTCGCTAGAACGTCAGGAACGTCTAGTCGTCAGCGTTGTCAATGGGAAGATAGCAGGGCAAAAGTCCTTTGCTGATCCTCTGGAAATCCCAGTGTTTGAGGATCTCAACGATGTCTTGGACAGTGATGCCATGCTTGACTTGATTCCAGCAACGATTCGAGGCCGGCCGGACTGGGCTATCGGTATCCATTTTCGCCTGACCCACGACGAGACAGGTTGCCCTACCCTTGTGGTGCAAGGCACGGATGACAGTGGGTCGCCAGTCGTTCTGTCCTTCCATGCAAGGAGTGGTGAGTTGTTATCTGTCGTCCGTCAAGTTGCCCTTGGAGGCGGGTTGTTTTTGTCAGAGGATGGCGGGGAGACGTGGCATATTCGTGACAAAGAAACTCTGGGGTTCGATCCCTGGGTGGTGGCGATCTCGCCTGACTATGCTACGGATCAGACCCTCTTTGTGGGCAGTGCGCTTGGCCTGGATGAAGCTGCCTTTCTCAATAAACAGCCAATGAAGGTAGACATCTACCGCTCCACAGACGGTGGCAAGACATGGCTGGCAGCCAATGGCAATTTTGGGAAGATGGGAGTGATCAAGATACTTCCTTCACCAGCCTTCACTGTCGATGGAACCCTCTTCGCAGCTACAGCCGACGCAGGGGTCTTTCGCTCAACGGATAGAGGGCGCTCTTGGCAGCCGATCAATGCAGGCTTGCCCCAATTAGAGGTGAGTGACCTGGTCCTATCTCCCTCTTTTGCCCAAGATCATACTCTGTACGTCAGTCTCTTTGACTTCTACACAACCCGTACCCGTTACCACGGCATCTACCGCTCCGCGGATGGTGGGGAAAGCTGGCAACTATTGCTGCCCGTGCAGGCCTCAGCCCTAGCCTTGCTCGACAGCTATCCCAAGGATGTCAGGTTGCTAATAGGCACTGAGCAGGGAATGCTGCAATGGGTTTCAGAGGAGGCACAGGCGAAGCCCTTGGCTGTGGAGGATGCGCCGAGTGACCTGATCGTGCGCTTGGCGACGGTCAAGACCAAGGTCGGGCAGAGAATCTGGATGGGTACTCACCAGGGACTCCACTACTGGAATCCAGAAAAGGATGCTATGATCAAGTCCTCTTTGCCTGTTCCAACTGCCTGGCAGATTGCAGTTTCACCCAACTTTCTGCAAGATCAGACGCTCTTTGTTGGTGGTTTCCGCACGGGTATCTTGCGGTCTACGGACGGGGGCGTGAGTTGGAAACAGATATGCACCGGAATGGAGTGTCTCGGCGATGCGATTCCTCGCTCGCTGGATGTAAAGTTAGCGAATGATCAGATGATCGTCGCTGCGACGATGGGAAGTGCAATTATTTGGACTGAAGTTTCGGACATTCCCTAATTCAGAGTAATCGAAAGGACAAGTCAGATGAAAATGGTACGAATATTCACTTGCGGTTTGGTTTTGGGGCTCTTTTTGGGCTTGCTCGGACTATCCACCGGATTGAATAGGGCACGGCCTGTCCATGCAGTGCCCGTAGAGTGGCACTATAACCAGGACTTCACCGCTTACGCGATGGGTAACTCATCCAGTGCATACGGTCCTATTGTTGTTGGTGAGGATGCGGCAATACGGTGCTCGCACATATGGCTACCCCAGTATGGTTATTATGGCACCATCCCGTACGGGACGCCGCTCGTTGTCCAGTCCATGGATATCCCTCTTCCAACGTCCAATGGTGGCACGGTTAATGAAAGAGGCTTCGTAGTCGGAGATTGCGGCAACGGAGGGTCTTTCAGCTCATGGTGGGTCGACTTCTATTTTGGGCGTTGGAAATTCAGTGGGGATTCGTGTTATTGCAGGCCAGGCAACAATGTGTGCACAGATGCGCAGGTTAATAGTTGCACTCGTGCGAACAACTGGGGCACATATTGTGGTGATTACACCCTGGTTCGTGTGTATTGAAGGAACCTGAATACCAGAGTGAACTCGGTCTGGTTTGAGCCGGTTTAAAGATCGCAGACGGGGCCAGCAGAGATTTAGAGCATTGAGAATGAATCGCCTGACGGGTCTCCTGCCTGGCCCCGTGGTTGCTTCGGCTGACCGGCCAGTCACCAATGCTTCTGGTTAAGGGCTTAGGAGGCAAAGAATGTGCAAGGATGTTAGAGTCTTTCCCCTTCGCTTCATGCTGTGCCTGGTGATGCTCTTGGTTATCCTGGCATTTGTCGTCGCAGCCTGCCAAACTCTGTCAGAGAGTGTAACTACCACTGGCTGTGTCTTGACTCCGACAGGCACTCGACAGGAAACAACCATTCTTACTACACCTATAGCGATGGGGGAGCCAATCAGCGTTAACCCAACACCAACTGCCACTGTGTCGCTACCAAATCACACGGCAGATGCTACCCTGACAGCTACATCGACCAGCACGCCGACATCCACACCTACTAACACGCCGACGCTGAGCATACCTTCTCCTTCACCGACATTGCCTGCTAACTCGGCCACGCCCAAAGAGCCAATGACCTACAGGCTGATTTTCAGGACTCTTGATGCTCAACTTCATAGCGTGTTTCCCAACGGGCTTGATGATCGTTCCCTGGTGGACTTCCCAGTCTTGGGTGCAGTGTATCAGACTCGACAGTTTGACCTTGACCCAGACGGGCGACGCCTGGTGTATCTGACTTACAATGATCAGGTGGGCGCGACAGCCGAGCGTATGTGCTCGATGGAGGTGCTGGACCTAGGCACACTACAGTCCGAAACGTTACTGCCAGCGTCCTGTGTAGAAGACAAGCCTCACTTGCGTCTTCTTGTGCCTCGCTGGTCACCGGATGGGCAAAAAATCGCTTATATACAAGACTATAACGTATGGGTCATGAACGCCGATGGCCGCAACACCCGGTTGTTAGCTGAGGTTTTTGATCCAGATACTTCGCCGGAGAACCACCAGAGCCGGTGGGATGTTGGAGCCATTCAACTTGGCTGGTCGGCAGATAGCAAACTCCTGGCCTTTAACGTGTCACGTCTGGGCGGCGGTGGCATTGCCTGGCTGGGGCTGGTGGAGGTAGATGCCGAAAATCCAACCTGGCGGCGAGTGGGGGAGGAAAAGGATCCTTTGCGTTTCTTCCGCGCCTGGGGGCCAGTAGGAGACAGGCTTCTTTTCATTGAAGGGTATTCTTTAAGGGAGAGTCAGCCGTGGCGATTGGTTCTTTTGAACGTGACTGATGGCGACCGGCGCGTTTTTACCCAGACCGACGCCGTGGGGATCGGGCCTATTACCTGGTCACCGGATGGTACCAAGATAGCCTATGTGGCAGACCACGGCCCGGATGCCAGAATTGTCATCTTCGATGTGAAGACCGGCAGCCTGCACTCGTTGCAACCGGAGGGTGTCGGCAATTATCACGATTCCGTGGTCTGGTCGCCAGACTCGAGTATCCTATTCTTTGAGGGTTGTGATCACAGTGGGCAATGTGGCATCTGGTGCGTCAACGGCGATGGCACCGAAGTCCGATTCCTGGTTGAGGGCTCAAGCCCACTGGTCTGGCACGGAAGCTCTTCAGACTAGACCTGGATTTCAGAAGTTTTTAGGGTAAAGCTAATTGACGGCCTGTCATTCTGAGGAGCGGAGCGACCCTGTACTGACCGTCCAGGACAGTGCGAAGAATCTCGTTTTCGTTAACCAGCGTTCTGCTACGCAAACAACGGGATTCTTCGCCTCCACTACGCTCCGGCTCAGAATGACGACTCCCTGCTGTCTTTGGATCAGCAGGCAGAGATTACCCTAAAAACTTTTGGAACGGAGGTCTAGTCAATGCTGAGGGAGAGCACATTGCGCACAACCTGGGGACTTCTCCTGTTTTGTCTGGTTGGATTGGTCTTGGCTTGCTCATCCTCTGGTGATACAGAATGGGTGCGCCACAGGGAGTGGTCTGCGGAGACGCAGTTTAGCCAGTGGTCGGATGCTGGGCATCGTGGCTTAGCTGTCGGCTTTGTGCGGCCCGAGCACCGTGATGTTTTTCCTTACAATCGGCCTTCGACCCATGAATTCCACATTCAAGAAGGAGAATCGTTTACCATACTGTTGATTCTGGCTACTGGATACGACGAGCCATATCCCGTCTTGGTTTCGGTTTTCTTGGACTACAGACAGGTCAGCTTTTCTTTGGATGGTCAGCAGGGACTCTTACATTATCTGGAGATTGAGCCAGATGTGGATATGGAGATACCGCTGGAGGTGCCCATTGAGGCATCGGGCTGGCACGATCTCTTTGTTGTTGTATTTCGCGAACCGGACTTCCATCCCATCGATCCAGAAGAACGACTTCCACCAGCGCTGGCAGTAGGCGGGCGTCGTACTGTGGTCTGTGTAAGGGATTGTGCGACATCGACTCAGAAATTGCCCGATGCACTCGTTGGACGAGGAAACACTGCACACCGCCTGAATGTCTACGCCTTCCCTGTGTTGCCCGGTGATGACAGACCCCCAAACGAGCGACTCTTGCTATCCACTACTGCCAGGCCGGGTGAGTTGTTCCCGCTAGAGCTATGGGCCAGAAATTCAAGTGAACGAGCACGGGATTATGTAGTTCTGCCGCTTTTGGATTTCCGGCAGTTTTACTTTGCGGGATCTGATGTGCTGCACCTGCGCATGCCTCCAGGGAGTGAATTGTTCGTAGCCGACCAGCTTCGGCTGCCTAATGAAGAAGGAGTGCATGAACTTCAGTTCATCTACATCTTTGATGCGTATCAGGCTCTCGATGAGGTAACTGATCCGTTTGTACAATCAGTTATGCGTTCTGCCTTTTTGGTTGAGGGTGAGGAGTAAATGGTCAGACTGTGAAGCAATTGCTTCCTGCTTTACTCTCATAACTGGTCCCGGCAGCGGGGTGCTTCAATTTTGAAGATACCCCGCTTTGCTTTACTTGCGCTCGCCGCGAAACGGGGCGATAATATATCAGAGTATTTCCGACTTATTCGCCGTCTCCCGGGAGAGGGGGTGGCTTCTGGGAAAGGGTAAGCTGGTCGGCGTGGGGGTAGATGAGTATGCCGGGCGGTGATGGACAGAGGGGGCCGCCCAACCAGTCGCTCTGCGATCCGTTCGCTCGATTGCGACACGAAGTCGCGCTCAAATCTGTTACGAC